>JARLIN010000299.1 GCA_031291715.1 Rhodopila sp. | reverse complement strand
CTCGTGGAACAATACCTGGCGGGAGATGTCCTTGAACGGCACGCTGCCGTCCTGCTTGTACGGTTGGTGCGCCACGGCTTCCCAGCGGAAGCCTTCCTTCGCGGCACGAAAAAGCGGGGGCTGCTCTATGTCCATGGGTATTATCCTAGAGCATGATCGCGCTGAAGGGAACGTCTCCACGGGCATGCCATCCCGGCGGAAACGCATCCCCAAGGGGAGCGACATCCCCTGGGAGAGCGTCATCCTTCTGACCGGTCTACGCGAGATCCTTCGATGATCTAGGCGAGATTGTGCTCTGCCACCGCGCGAGTGAAGCGTTCGGTTTCCTCGGTAATCCGGTCGCGCGCCATCAGTAGGTTGCCGCCGATCAGCAGCATTGTGTCCTCGCCATAGAAATCGAGGATCTCCTTGGTTCGCTCGAGCGTCATCCCCCCGGCCGGTACGGGCAGGGCTCCCTTCATCCCATCGTCTGTCCGGCGCGCATTTCCGGCCAGATGACGGCAGGTATCGCGCGAATAGCCGAACCGCCCGCCGAAACTGGGAAAGATCACCGCATCCGCGCCCATCAGCCGGAACAGGCCGCCGATGAGCAACTCGGGCGCGATCCGCGCCGCGCCGCCCAGGCTGGGATGCGCGAAGAACGCCATGCCGGGGAATTCGCGCACCAGCGCCTGCATGGTGGGAAATCCGCAAACCATCGGCGCCAGCATCACGCAGTCCAGGCCCTCGTCCCGGGCCAGAGCCGCCTGCGCACGCATCTGATCCAGGTTCCCCGTCAGGCTTGGCACATACCGCGTCGGATGCCCGGTGGAGCGCACCCCACGCGCCACCCCCGCCGCGCAGGCGCTGACCCGCTCGGCGAACCGGGAATAATGCTGATCCGCCAGGCCATGGTCGTCCTTGATGAAATCCAGCCCGCCGCGAGCCAGGTGTTCCGCCAGCAACCCCAGGCTGTCAGCCGGCAGTCCCTGTGGCTTCAGCGCAGACCCGGTCAAGGCCCGCCCGTGCAGCTTCAGCCGGCGGCGCAATTCGGCGATCCCGTGCCGGGGGCCGCCCAACAGCTCGACCAGGGCTTCGGGCACCGCGATGTCCTTCAACACGACGTCGTCGTGCAGAGAGGTATTGCCGAACACCATGTTCAGGAACTGACCGGCATCTTGGCCGACAGTCGCGGTCGCCAGGCCGATCCGCACCGCGAACACGCCGTCGCCCAGGTCGTCGATCCCCTCGACTGAGCCGACGATGTCCGACAGCACCGTTTCGTCGTCGATCGCGGCCAGCGGCATCTCGACGCTTTGCTCGACGGCGATCCCTTGCGCGCGCGCCTCGATGTCCGCCGCGGCGGCGCGCACATGGTAGGTGACGGTAAAGCGCCCGCTCATGGCCGTGGGATGACCAGAGCATCGACGGCGATGGCGCCGGCCTCGCCCAGGATGACGGGGTTGATGTCGATGGCTTGCAACCTGTCACCGATCGCTAGGGCCGCGGCCTGCAGGCCCATCAGCAGATCGACGAAGGCGGCTCCCGCGCCAGGGTATTTCCATCGCGGGCTGGCCAGCACGCGGCCAAGGCTGCCTTTGTCCAATGCGGCTTCGATGAACGCGCGGCTGATGGGCAGGGGAACGGTGACGACGTCGTGCAGAGCCTCGGCGAAGATGCCGCCCAGCCCGGCGATCAGCACCAGGCCGACGCCGTCCGCCCGCGTCACGCCGGCAATGGCCTCCAGGCTGCCGCCGATCATGGCTTGCAGGATCACTTTGGGGCATCCCACCGCCGCATAGGCCTGTGCCACGGCGTCCGCATCGCGCAGGCCGACATGCACCAGTCCCAGGTCGCTCTTGTGTGCCACGCCATCGGCGACGCCCTTCAGCACCACGGGGTACCCCAGTCGCGCCGCCGCCGCGACCGCATCGGCCGCCGACTCGCATTCCACCGTCGGCACGGTCTGCACGCCATACGCGGCCAGCAGGCGCAGGCTTTCCGGTTCCGTCAGCTGGCGGGCGGGCAGGGCAGGGGCGGATGAGGAGGCAATAGCGGGGATGGGTTCGGGTGGCGCGGTCATCAGGGCGCCGATACCCTCCAGCAGGATGTCGGTCTCGGTGAACACATCGATCCCGCGCGCGGCATAGGTCTCCCGTTCCGCTTCCGGCATGCCGCCCGGCGTCACCACCAGCAGCGGCTTGCCGGAACTTTCCCGCGCCTGGCCCATCGCCGCGCGGTACGGATCGCCCTGCCACGGGTTCATCGAGTGCACCAGAGCCAAGCCCACCGATACTTCGGGATCGCCCATCAGCAGGCTGGGCACGTCGCCCGACCGGCGCATTCCGCCGAAGATCCCCATGTCCAGCGGATTGCCGATCCGCGAAAACATCTTTTGGGAATCGATCGCCGCGTGGGTTTCTTCGCTCAGCTCGGCAAGCGGAACCCCCAGCGCCTCGCACCGGTCGGCGATCAGCGACGCCCCCGCGCCCGAGGTGGACAGCGAACCCAGCTTGCCGGGGCAGCTTCCGTATTTGTCCAGCAAGGCGGCGGCGGTCATCAGCCCTTCCAGCGTCTTCACGGTCGCCACGCCGCTGGCGGCGAACAGCGCGTGATAGGAGGCGTCATCCCCCGCCATGCGGGATGAGTGCGCGACCGCTGCCGCCGCCCCAGCCTCCGACCCGCCGATCTTCAACGCCACGACATGCTTGCCCGCCGCATGCGCGGCGAGAGCCAGCCGGCGGAAACGCGGGCCATCGTCCAGGCTGTCGATCAGCAGCGCGATGACCCGCGTCGGCGCATGGCTGATGCCGTATTCCATATAATCCAGCACCGACATGTCGGCTTCATTGCCGGCTGAGGCGAACAGCGATAGCCCGGCCCCCAGCATCGCCAGCCGGCCCGCCATCGCATCGAACAGCGCGCCGCTATGCGAGAAAATGGAGATGCCGCCCGGGTTCTGCCGCTTGGCGTGGGAGGTGTTGAAGCCGACGGACAACGGATGATGCGCGTTATACACGCCGTTGCAGTTCGGTCCGACGATGCGGATACCCTCTTGCTGCGCGATCCGTTGCAGTTCCCGCTGGCGCGCTTCGCCGCCGGCGTCCAGGCTCTCGGCATAGCCGGCCGATCCAACGATGACCGCCTTCATCCCGGCCCGGGCGCACTCGCGCACCGCCTGCACCGCGGCTTCAGCCGGGATCGCCAGGAACGCGGTATCGACCGGCTCCGGCAGCGAAGCCAGGTCCGGAAAGCACGGGATGCCATCGACGTCCTTCAATCGCCGGCTGATGCCATAGATTCCGCCGCGAAACCCCGTGTCGCGCACGTTGGTCAGCACGATATAGCCGTGCTTCGTCGTGTCGTCGGACGCACCGATCACGGCCACGGCCCGCGGATGGAACAGGGCTTGCAACGCATCCTGCGTGGCGATCTGGGTCGGCATCCGACAGTCACTCCTTCCAATCTAAGCGGCGCGCATACTGTCCATCGACCGCCGCCATGTCCATGGACCGGAACCTCGGTTATCGTGCCGGCCATATATTTTGGGGGAGACAACCATGACGGAAACCGGCCCGATCCTGCTGTCGGAGACGCGCGGACATATCCTGGTGCTGACGATCAACCGGCCGGAGCGGATGAACGCGCTGTCACCCGAATTGTCCGACGCGCTGATCGAGGCTTTCGTCGAAGCAGGCGCCGATCCCGACGTGCGGGCGATCGTGCTGACATCCGTCGGCGACCGCGCCTTCTGTGCCGGAGCCGACCTGAAGGCGCGCGCGCAGGAGGATGCGGCGGGCAAGCCGTTCCAGCCGCTGCTGTCGCGCGTGCAGCGATACGTATTTGAAGTCGTCTATGAGACCATCAAGCCCACCATCGCGGCGCTGAACGGATCGGCCGTCGCGGGCGGCCTGGAACTCGCCCTGGCCTGCGATATGCGTGTCGCGGCCGAACACGCGCTGCTCGGTCTGCCGGAAGCCAAACGCGGCAAGGGCGCTCACTTCGCCAACGTGATGCTGCCGCGAATGATACCGTCCGGGATAGCGTATGAAATGCTGTACCTCGGCGAATATATCGGCACCGAGGAGGCGCGGCGCTGGGGCCTGGTGAACCGCGTTGTCCCGCGCGGCGAAGCGCTAAACGAGGCGCTGCGCATGGCCGAAGCGATTTGTGAAAACGCGCCGGTATCGCTGCGGCGGATGAAGGAAACGGCGATCCGGTCAAACGGACTGCCTGTCCCCGCAGCACTCCGGCTGAATGAGGGCATCAGTCCCTACAGCAGCGAGGACAGGGTCGAGGGGATACGGGCCTACGTCGAGAAGCGGAAACCGGTCTGGCGCGGCCGATAGGGGATGATCGCGCTGGGCGGAACGTCGAAAGTGCGCGAACCATGCGATCGGACAAGGAATTATACCAAGCGGCCCGACCGGTGAAATGAAGGCCCGCTTCCGCGCCATGGCCCGGCGCCCGTCCGGGCCAAGACGCGGCACGGTATGGGTTCAGATGGCCCGGACTATCGCCGGGCCATGACGGTGAAGACCTCCGGGCGGTGACGGTGGAGCCCGCCGGGCGGTGATGATGGAGCCCGCCGGGCGGCGACCGTTGAGGCCGCCGGGCCAGTAGGCGGGGGCGCTCGTCGCCACGTCCCATCAGATCGCGCCGGGCGGACCGTCGGCAGCGCCTGAAGGCTGACGCAGGACGATCGTCATACGGCGTCGATTTTGAAATATTCCATTATCAAACTTTTACCGGAACATTATTGCGTGATGGCGTCCCTTCGCGGATAAGTGCGCCAAACACATGGAGTGGACTGGTGAAGTATCTGCCGCCGTTCGAGGTAGTTAAGTCGTATGTCACCATATCGAATATCAAAGGCGAATTGATGGTGAGTTGCACCTACGAGAACCTGGTGCAAATGATCAGGCAGCTGATCGCTGACGTAAACGTCGATGAAGGATGGTATCTGGAGCGCTATCAGGACATCGCGGAAGCGGTCAGCAATGGGATCGTCGCATCCGCAAAATCGCATTTCATCAATGACGGTTATTTCGAGGGCCGCATGCCGTTCCCGATCCGCGTAGATGAGCGCTACTACCTGGCCGAGAACCCCGGCGTCGCCGATTATGTTCGGAAAGGCCATCTGGAATCCGGTCAGCAGCATTTCGACGAGAACGGATATAAGGAAGGACGTCTGCCCTTCGGCCTCTGACGGTGCCGTGCCCCGACGCCTTGAACTGCGCCCCCTGAAACCGCTTCAGGGCAGTTCCAGCCGGACCGCGACGGCCGCCGACGCGATCACCGCGTTGTCGCCGCGGTCGGGGTCGATGACGTCCAATCCGCCTTTGACAGCCTTCACCGTAACGATCCCGTGCGGCAGGCTGGCCTTGACCGCTTCGGTATCGACCCTGTCGGGCTGCTGAACGCCGATCGTGACCTCTACGAACATTTGGGTCTTCGAATCGATGCCCAGCGACCGGAGCATCATCAGGGACGAATGATGAAGGGCATCCTGCACCGCGCGGAGGGCCGCCTTGGTGTAGTCCCCGCCATGCAGGTCGTTGCCGGTGCCAAGTTCCAGGATGACGCGCTTGCGTGCCATTGTTGTTTTTCCCTCTTAGGCGACGTCGAGCCAGACCACCGCGGCGGCATTGGCGATCAGGGTGGAGTTGGTGCCCTCGTCGTTCGGGATTTCCAGGCCGCCATCCACCACGGTGACGGTGCCCGTGCCGTGCGGCAGGATGGCGAGCACCTCCTGCTTGTTCACCTTCTCCGGGTGCGGCACGCCGATGGTGACTTCCACCTGCATGGAATCCGTGTCCAGGCCGAGCGCGTTGGCGACGTTCAGCGAGTTGTGCCAGAGCGCGTCGCGCAGTGCCCGCACCGCGGCCTTTGTTGGATCGGCGCCCCTGATATCGGTGCCCATGCCGATTTCCAGCACCATGCGTTTCAGCGCCATGCCTGCGTCCTCCGTCGATTCGCGTAGCTTAGCCCGAGGTCCGGATCGCGGCCAAATTTGCCGGCGGGGCGGGACCGTGGAAGCATGCCCGGGGAAATGGACAAGGAGGACGCAATGGACGTCGGATTGCAGATGGTGTTCGCCAGCTACGGCTGGACGGGCGTGTCGGATGAGCAGGTGTGGGACGAGGAAATCAGACTGGCTCGCCTGGCCGCGGATAGCGGATTCGACGCGCTTTGGGCGGTGGAGCATCACTTCAACGACTACTCGTTTTGCCCGGACAATCTGCAACTGATGGCCCATCTGGCCTCGGTTTGCCCGAACATCGATCTGGGAACGGCGGCGGTGATCCTGCCCTGGAACGATCCGCTGCGTGTCGCCGAACGGGCGATCATGGTCGATCTGCTCAGCAAGGGACGGCTGCGGCTGGGCATGGGCCGCGGGCTGGCGCGGCGCGAGTTCCACGCCTTTCGCGGCACGATGGATGAATCCCGTGAGCGCTTCGATGAAGCCGCGGCGATGATCGTCGATGCGCTGCGCACCGGTTTCATCGAGGGTGACGGCAAGTTCTACAAGCAGCCGCGCACGGAGCTTCGCCCGCGGCCGTACAAGCCGATCGACGGGCGTGTTTACGCCGTGGCGTCGTCGGATGATTCTGTTGTCTCGGCGGCGAAACTGAACGCGCGGATGGTGATGTTCGCCGACCGGCCCTGGCCGATGCGGATGCCGGCGATCCAGAAGCACCGTGACCTGATCCGCCAGCTTCATGGTGGTCCGGAACTGCCGCCTCTGCTGGCCGATTTCTGCATCTGCACGCCCACCATGGATGGTGCCGAAGACAAGGCCCGTCAGTACATGGGCAAGTTCGTCGAAAGCAATTTCTACCACTACGAGTTGCTTGGGGAGCACTTCAGCACGGTCAAAGGCTATGACGCCTACGCGCAGAAGATCGCGCTGGCGAAAGAGATCGGAATGGACGGGATCGTTTCGGCGTTCATGCAGGCGGCCGTGTGGGGAACGCCGGACCATATCCTGCGTATGTTCGAGGAACGCCGGGCCATCGTTGGCGAGTTCGAACTGGCGACATCGTTCCGGTTTGGCGGCACGCCGTATGACCTGGCGGAAGAGGGGCTGAAACTCTACGCGAAGGAGGTGCTGCCGGTGCTGCATTCGTGGAAGAAGACGGCGACGGCGCAAGCGGCGGAGTAGGCTCTCGACCTCGCCCTTTTTCTGTTCGTGTCAGGGCCGGTTCTGCTTGTGTCAGGGCCGGCCCGCACCCTCACCATGGCACGGCGAGGGGATGCCTGTCCCTACATCCGCCCCGGCAACCACGTCGCGATCGCCGGGAATGCGATCAGGATTGCCAGCCGAACGATGTCCGTCAGCACGAACGGAATCACGCCGTAGAAGATCGTGGAGAACGAAACATCCTGCACCACGGTCTTGATCACGAACACATTCATCCCGACCGGCGGATGGATCAGCCCCAGTTCCACCGTCATGACGATGATCACGCCGAACCAGATCGGATCGAAGCCCAGCGCCGTCACCGCCGGAAAGATGATCGGCACTGTCAGGATCACCATCGCCATCGCGTCCATCAGGCAACCGAGCACCAGGTACATCAGCATGATCAGCACCAGAGCACCCAACGGGCTCAGGCCCAGGCCGGTGATGAATTCCGTGACCTTCTGAGGCGTCTGCGTGACCGTCAGGAAATACCCGAACAGGATCGCGCCAATCAGCACGGTGAACACCGCCGCCGCCGTCCGCGTTGCTTGCAGCAGGGATGCCAGCAAATCGGCGCGGGACAACCGCCCCCTCGCCAGGCTGATCAGCGCCGCGCCGCCCGCGCCCATGCCGCCGGCCTCGGTGGGGGTGAACAGGCCGCCGTACAGGCCGCCGATGACGAACACGAACAGCAGCAGCGGCGCCCAGACGTCTTTGATCGCCTGATACCGCTCCTGCCAGGATGCGACCCGGGCCGCCGGCAGCCACCCCGGCCGCGCGGCACCGATCACCGCGATGGTGACCATATACATGCTGACCGCGAGCAGCCCCGGCAGGATGCCGGCGATGAACAGTTTCCCGATATCCTGCTGGGTGATCAGTCCATACACCGCCAGCACGATGGAGGGCGGAAACATCGCCCCCAAGGTTCCGCCGGCAGCGATCACGCCGGTGGCGAAGGACTTCGGGTAACCGAATCGCCGCATCTCCGGATACGCAACGGTCGAGAAGGTCGCGGCCGTCGCGACCGACGAACCACTGATCGCCGCGAACCCGGCGCATGCGGCGATCGTCGCGATCCCCAGGCCGCCTCGCAAGTGGCCGACGAAACGGTTCGCGGCCTGGAACAGCTCCCGGCTCATGCCGGTGCGCGAGGCGATCGCGCCCATCAGCAGGAACATCGGGATCACACCGAATGTATAGTCGGTGACGATCCGCATCGAGGTCTGGCCGACCATCTTCAGCGCCGGCCCGCCGCCGACCAGGTAGCCGAAGCCGCTGACACCGACCAGGCCCATCGCCATGCCCACCGGCACGCGCAGCAGCATCAGCCCGAACAGCACCACGAAGCCGATGACGGCCACCGCATCGCTCGAAAATTCCATGCTATTCGACAGCCTTTGCGTCGGTGGCTTCGGCCACGTCTTCAGGATGGAAGATCAGCCGGTAGGTGCGGATCGCGATCAGCAGCACGGCCGAGACGTCGCCCAGCCACGCCACCAGGGCGAAGGGCCAGGTCGGAATGCGAAGATCGTAGGTCAGCACGTTGTCCTGCATGGTCAGCCTGACCTTGTCGAACAGCATGATCGTTTGCACCGTGACCACGAACAGCAGCACCAGCGTGGCGAAGATATCGATCAGCCGCTTGCCGCGCGGGCCGGCCGCGGACCACACCAGATCGACGGTGATATGAGTGCCGCGATAGCTGGTCGCCGCGATACCCCAGAAGATCAGAATCCCCAGCAGCAGCTTGCCGAAATCGTAGCTGTCGGGGATCGAGACGGCGAAGAAATAGCGCAGCAGCACACTGACGAAGATGTCCACAGCGACGATGCCGACGAACGCCGCGGCCAGCCATTCGATCGTGTCGATGAACCGATCCATCGCGCTGATGCGATGGGGCGGTCCGTTTGCCGTCGGCCCCATCACTCGGCCAGGGCGCCGTGGCGTTTCAACGCGGCCTTCAGGTCCGCCAGCACCGCGTCGGCGTTATCCACCTTGGACGCCCAACGCGCGGTCAGCGGCGCGACGGCCGTCCGCCATGCGGCGAGCTGCTCCGGGGTCAGCTTATAGACCTCATGCCCAGGCTCGGCTGCCAGCTTGGCATGGCCGCCATATTCGAAGTCGGCCCAGGGGCTGGCGACTTTCTCGGCCCATTCCGGGGTGCAGTGGTTGTCGATCACCCGCCGCTGGGCCGGGGACAGCGAATCGTATTTCGCCTGGTTCATCGCCCAGACGAATGTCGTGGCGAACAGCGGCACGTCCATGTGGTATTTCACCACCTTGTCGATGCCGAACAGCACGATCGAGCCCCACGGGAACCCGATCGTGTTGGCGACGCCGCGTTCCAGCACCTCCCGCGCCTCGGGGGCGGAGGACTGCACGTTGGTGCCGCCCAGCAGGGTCACCATCGCACCCTGGCCGGCATTGCCAGGGCGAACCTTGTCGCCCTTGATGTCCTCCGGCAGCACGATCTTGTGGCGCGAGTGGAACGTGCCCGGATCGTTGACGAAGGCGAAGCAGACATGGACGTCCTTCATCTCCTTCGCCGCGTAGGGACGGTACCACTCATCGAGCGCGGCCGATCCGCCCTTGGCGTTGGCGATCAGGAAGGGCAACTCGCCGGCGGCGATGATGGGGAAGCGGCCGGGCTGGTAGCCGGGGTTCACGTATGCCAGGTCGGCGATGCCGTCGCGGGCCATGTCGTAGTGATCGAACGCCTTGCCGAGTTGCTCCGACGGGAACAGCGTCGCCTTGATGGTGCCGCCGGACTCTTTCTCGATGTCGGCGGCCCAGGCGACCAGGGATGGGTTCAGCGGATGCGCCGGCGGCACCCAGGACGACATTTTCAAGGTCACCGTCTTGTCCTGCGCCACGGCGGGTGACGCCGCCGGCAGCAGTGCGGCGGCAACGAGCAGGGCGGCCAGGCCGGTGGCCAGGTGTTTGACAGGCATGAATTCGTTCCTCCCAGGTTGGCCATTCGTTCGGCCATTCGGCCTCGCCCTGATAGCTTGCCCGAAAGTCATTGGCTACGGGGTTGCGCGAACGTAATGCCTGCTTGCGGGGGAGGCCAGTCCTCCGCACAATCGCCGCGTTCACCGTTGGGGGCTTCGTCGATGCGTCGCCGTTTGCTGACCGCCTTATGCGCTCTGACCGTCCTGTTCACGGCCCCCGCCGTGGCGCAAACCCTACGGATCGCCCTGCGTGAGGACGCCGACATCCTGGACCCGACTCTGGCGCGAACCTATGTCGGCCGCATTGTCTTCGCCGGGCTGTGCGACAAGCTGTTCGACATCGACGAAAAGCTTCAGATCGTGCCGCAACTCGCGCTGGGGTATGAGTGGGCGGACCCAAAGACGCTGGTGATCCATCTGCGCCCCAACGTGGTCTTCCAGGACCATGAGAAGCTGGACGCCGCTGCGGTCAAGTACACGCTGGAACGTCACCTGACCCTTCCCGGCAGCTTCCGCCGCGGCGAAATCAGCGCGATCGACCATGTGGAGGCGGACGGTCCGCTGACCGTGCGGATCGTGCTGAAAGCGCCATCGGCACCCTTCATCGCCCAGTTGACCGACCGCGCCGGCATGATCGTTTCGCCCAAGGCCGCCGAAGCCGCCGGCAAGGACTTCGGTCTGCATCCCGTTTGTGCCGGTCCGTTCAAGTTCACCGAGCGTGTGGCGCAGGACCGGATCGTGCTGGACCGGTTCCCCGGATACTGGGATGCGAGCAACATTCATTTCGACCGGGTGATCTACCAGCCGATGACGGACACCGCGGTGCAGGTGGCGAACCTGCACACCGGCAATATCGACCTCGCCGAGCGCGTGATACCGAGCGATGTGGCGGAGGTCAAGCGCGATCCGAAACTGCGCATCGTGACCTCGCCGGCCCTCGGCTACCTCGGCATCACCTTCAACCTTGGCAACGGCGACCAGTCCAAAACGCCGATCGGCCAGAGCGCGCGGCTGCGGCAGGCGTTCGATGCGGCCATCGATCGGCAGGCCCTGGTCGATGTCGTGTTCAACAGCATGTATGTGCCCACGGCGCAGGCGGTGCCGTCGTCCTCGCCGCTGTACGTGCATGGTCTGGAGGCGCCGCCGCGTGACATCGACAAGGCCAAGGCTTTGGTGAAACAGGCGGGCGTGCCGACGCCGATCCCGGTGACCCTGATGGTGCCGAACACGCCGGATCAGGCGCAGCTCGCGGAGGTGATCCAGTCGATGGTGCGGGATGCCGGCTTCGACCTGAAGATCAACCTGGTCGAGTTCGCCTCGTCGCTCTCCGCCGCCAACCAAGGCAATTTCCAGGCCTACCTGATTGGCTGGTCAGGCCGCACCGACGCGGATGGCAACCTCTATACCTTCCTGAAGACCGGAATGGGCCAGAATGACGGCCATTATTCCAACCCGATGGTCGATGAAGCCCTCGACAGCGCCCGCACGCTCAACGACCCCGCGGCTCGGGTGGCCCAGTACGCGAAGATGATGGAGCAGGAGCGTAAGGACCTGCCGATCATCTATCTGTATCAGCCGGTCAACATCGTCGGGCTGTCGGCGAAGCTGACCGGCTTCCGGCCGGTGCCCGACGGGCTGATCCGCCTGCAAGGCCTGTCGGTGACGAAGTAGCCCGCGGTGCGTTTTGGCCTCGGTGGGCGCATCGCCCAGATCGTTCCGACGCTTATCCTGGTCAGCGTGCTGGTGTTCTGCCTGCAGCAACTGATGCCGGGTGATCCGGCCCTGGTGCTGGCGGGGGAGGAAAGGGGCGATCCCCGCGTCGTGGCGCAGATACGGGCGGAGCTCTGGCTCGATCGGTCGCTGCCGGTGCAATACCTGCACTGGGTCGGCAACGTGGCGCAAGGGAACCTCGGCTATTCCTGGCGCACGCGGCAACCGGTCTCGCAGCTGGTCGCGCAGAAGCTGCCGGTGACGGCGCAGCTGGGTGTCATGGCGTTTGTCATCGCTGTCTTGATTGGTGTGCCTACAGGTGTCGTGGCGGCGGTCAAGCGCAACGGCCCGTGGGATTACGTCGCCAACGCCATCGGCCTGGCCGGGTTGTCGATGCCGAACTTCTGGCTCGGCATCATGCTGATCCTGCTGGTTTCGGTCCATCTGGGCTGGCTGCCGCCATCGGGCTACGTGCCATTGAGCGAAGACGTGTCGCAGTCGCTGGCGACGACCATCATGCCGGCTTTCGTGCTGGGCAATGCGATCGCCGCGATCCTGATGCGGCATACCCGCAGCGCGATGCTGTCCACATTGGATCAGGATTACGTCCGCACCGCCCGCGCCAAGGGCCTGTCCGAAATGTGGGTGATCCTGCGCCACGCGCTGCGCAACGCGCTGATTCCCGTGGTGACGCTGGGCACCCTGGAACTCGGCACGCTGCTGTCCGGCGCGGTGTTGACCGAGCAGGTGTTCTCCATCCCCGGCTTCGGCAAGATGGTCGTCGATGCGGTGTTCAACCGAGACTATCCGGTGGTGCAGGGCGTCGTGCTGGTGACGGCGTTCCTGTTCGTCGTGCTCAACCTGCTGGCTGATATCCTTTACGTGCTGATCAATCCCCGGCTGAGGCGTGCCTGAATGAGCGCGCCTCGCCGCCTCGTTGTCGCGCGCTTCCTGCGCCGCCCGGCGGCTGTGGCGGGGCTGGTGGTAATCGTGCTGTTCGTCTCGGTCGCGGTGCTGGCGCCGCTGATCGCGCCCTTCGACCCTGTCGCCACATCCTGGAGCGCGATCCGCAAGGCGCCATCCGCCGCCCATTGGATGGGGACCGACGAGAATGGGCGGGACGTGCTGTCGCGCGTGGTGTTCGGGGCCAGGGCCAGCCTGCTGGCGGGTGTGGTGTCGGTGCTGATCGCCGCCGGGATCGGTGTGCCGGCCGGCTTGCTGGCGGGATTCTCGGGCGGCTGGATCGATGCGGTGCTGTCGCGGCTGGTCGATGCGATGCTGGCGTGCCCGTTCCTGATCCTGGCGATCGCGCTGACCGCGTTCCTGGGGCCGGACCTGACGAACGCGATGATCGCCATCGGCGTGTCCACCGCGCCCCGGTTCATGCGGGTGGCGCGCGCGGCGACGCTGGAGGTTGGCAGCGCCGACTACGTGCAGGCGGCCTGGTCGATCGGGAACCCAGGCTGGCGCGTCGCGGTGCGGCACGTGGCACCGAATATCGTGCCGCCGGTGCTGGTACAGGCCACGCTGTCACTGGCGGCGGCGATCATCGCGGAGGCCTCCTTGTCGTTCCTGGGGCTCGGTCAGCAGCCACCGTCGCCATCCTGGGGGTCGATGCTGAACGCGGCGCAGCGGTTCCTGACCCAGGCACCCTGGCTGGCGGTGTTTCCGGGTGTCGCGATTTTCCTGTGCGTGCTGTCATTCAACCTGGTGGGGGACGGGCTGCGGGATGCTCTGGACCCGCGAGGGAGTTGAGCCGTGATTGCTCGCCTGCTGGCTGTCCGGTATCGGTCAGGGCCGTCTTCAGGAGAGGCATGATCATGTGTATACCGAAATGTAAAGCCTGCCTGGCGGTGTTGGGCATGAAGCAGGCGGAACCGCGAATCGATTGATCTGACGTTCAGGAAGCCAAAACGAAACGACCACGGAAAAACGCAGTCACGAACACCCGCAAACCCGCCGGTCGTGCATAGATGCGTCGCGCTCGGGAACGAGGGGCCTTAAACAGCAATGACCCCCGTGCGCGTTGTGCGGACAACGGGGGTCTGGTTGCAAGGGCATCTGCCCTGCGCGCCCGAACTGGTAATGCCGGGCCTATCTTGGACTTTTGGATATGCCGCCGCTGCCAAGTCGGTCGACGGCTCCGCTCGAACCCGGTGGAGTCATGCTGTTTATGCACCCTCCTTCTCTGTTGGAACCAAAAACATAAGCCTGGAACACGGCAAATGTCAAGCGTGTTGAAAAAACACCACCGTGATCGAGGTGGCGGTTCGCCGCCCCGTCGCGGCTGGACGTCCGCGTAATTGTGCGTTCACCCTGCGACCCAGGCTGACGGTATGTCCAGTCGGACCGCGGTTCAGGACCTGGTACCAGGGGGCGGAAAGATTAGCCCACGGGCAGTCCCCCTCTGTCATGGCCCGGCGCAGCAATCATCGTGGCCCGGTGACAGTCCGGGCCATCTGATCCAGCACCGTGCTGCGGCATCTGGCCCGGACCCTCGCCGGGCCATGACGAGGTTCGAGAGCCGGCGCCCACGCGGGTTGGTATGAGTGGCGCGGGCGCGCCCGTCGATGGGGTTATCGGGAGGGCTTGATCTCGGTCTATATTGGGTGACCGGATGGAGGCTCAACGGAAAGGGAGCGATGCACACATGAGCGCGACACAGGAAACGGCCACACTGGGTGGCGGATGCTTCTGGTGCCTGGAGGCGGTGTTCAAGGACCTCCGTGGCGTGAGCTGGGTCATGTCCGGCTACGCCGCCGGTCACGTGCCGAACCCCAGCTACAAGGCCGTCTGCACCGGCCGCACCGGTCATGCCGAGGTCGTGCAGGTCAAGTTCGACCCCAGCCAGTTGGCCTATGCCGACCTGCTGCGGGTATTCTTCTCGATCCACGACCCCACCACCGTGGATCGCCAGGGCAACGACGTCGGTCCGCAGTACCGCTCGATCATCCTGACCCACTCGGATGCGCAGGCCGAGACGGCGCGGGCGGTGATGCAAGAGATCACGGACGCCAAGATCTGGCCCGGGAAGCTGGTAACGCAGATCGAGCCGCTGACGGTGTTCTATGAGGCCGAACCCGAGCACCACGACTACTTCGCCCGCAACCCCTGGACCGGTTACTGCCAGGTGGTTGTCGCGCCGAAGGTGGTGAAATTCCGCAAGCAGTTCGCCGATCGGCTGAAACGCGACGCGGCGGAGTAGGGCGCGGGGCACCCAACCGCACCTCGTGCCACCGCGAGTTCTCTACCGCGTCATGGTTCTCGTCGCCTACGTCACGGCCTAGTCGCGCGTCTCTTGCGTCATGGCCGCTGGCTCCACACTACGTCATGGCCCGGCGACAGTCCGGGCCATCTGCCG
>JARLIN010000298.1 GCA_031291715.1 Rhodopila sp. | reverse complement strand
TTCGTGGAAGTCATTAGCCTCGGCGGCGCCCGCAGCGGTCAGATCGCCAACAAGGCCCCGAAGGTCCTCAACCGGGACTTCCACGCGAATTTCGCGACTGCCTTGATGTACAAGGACCTTGGCCTTGCCGGCGAGGTCGCCAGGGAGCTCAACATCCCCACGCCGGCACTGGCGATCGCCCGGGAGATGCTGAACATGGCGATCGCCAAGGGCTATGGCATGGAAGACGTCTGCTCGGTCATCAAATGCTATGAAGAGTGGGCCCATATCGAGGTGCATAAATGAGCTCTGAATCGACTGCCTGCGATTCTGGCCGTATGGCGGGCGCGATTCGCGCCCTGTCCATGGATGCGATCAACCGGGCGAAATCGGGACATCCCGGGCTACCAATGGGGGCGGCCGATATTGCCAGGGTGCTGTACTCGCGGTTTCTGAAGTTCGATCCGGCGCATCCGGATTGGCCGGATCGCGACCGGTTCGTGCTGTCGGCGGGGCACGGTTCGATGCTGCTCTACGCGCTGGCCTATCTGACCGGCTATGAGGCGATGACGATCGAGGAGATCCGCCGATTCCGCCGATTGGGCAGCAAGACCCCCGGGCATCCCGAATACGATCTTTCGATTGGCGTCGAGGCGACCACCGGCCCGCTCGGCCAGGGCTTCGGCATGGGCGTCGGCATGGCGCTGGCGGAACGCATGCTGCGCGAGCGCTTCGGGAAAGACCTTGTCGACCACTACACCTATGTGCTGGCGGGCGATGGCTGCCTGATGGAGGGGGTGTCCTACGAGGCCGCCGCCATTGCCGGGCATCTCAATCTCAGCCGGTTGATCGTTCTTTTCGACGACAACGGCATTTCCATCGACGGGCCGACCAGCCTGGCGACGTCGGAAAATCAGAAGGGCCGCTTCGAGGCTTGCGGCTGGCACTGGCAGGCCGTCGACGGCCACGATCCGGAGATGATCGGCGAGGCCATCGCACTGGCCCGTAAAGTTGACCGGCCCAGCATCATCGCCTGCAAGACGGTGATCGGGCTCGGCCTGCCGGGCAAGGCCGGCACCGCGTCCGCCCATGGCCAGAGCCCGACCGACGCGGAGGTGGCCGGTGCCCGGCAGGCGCTCGACTGGCCGTACGCACCCTTCGAGATTCCGGACGATGTTCTCGCGGCATGGCGGGAAGTCGGCCGGCGCGGCGCGGCCGAACGGAAAGATTGGAGCGACCGCCTGCAACGGACGGACAGCGAACGGCGCGACCGCTTCCAGGCTGCAATCGCCGGCGATCTGCCCGATTGGCGTGCGGCGCTACAAGCGTGCAAGGAAAACCTGGCTGGCGCACAGGCCGAAGAGCCGACCCGCAAGTCATCGAAGACCGTCATGGAGGCGCTGGTCCCGGCCATCCCCAACCTGATCGGCGGTTCCGCGGATCTCACCTCGAGCAACCTCGCCCGTCCGGACGGCCTGCCGGAGGTGTCCCGCGAGAACTTCGGCGGGCGTTACATTCATTTTGGCATCCGCGAACATGCGATGGCCGCGGTCACCAACGGTATAGCACTGCACAAGGGCTTTCTACCGTACTGCGCGACCTTCCTGTGCTTTGTCGACTATTGCCGGCCGGCGGTCCGCCTGTCGGCGTTGATGGGGCAGAAGGTCATCTACGTTCTGACCCACGATACGATCACGCAGGGTCAGGACGGGCCGACGCATCAGCCGGTTGAGCATTTCGCCATCCTGCGCGCCACGCCCGACCTGCTGTTCATGCGGCCGGCCGATGGCGTTGAAGTGGCGGAGTGCTGGGAGTTGGCCTTGGAAGCCAAGGATCAGCCGGTGGCCCTCGTCATGACGCGGGAAGCGGTTCCTCCGGTCCGCACAGAGGGCGGGGTGGAAAACCGCTGCCGGCGCGGCGCCTATGTGTTGCAGGAGGCAACCGGAAGTGCCCGCGTCACCTTGCTGGCGACCGGTTCCGAAGTGTGGGTCGCCGTCGGCGCCCGGCGGATCCTCGAGGCGAGGGGGATCGCCACCCGTATCGTCTCCATGCCCTGCCTTGAGTTGTTCGATCGGCAGCCCCAGGATTTCCGCCGCTCCATCCTCGCGCCGGACACGCTGCGCGTCTCCATCGAGGCGGCGGCGACCTATGGATGGGACCGTTACGTCGGTCCGGACGGGCTGATGATCGGCTTGACCACGTTCGGCGCGTCGGGACGGCCGGACGAGGTGATGGCGCACTTCGGCATCACCCCCGAAGGCGTCGCCGCCTCGGTTATGGCCAAGCTGAAGAGCATGTGAACGCCAGAGTGAACAGGGAGAGGGAGCCAATGGCCAGAGCCAAAGTTTACGAGACCAACCACACCGGGATTACCGTGCAGGATCTCGATTACAGCATCAAGTTCTTCACCGAGGTCCTGGATTACGAGCTGATCAGCCCTCGCGCGCCGCGGGGGCTCAAGAACCAGGAGACCGTGACTGGCGTCAAGGGTGCCGCGGTCGAAATCGCCTATATCAAAGGCGGCGGCCACGCGCTTGAACTCCTGCAGTACAACGGTCCGGCCGACCGCGCCATCTACAAGCCGCGTTGCGTCGATGTCGGTCATTGGCACCTGAGCATCAATGTCGATGACGTCGATGCGGTAACTCAGGCGGCGCTCGACTATGGTTGTTCCAAAGTCGGCGATCAGATCACGGTCGATGCCGGTCCCAACAAGGGCAACAAGATCCAGTATGTTGCCCTCAAGGACGGCTTGATCCTGGAAATGACCTGGATCGCTAACCGTCGCTGAAGGCCGGCCCCGGTGACCGTCGGCCATTCGGTCACCGGGGCCGAAGCGGGCCTGTAGCCCGGCGCCTAGGGTTGACAGCGTGCAAAAAGCGAGGCTCTCTGCTGGCGCCAGAGACCGGTCGGAGCGTAGCGCAGCCTGGTAGCGCATCAGTCTGGGGGACTGGAGGTCGTGGGTTCGAATCCCGCCGCTCCGACCAATTTTTTCAAGGGGTTAGGCGGTCTGCTGTGATTCCGGTCGGCGTTCCACTTTGGCGTTGATTCACAGCTGCGTTCACATGCGGGAACCCCTGCGTATCCGGGTTGACGTTGACAGTCATTGTGCCTCCCTCCGATCCGCTGTCGGGTTGAGCCCGGCGGTCAATCATTGGTGTTCTGCCAAGCTGGGCCGTTGTTGCCGGCACCGGTGAGGTTTGCGTCGCGGCAAGTGCCGTCCATTGCCACCGGTAATCCCGCTATGCGGCGCTCCGTCGGAAGCGCCGGGGCGCTTTCTGGTCCGCCGCGTCGGCCACTGCCACGCTCACGGCCCTGAGGAAGGCCCTCAGCAGGGGCATGGTCTCGACCTCCAGCAGAAACTCGTCGGGCGTGCGCAGCCAGTCCTCCACCGACCGGTCGAGCAACAGGAACAGGGCGCGCGCCGCCATGTCCGCGGACCATTCGGGCGCCAGCCGGCCACGCGCGGCTGCAAGCCCCATGATCCCGCAGATCCGCTTCTGTAGTGTCGCATCGAGGCGTTGGCGGCGTTGCAGGGCTGGCAGCATCTCGTCGACGTACTCGCAGCGAAACCAGAAAATAGTGAGGATCCGGCGCCGCTCGACGTCATTCTCGAGCGCCCTCAGTCCTTCGCCGATGGCGTCGGCGAGTTCGTCGAGGGGATCAAGCCTGGGGTCGGCGGCCAGGCGGGATTCCAAGGCGGCCGCGACTTCATCATTCGGGAAATTGGTCCGCTCCTCCAGGGCCAGGAAGATCTCCAGCTTATCGCGGAAATGCCAATAGATGGCCCCGCGGGTGACCCCCGCGGCGCGGGCGATCTCTTCCAGGGTGGCGCGGGCGATGCCGCGCTTCAGGAACACCTTGATCGCCGCCTTAAGGACGGTTTCGCGTGTCTGTTCAGCCTCGGCCTTGGTTCGTCGCACCGCTCGTCTCCGTATCTCGAGTTGGCCGTCACATACAATCGTGAAGGTATAATGTCAAGGGCGATCTACCAGGTCGCCTTCGGTGCCAAGCGGCCGCCGCGCCTCCGCCATGTCGCATGGGAGGAATTCTTCCCTTTTTCTCGGGGTTTCCGAGTGTCAGTTGGCGCATACCTGCCTCCCGCTCACCGCGCCGCCGCCGGGGTGCCTCGAATTGGTCTTGACATACATCCATGGAGGTATAAAACAAGGCCCATTCCGGCAATCGGCAAGCCATCCATCGGTGCAGGGCGAACAAGCATGACGCATCCCGTGAAATCCGCAGCCGCTCTAGCCTGGCTGGGTCTGGCCCTGCTCGGCGCCTGCCACGCCAAGCCGCCGCCAACTCCCGACATCCGGCCCGTACGGACCGTCGTCGCTACCGCCCGCCCGGAGGGCGAACCAGTGTCGCTGACCGGTCATATCCGCGCGCGCACGGAAGAGAGCGTGGCCTTCCGCGTTGATGGCCGAATGATCGCGCGCAGGGTCGATGTGGGACAGCAGGTGCAGCCGGGACAGGTGGTCGCCGAGCTCGATCCGCAGAACGAGCAGAACGCAGTGCAGGCGGCAGAAGCCAAACTCGCCGCCGCGCAAGCGGTGCTGATGCAGGCACGCAACGACTATGCCCGCCAGCAAGTTCTGGTGCGTCAGGGATGGTCGACCCATGTCCAGTTCGATGCAGCGGAACAGGCCTTCCACAGCGCCGAAGCCAATGTCGACGCCGCTGGCGCATTGTTGCGAATCGCCAAGGACTTGCTCGACTACACCCAACTCCGGGCCGACTCCGCCGGCAGCGTGACCGCCACGGGTGCAGAGGCGGGCGAGGTCGTCCACGCCGGCCAGATGATCGTGACCGTGGCGCACGACGACGGGGCCGACGCGGTATTCGACGTGCCCGCCAGTCTCATGCGCCAGGTGTCCCGCGACGCTGTCATCGACATCTCCCTGACCGACGACCCCAGCGTCCGGGCCACGGGGCAGGTCCGGGAGGTCGCGCCGCAGGCGGATCCGGTAACACAAAGCTTCCGGGTCAAGGTTGGACTGGCCGGGTGGCCCAAAGCCATGCGTCTCGGCGCGACAGTAACCGGGCAGACGCGCCTGCTGGCAACCGACGGCATCGAGCTGCCGGCGACGGTCCTGACCGCGGCGGACGACCGGCCGGCCGTCTGGGTGGTCGATCCCGCAACCCAGGAAGTGTCGCTGCGGCCGGTCGGACTGCGGCAGCAGGGCTCTTCCACGATCGTCGTGGTGGACGGGCTGAAGGGGGGCGAACTGGTGGTCAGCGCCGGCGTGCACGCACTGCGTCCTGTGGAGAAGGTCCCCCTCGCCGGAGCGGCTCCATGAACCGGTTCAACCTGACCGGCTGGGCGCTCGCTCATCGGTCGATCGTGTACTATCTGATGGCTGCGATCGTCGTTCTCGGCACCGCCTCATACATGAAACTGGGGCGCAACGAGGATCCCACTTTCACCATCAAGACCATGGTGGTGCAGGCGCAGTGGCCCGGCGCGACGCTCGACGACACACTGCTTCAGGTCACCGAGCGCCTGGAGCGCAAGCTGCAGGAAACGCCTCACCTGGATTACCTGAAGAGCTACACCACGCCGGGCCAGGCGACGGTTTTCGTCTATCTCAAGGGTTCGACCGGGCCGAAGGCGGTATCAGACACCTGGTACCAGGTGCGCAAGAAGATACACGACATCGAGTTGACTCTCCCGCAGGGCGTCATCGGCCCGGTCTGCAACGACGAATTCGGTGACACCTACGGCATCGTTTATGGATTTACCGCGGACGGGTTCACCAGTCGCGAACTGCGCGACTACGTTGAGGATATCCGGTCGCGGCTGCTGCAGGTGCCGGACGTGTCCAAGGTGGACCTCATCGGCGCACAACCCGAAACCATGTACATCGAGTTCTCGCCTGCGAAGCTGGCCGGTTACGGGCTCAGCCCCGCGGCGCTTGCGGCTGCGCTGCAGGCGCAGAACGCCGTCGCCCCCTCCGGCGTCATTACCACCGACAAGGAGGGCGTCAGGCTGCGGGTCAGTGGTGCCTTGAAGTCCGAAAAGGACATCCTGGCCTTGAACTTCGCCGTCGGCGACCGGAACGTGAGGTTGTCGGATATCGCTGAGGTGAAGCGCGGGGACGCCGACCCACCCTCGCCGATCTTCCGGATCAACGGCGAGCCTGGGCTGGGGTTGGCGATTTCCATGCGCGACGGGGGCGATGTACTCGCGCTGGGCCAGAACATCCAGCAGACCATGCAGGAGCTGAAGGCCAATCTGCCAATCGGCATCGAGCCGGTCATGGTCGCCAATCAGCCGGACACGGTTCGCAGTGCCATCAGTGAATTCATGGAGGCGCTGTGGGAGTCCATCGGCATCGTCCTGGCGGTCAGCATCGTCAGCCTCGGCCTGCGCGCGGGCACGATCGTCATCATCTCAATTCCGCTGGTGCTGGCGATCGCGTTCGCGGCGATGGGGATTTTGGGGATTGACCTTCAGCGCGTCTCGCTCGGCGCCCTCATCATCTCCCTCGGCCTGCTGGTGGACGATGCCATGATCACCATCGAGAGCATGGTGAGCCGGCTTGAGCGCGGCGACGACCAGAAAGCGGCCGCCATTTTCTCCTACAACTCCACCGCCATGCCGCGATTGACCGGCACACTGGTCACCATTTGTGGCTTCGTACCGGTCGGCTTCGCGCGCAGTGACGCCGGCGAGTACGTGTTTTCCCTGTTCGTGGTGGTGGCCCTGGCGCTGTTGGCCTCCTGGGTGGTCTCGGGTCTCTGCGCGCCGGTCGTTGCCCAGCCGCTGCTGCGCCTGCCGAAGAATCCGCGCGGCGAGACGCTTGGTGCGCCGATGCGCCTGTTCCGGCGCTGCCTGCTGGCGGCGATGCGCGCCAGGTGGATCACCATCTTGGTAACGGTCGGCCTGCTCGGGGCTGCGATGTGGGGGACCCGCTTCGTCCCTGAGCAGTTCTTCCCGGCGTCCGACCGACCGGAGCTCCTGGTAGACCTGAAACTGCAGGACAATGCCTCGATCCTGGCCACCCGGGATGTATCGGCTGAGTTCGACAAGCTGCTCGCGGCCGATCCCGATGTGGTCCGGTTCTCGACTTATGTCGGGCAGGGCGCCATCCGCTTCTACCTGCCGATCGACGTTGCACTGCCGAACGACTCCTTCGCCCAGTCGGTGGTGGTGACCAAAGGGCTGAAGGTACGCGATCAGGTGCGCGTACGCCTGGAGCGTGAGCTGGGAGCGCGCTTCCCGGGCGTGGTCGCACGTGTCTATCCGCTTGAGCTTGGGCCGCCCGTGGGCTGGCCGGTGAAGTATCGCGTGAGTGGCCCAGACCTGTCGCGGGTCAGCGCCATTGCGATGCAAGTTGCCGAACAGGTGGGAGCCACGCCGGGTGTGCGGAACGTGAACTTCGACTGGATCCAACCGGCGCGAGTCATGCGGATCCACATCGACCAGGACCAAGCCAGACAGCTTGGGCTCAGCTCGCAGGACGTGGCACAGGCGCTGAACGCCGTCGTAAGCGGCACCACCGTGACGCAGGTCCGCGACAGCATTTACCTCATCGACGTCGTCATCCGCGCCGAACGGGCCCAGCGGACTTCGCTCGAGTCGATTCGCTCGCTGCAGATTCCGTTGCGTACCGGACAGGTCGTGCCGTTGCGACAGATCGCCACGTTCGAATACAACCAGGAATATCCGCTGGTCTGGCGGCGGAATCGCGTTCCGACCCTGACAGTACAGGCCGACGTGGTACCGGGCGTGCTGCCGGCGACGGCGGTGCAATCCGTGCAGCCCCGCATTGACAAGCTGGCGGCGACACTGCCGAGCGAGTACCGGATCGCGGTGGGAGGGTCCGTGGAGGAAAGTGCCAAGGGCAAGGTATCTGTTCTGGCAGTGGTGCCGGTGATGATGTTGCTGGTGTTGACCATCCTGATGTTCCAGTTGCAGAGCTTTCAGCGCGTGCTGCTGGTGCTGAGCGTGGCGCCGCTCGGGATCATCGGGGTGGTCGCGGCCTTGCTGCTGGCGCAGGCGCGGCTCGGCTTCGTTGCAATCCTGGGGGTGCTTGCCCTGACCGGCATGATCGCGCGAAATTCGGTCATCCTCATCGACCAGGTCGAAACGGAGATCAGGGACGGGCGGCATCCGTGGGACGCCGTGGTGACCGCCGCGATCCACCGGACCCGGCCGATCCTGCTCACCGCCTCGGCGACGGTGCTCGCGATGATCCCGATTGCACCGAGCGTCTTCTGGGGCTCCATGGCGTTTGCGATCATCGGCGGTCTCACAGGCGCGACCGTGCTGACGCTCATCTTCCTGCCCGCCCTGTATGTCGCGTGGTTCCGGATCAAGGAACCCGATGGTGGCGACACCGCAATGCCAGCGGTTGGAGTGGAAGGTGGTACTTAACGTGCGGCGTGCGGCAATGTTTGTGTTTGGCTCCTGACAAAGAGGACAACCAATCGCCATGGGCCCGGCAACTCTATCGGCTCTCTCTGCCCTAGCGGGATCCATGATCGGCGCGCTGGGCGGCATCGTGACGACGTGGCTGACGATGTTCGCGCAAGAGCGCGCACGAAGGAACGAACACGCAGTCTCCCACCGCGAGAGCTTGTATGGAGATTTTGTTGACGAGGCATCCAGGATTTTCAGCGATGCACTCAGTCACAAGCTCGAGGACGCTTCGAAGCTCGTCAAGCTCTATGCCATCTTAAGTAAACTGCGCCTGTTTGCGCCTGCCGATGTGCTCCTTGCAGCGGACCACGTCGTGGAGAGGCTAATACAAACTTACGAAATGCCGGAAACGGACTTCCGCAGTCTGATAAAAGCGGAGACAGCGCGCAATCTCGACGTGCTGCGGACGTTCAGTGACGTGTGCAGGAAGGGCCTGGTGGTGTAGCCGTGAAATCGGTTTGTCAGCGGGGCGATCGCCGTCTGCCCGGAATCGGGGATCGCCTCAAGCAGAACGGGTGGATCTGGACAATGCTTTGCTATGCGCCCGACCCCAGGTCGCTGAGTGCCGATCCGCAATGGGCACCGCTCGCCTTCCCGTTCAGCGCGGATTTCCCGACGCCATGAGCCGCGCCAGCCCACAATCGCCAGCATGGAGTCTGCAGCGGCCCGGATCGGCAGTCCCGGAGTTGTACCTGACCGGTGATTGGATCGCCCGCGAGACCGGGATCCGCAGCGCTGGCGACGTGCAGGCCATCCTCGACGCAGCTCACGCCAGCGCACTCCGCATCGAGGTGAGCCGCCTCGGAGAGTGGGACAGCGCTTTCATCGCGTTTCTGAAGCTGCTCCACGAGTCCGCCCGTTCGGGCGGAACTCAGGCCGTTCAGCTCGATTTG
>JARLIN010000032.1 GCA_031291715.1 Rhodopila sp. | reverse complement strand
GCGACCAAGGGTCTTCTTGCCCGCGTCGTAGCCGCGTGCCGCCGCCATCGGCGCCTTTACCGACTGGCTGTCGAGCACACCCCCTGCGGGGCTGGCTTCGCGCCCGGCCTGCTCGCGGTCGAGCATCAGGGGGATATCGGGGATGGTGCGGAACAGCAGGCGGCGCACGAAACGGCGAAACCACCAATAGACTGTCTGCCACGCCGGGAAGTTCTTCGGCAGCATCCGCCACCCCGCCGCGCTACGGCCATGTAGCGGATCGCGTTCAGAACCCCCCGGAGATAGGTCCGTCGCCTGCGGCCAGTCTTACCCGCGCGCCGAAGCAGCGGCTCTATTGTCAGCCATTCCGCGTCCGTCAGGTCGCTCGGGTAGCGTTTGGTCTTCTCGATCTCGGCCAGCTTCTGGCACCCAAACGCTGCCCGTCCAGGCCAGTTTCCAAACGGGCTCTGAGAGAAGGGTGCGTCCTCGGCATAGCGCTGCTGCCAATGCCGTGCCTGTGAACGAGCACCCGCTCGCATCCCCGCCATGACGCTTCAAATCGAGAGCTTGTCGTGCCGATTGGCGCCGGAACGACGCGTCGGTTGGCAGCGGATCGCCGGGGCGGCCGTGACACACAGATAATTGATTGCTATGCTATTGATTGGGCACTGGGCGTTTCCGGCGTCCTGTGTCGTAGGATTTGAGTAATCGCCGTGGAATTTGGTGCGAATTTTTACCAGAATCCGTGCCAAACGAATGCACATCCGACCTGGGCGGTGGCCCTCTGCGATGCGCGGAGTCACGTTCGCGGCGCGAGTGCAACTGGCTGGACGATGCCACTACGACCGCGGGACATGGTCGCCGTTGCCTCTGTGTCGGCACTGTCGCCTGAATGAATTCGTAGCTTGATACTAGGCGGGCTGATCGAAAAGAAAGTCATATGAAGCCCAAGATCGCCATTTTGAGCTACGGACATCTTACGTCCATCGTCAGGAGCATGCCCTACGTTCCACCGGATTGCTTTGTCATCATCCTGAAGGAAGCCCTTCTTGAAGACGCGCTGCTCATCGCCCAGGATTTGGAAAAGCAAAACGATTCGGTCGTTTTCCTGACCGGCGGCGGCAATGCGCAACTGCTGCTGAAGCAACTCAAGAGCCCCGTCGTCGACATCAAAATCACCGGCTTCGACGTCCTGCTGGCCCTGCGACAGGCAGCGAAGAGCGACACAAAGGTCGCTATCGTCACCTACCTCAGCAAGATTCCTTATCTGGAAGAGGTCAAGAACATTATCAATATTGGGATCGTCGAAGAGACGTATTCCGACATGGGCAATCTCGATAGCGTGATCAAGACGCTGAAGGCGAACGGCGTTCGAATCGTCATCGGGGCCAGCTTGGTGCAAGAGGTCGCCGAGCAGAACGGCTTGCGGTCAATTTCTATCTATTCATCGGACGGCGTGGTCCGGGCCTTGGAGACCGCGGTCAGCATCGCCATATCCATCGACGCGAAGAACAAAAAAGCCGAAGAACTACGGACCATCCTCTCTTCGATCAACCAGGGTATCATTGCCATAAATCAAAGCGGCATGATCACCATTCTGAACAAGAGCGCCGCCGAAATAACCGGCATCTCTCAACATGACTGCATCGGCAAGCACGTCCTGGACGTAATCCCAAATGCCTACCTCATGCAGGTGTTGCGTACCGGAAATGCCGAACTGAACCAAATCAAGTCATTCGGCAAAGGCCATGTTTTGACCAATAACGTTCCGATCGTGCTCGATCAGAACGTGGTCGGCGCCGTGGCCACTCTCCAGCCTGTTGGAACTATCCAGAAGGCCGAGGCGAAGATCAGGATAACCCTCTATGAAAAAGGGTTTTCCGCCAAATGGCATCTGGACGAGATCCTTGGCACCTCAGCGCCAATGCGCGAGGCGAGGGAAACCGCCCGACGCTACGCCCAGGGTGACACCACGGTCTGCATCTTCGGCGAATCCGGCACAGGGAAGGATCTGTTCGCCCAGGGAATCCACAACGCCGGCGCCCGCGCGGCGCAACCCTTCGTGGCTGTGAATTGCGGGGCCATTCCCGAGACCCTGCTCGAAAGCGAACTCTTCGGCTACGAGGAAGGTGCCTTCACCGGCGCCAAGAAAGGCGGCAAGCTCGGATTGTTCGAACTTGCACATAATGGCACGATCTTTCTCGACGAGATCGGCGAACTCCCCGTCCATCTCCAGGCTAGGTTGCTGCGCGTCCTTGAGACCAAGGAAGTACTGCGCGTCGGTGGTGACCGCCTCATCCCTATCAATGTGCGTGTTATCGCCGCGACTAACAAGCACCTGTGGTCGATGATACGCAACGGCCTGTTTCGTGAAGATCTTTATTACCGCATCAACATCCTTGAATTGTTTCTTCCTGCCCTGCGCGAGCACAGGGAGGATGTTCCGCTTCTGGTTGATTGTTTTGTGAAAGACTTTCACCCAACCCATGCCTACGACATCACAAAATGCATTCGCAAGCACGTGCTGCTGAATGAATACAGTTGGCCCGGAAATGTGCGCGATCTGCGCAATGTTATTGAGCGTTTCTGCACCCTGTATGACGGCCAGACCGAGCCACAGCTTCTGCTTGGCTCCATCCTCCGACAGAAGATCGATTTCAATGCTCAGGGCGATCAAGAGCACATCCTCGCCGCAGGGCTCACCACTGAAACCAGGAACGACGCGGCCAAGCGGCTGGGCATCAGCCGGACCACCCTTTGGCGGCATCTGAAGCAGGCCAAGATCCAAGACCGATAGAACCTAGTCTTCGTGGGCAACTCCGAAAATTAAGTGAAACGCTGCGTTTCATCCGTGAAACTGGATGTTTCAGAGCGGTTCCGCGTGATCCCCATAATTGCAATAAATCGCATCTTTTCAATGGGGAAAACTCTGGCACGACCTTTGCGTCATGCCGCTCAGATCACTCTAACGGTCCGCCGGAGGTGATCTGAAACACGCGGCGTTTACGAAGGGTTGGCCTTATGGGTATGACGATCACGGAAAAGATACTGGCCCATCACGCGGGCGCCACCGGCGTCGAGCCAAACGACCTCATATCGGTCAGCCCAGACCTAGTGTTGTCGAACGACGTCTCGGCGCCGATGGCCATCGCCGAGATGAAGAAGATTCGCAACTGCGCGGTGCACGACAAAGCCAGCATCGTCATGGTGATGGACCACTTCACGCCCTGCGCAAACACCAAGGCTGCCAACAACTGCAAGCTCTGCCGGGACTTCGCCCGCGAGAACGGTATCGAAAATTTCTTCGACGTCGGCAGCATGGGAGTCGAGCACGCACTGCTTCCCGAGCAGGGACTGGTCTCGCCCGGCGACCTCATCATCGGCGGCGACTCCCACACCTGCACCTACGGCGCCCTCGGGGCTTTCTCAACCGGCGTGGGGAGCACCGATATCGCCGCCTGCATGGCCACCGGCAACGTCTGGCTAAAGGTCCCCGCCAACATCAAGTTCATCTACACCGGAACGATGCGGGAGTTTGTGACCGGCAAGGACCTGATACTTGCCACGATCAAGAAGACTGGCGTCGACGGTTGCCTCTACAAGGCCATGGAATTCACTGGCGAGGCGATCGACCGGCTGTCGTTGGATGAGCGGTACACCATGTGCAACATGGCCATCGAGGCCGGTGCCAAGAACGGCATCATTGCACCGGATCAGATCACGCGCGAGTTCGCCGAAATCGCATGTAAACGTGCTCCCCGTTACTATGCGAGTGACGCCGATGCCACCTACGAGGACTGCGTGGAGATTTCGGTCTCCGACCTCGCCCCCCAGGTTGCCTTCCCGCATTTGCCGGAGAACGGTCGCGACGTCGGCGAAGGTAGTGCCATTAGCATTGACCAGGTTGTCATAGGGTCTTGCACCAACGGCCGATTGAGCGATTTGCGCCTTGCAGCGAAAATTCTCAAGGGCAAGAAGGTCCATCCCTACGTCAGGGCGATCGTGATCCCGGCTACTCAGCAGATCTACCGGGACGCCATGGATGAAGGCCTGATCACCACCTTCCTGGAAGCCGGCGCCGCCGTCTCGAAGCCGACCTGCGGACCATGCTTCGGCGGGCACATGGGCACGCTTGCCGCCGGCGAACGCTGCGTGTCGACCACCAATCGCAATTTCATCGGCAGGATGGGAGACCCAGCCTCCGAGGTCTATTTGGCCAACCCGGCCGTGGCGGCCGCCTCCGCGGTCAGGGGCCGGATCGCCGATCCCAGCGAGGTGTTCCATGAGTAAGGCCTTCATCTTTGGCAACAACGTCGATACCGACGTCATTCTGCCCGGCAGCTATCTCAATCTCTCGCGCCCGGAGGATTTGGCGAAGGTTTGCATGGAGGGCTTCGAAAAGGGTTTCGCGTCACGCATTTCCAGAGGCGACATCTTCGTCGCAGGCAGTAATTTCGGCTGCGGCAGTTCGCGTGAGCACGCGCCGCTGAGCATCAGGGCAGCCGGCGTATCGGCCATCATCGCCATCAGCTTTTCGCGAATCTTCTACCGCAACGCCATCAACATCGGCTTGCCGATAATCGAATCCCGCGAAGCCGTGGCACGGATCGAAGCCGGCGACGAGGTCGGGGTCGACGTCCACACCGGCATCATTCACAACGTCACCAAGAACGAAGAATTCCGAACAAAGCCGTTTCCGAAATTCATCATCGGAATCATCGAAGCCGGCGGGATGATCAACCACATCAACCGGGACCACAGCTTCCAGGAGTAATTTTCAATGAAAAACCAGCGACAATTCCCCTGCACGATCGTGCGTGGCGGAACAAGTAAAGCCGTGTTCTTCAAGATAAATGAACTGCCGCGCGACCCGGCGCTGCGCGACCGGATCATCCTCGCCGCCTTCGGCAGCCCCGATGTGCGCCAGATCGATGGTCTTGGGGGAGCGGACATCACCACCAGCAAGGTCGGCATCATCGGCCCATCGACACGCGAAGATGCCGACATCGACTACACCTTTGGACAGCCTGGCTTGCTTGAAGGCGTCGTCGACTACTCCAGCAATTGCGGCAATATTTCCGCGGCGGTCGGCCCGTACGCCATCGACGAGGGCATGGTCAAGGCGCAGGAACCGATCACCACGGTTCGCATTCACAACACCAATACCAGGAAGATCATGGTCGCCCGGATCAAGGTCAAGGACGGGTTTGCCGAAGTGGAAGGCGACTACGTTCTCGACGGGGTTCCCGGCACCGGTTCCAAGATCGAACTGGACTACAGCGGCACCGCCGGCTCAGCGACCGGCAAGTTGCTGCCGACCGGCCGCGCCGTTGATACCATCGACGTTCCGGGACTTGGCAAGATCGACGTCTCCATCGTCGATATCGCCAACACGGTGGCCTTCGTCCGCGCCGCGGATCTGGGCCTGCAGGGATCGGAATCGCGTCCGCAGATCATGGCCGACAAAGACCTGCTCGCGCGGTTGGAAGCGATCCGGTCCGAGGCAGCCATTCTGTGCGGCTTTATCAAGCGGGGCCAGGACGCCACGAAAGACAGCCCACTGCGGCCGATGGTCGCATTCGTCGCCGAAGCCGCCGATTATCAAGACTATGCCAGCGGCAAGACTATAAAGGGCGATGCCATCAACTTCATGGCGCGCGTCATCTACAACCAGATGGCGGTGGAAACCTACACCGGCACCGGCACCATCTGCACGACGACGGCCGCGCGGATCAAGGGGACCATCGTCAACGCGGTCTCCAACGAGCCCGACTGCGTCGCTGGAATGGTCAGGTTCGGCCATGCCCGCGGGATCAACGCTGTCGAGGTCGACGTTACCACGTACGACGGTGAGTGCACCGTCACAAAGGCCGCCTTCCTGCGGACCGCGCGTCGGATCATGGACGGGTACGTCTATGTGCCGGAAGGTAGAGCCAAGTAAAATTGACGGCGGTGACATGCGCCGCTCCTAGCAAAATAAAAAACGGTAGGAATCTTCACCATGAACGTCACTCGTCGCCTGGTCGATTTTGCAAAAGATCTGAGCTATGACGCGCTGCCAAAAGAAGTACAGGACCGCGCCAAGTACTTTTTCCTCGACGAGCTATGTCTGATTTTGCGAGGGCAGCAGGTCAGGTCGACCCAGATCATCCTCGATTTTGCCAAGAAGGTCGGTGGTCGCGGCGATGCGCCAGCGACCGGAACACATGAATGGCTGCCGGCGCAGTACGCGGCCCTAGTCAACGGCGCCTCCGCCCATAGCCTGGAACTCGATGACGTCGGCGACGAAGCATCGGCGCATCCTGGCACTGTGTTGTTCCCCGCCCTGCTGCCGATCAGTTTTGAATGCCAGTCGAGCGGCAAGGAGTTCCTTGCGTCCATAGTCGCCGGCTACGAGGTCGTTATCAAAATCGGCAAGGTGCTTACCCCCGCCGGCATGTATCGAAAGGGCTTCCATCCCACCACGCTATGCGGGAATTTTGGTGCAGCGATCGCTGTTGCCAAACTGATCGGCCTCGACGCCAACAAGATGCACTATGCGATCGGCATCGCCGGGAGCACCACCGGCGGGAACATGCAGTGCCTGACCGAGGTCACCCCCGCCAAGCGATTCCAGGCGGGATGGGCCGCCCATAACGGCGTGCTGTGCGCCCGTCTGGCCGAGGCGGGATTCGAGGCGCCCTTGCAGATCCTCGAAGGACGAGATGGGATCTTTCATGCCTACAGCGACGACCCTCAGTATAGCCGTATCACCGGGGCCTTCGCCGATCCGTATGAGATCATGCGCACGAGCGTCAAGGCGCACGCCTGCTGCGGCTATTCGCTGATGGCCATGGACGCGGTGCTGGAGATTGTGAAGAAGCGCGACCTGCGGCCCGCGGACATCAGGAAGATCACCATTGGCTTGCTGAAGACCGGCATCCCCATCGTCGCCGAACCGATCGAAGAGAAGATCCACCCGAAGACGCAGGTAGATACCCAGTTCAGCGTGCAGTACGGTGTCGCCATGTGCGTGCTGCAACGCAAGGCGCTGCTTGATGAGCACGATGTCAAATACTGCTCCGATCCTGAGATGATCGACCTGATGGCCAAGGTCGAGTGCGTCAACGACCCGAAACTTGATGCGCGCTACCCCAAGCAATGGTCGTCCTGGGCAAAGATCGAGACCAATTCCGGCGAGACGTTCAGCGCCGAGGTTCCGTATCGCAAAGGCTCGCCCGAAAATCCGCTGAGCCTGGATGAAATGATCGAGAAGTTCACTTCGCTCGCGGCCCCCGTGCTGAAGCCGGATGCGTCGGCCAAAATCATCGGCGAGATCCTCTCTCTGGAGAAGATGCAGGATATGCGCGATCTGCATCGCCTGCTGGAAAACGCGTTGATCTGACAGAACCGGGCAGTTGCCACGAGCGCGTGGCAACTGTCTTCCAATGTATGGCACCGCCGCACCAAGCGGAGATACCGAGAACCATTATGACCTTATCAGTCCTGATAATCGCCGCATTGCTGGTTTCGATCGGCCTTGGATACAGCTTCAAGATCAATATCGGCCTGTTCGCCCTGAGCTTCGCCTACATCATCGGCGCCTTCGCCATGGGGCTGAGCATCAAGCAGATCGTTGACATGTGGCCGATGAGCCTGTTTCTGATCATCGTGTTCATCACCTTCTTCTATGGGTTCGCGATCAACAACGGAACTTTGGAGAAGATCACCGACTACACTATCCACTATACAAGAAAATTCCCCTACGTTCTGCCGTTCGCCATCTATGCGCTCTGCATCGTCATGTCGGGTATTGGCGCGGGCCCTTGGGCGGTGTTCGCCTTCATGTCGCCGCCGATCATGATTCTCGCCGCACAGACTGGCATGTCGCGCGTTCTCGCCGCGGTTATCATTACCAGTGGCGGTGTCACGGGTGCCTTCATGAAGACCAGCGTCGGTGGCATTGTCTGTCGCAGCCTGCTGGAGCGTCTTGGCTACACCCCTGATATCGCCAATGCCTACGCCAATGGCATCTTCTTCAACCTGTTCCTGGCGGAAACGCTGGTCGTCGCTGTGCTCTATGTCATCTCAAAGGGCTACGCGATCAAGGCGCCGGTCACCAAGATGCCGGAGCCGTTCAACCGGAAACAGGTCATCACGGCCGTCCTGATCGTGGTGTCGTTCACCGCCATCATGCTGCCGTCGATCGTTGACACGCTGATCCCCGGCAACGCTCTAATCTCGTTTCTGAAAAAGCAGAGCGACCCGACATTCATCTCACTGATCGCGGCGGTCCTCGCGTTGCTGCTCAAGCTTGGCGACGAAAAGGCGGCACTTGCGCGGGTGCCCTGGTCACTGGCTCTGCTGGTCTGCGGCGTGGGCGTGCTGATTGACGTTGCGGTGAAAGCCGGCGCGATCCATCAGATGGCACTGCTGATCAGCGGCGCGGTCTCGCCGGAAATGGCGCCACTGGCTGTTGGGGTGGTGGCGATGATCATGTGTTTCTTTAGCAGCACGATCGGCGTGGTCATGCCCACACTCTACCCGATCATCCCCAACCTGGCGGAAACCCTCTCCGTCAACCCGATTTTGCTGTTCTCCATCATCGTTGTCTGCGCCTCGATCACCGGCATCTCACCATTCAGCACCGGTGGCGCCCTTGTGCTGACCGGCATGGATGACGAACGCGAGCGCACAGGACTGTTCTACAAACTGCTGGCAATGCCGTTCTTCGGTGTGGCCATCGCAATGGCACTGGCTTTCGCCGGCGTGTTTTCACTCGCCTTCTAGCGGTCCGATGCTGACGGCCAAGTCAGCCCAGTGGTTGCACCGACATGCCGAACAGAAACGATTAAAGGACGACTGGTTATGCAATCGAAAAACCTCCGTGCGTTGCTGAACGCACCCGGCATTATTCGCGCTCCAGGCGCTTACGATGCCTGGTCGGCGAAATGTATCGCCGAGGCCGGATTTCCCGCCGTCTACATGACGGGCTACGGTGTCGCCGCCAGCCTGCTGGGACGGCCGGATATCGGCTTCGCGTCGATGACCGAGATGGTGGCGGTGGCCCGCAACATGGCGGTCGCCGTCGATGTCCCGGTCATCGCCGACGCGGACAACGGCTATGGCGGCATCCACAATGTCATGCGGACGATCTGCGAATACGAGGCCGCCGGCGTGGCCGCCGCTCAGCTTGAGGACCAGGTGCTCCCCAAGCGCTGCGGCCACATGGAAGGCAAGGAGTTGATCACTAAGGCCGAAATGGTCGCCAAGGTGCGGGCCGCGGTGGCGGCGCGCAAGAACCCCGATTTCGTCATCATCGCCCGCACCGATGCTCGCGCGGTGGGCGGCTTCGATGAGGCGCTCGACCGGGTCGAGGCCTACGTAGAAGCGGGTGCCGACGTGATCTTCTTCGAGGCGCCGCAATCCGTCGAGGAAATGCGCGGGGTTGCCACCCGCGTGAAAAAGCCGCTGCTTGCCAACATGGTGGAGAAGGGCAAGACGCCGGTTCTTACTGGCAAGGAACTGGAGGCACTCGGCTACAAGATCGTCATCTATCCCGTCACCGCGCTCTACGCCGCATCGAAGGCATTGCGGACGACGCTCAAGGATCTGCGCAGCTATGATTCGCCCATTCCGCTGCTGCCGCAAATGCTGACCTTTCCCGAATTCAATGAGGCGATCGGGCTCGACAGCTACCGCTCGCTGGAAAAGTCGTTCGCCGAGTAGACTGCGGCTTGCTTTCGCCGCCGATGGCTGTCTGGCTTCGCGAGCCAGCCATCGGCGGCCAGCGAAAACATGGGGCGCACGATGAAACTCTACATCACTCCCGGGTCGCCCTACGCGCGGATCGCCCGGATCATCATTCTGGAAAAGCGGCTGGATTCCCGGGTCGAACTCGTACTCGCGCAAACACGGAGCGTGGGCAGCCCGTATTACTTGATCAATCCATCGGGCCGGGTTCCCTATCTGGTGCTCGACAACGGGGTGGGAATGGAGGAATCCTCGGTCATCTGTCGCTATCTGGATCACCTCGACGGGCACCCGGAATTCGATCTCCCGACAGATGATCAGGTGTGGGAGGTACTGCGGCTGGGGGCGCGCGCCAGCAGTTTGTTGGATGGCCTGTCGGTCTGGCTTCGCGAAATCAAACGCCCTGAGGGTGAGCGATCAACGACCACGATCCAGCATGAAGCGGATCGCGCCCGACGATTGCTTGATTGCTGGGAAACGGAAATTAGCCTCCCTCCAATGCGAGGACCGCTTAATCTGGTGCAGATCACATTGACCTGCGCTCTGGGACTTGAAGCGCGCCTCCCTGATTTCTGTTGGCGGGAGAGCCATCCGAAGCTGTGTGACTGGTTTGCCGAAATGGCCGCGCGCCCATCGGTCTTGAAGACGATTCCTTCCGACAATCATTGATCGCAGGTTCGGCGGCTGCCACGCGACCCGGGCGCTTAAAGCCCGTTTGGAGACGGTCTTGTACGGGCAGCGTTTGGGTGCCAGAAGCTGGCCGAGATCGAGAAGACCAAACGCTACCCGAGCGACCTGACGGACGCGGAATGGCTGACAATAGAGCCGCT
>JARLIN010000031.1 GCA_031291715.1 Rhodopila sp. | reverse complement strand
GTCGGTCGCCACCAGCAGCGGCCAGAGGTACTGGTTCCAGCCGTAGACGAACTGGATGACGAACAGGGCGGCGATGTTGGCGGCCGAGACCGGCAGCAGGATGTCGCGCAGGAACCGCAACGGCCCGGCCCCGTCCATGCGCGCCGCCTCGAACAGTTCGTCGGGTACGGCGAGGAAGGTCTGACGGAACAGCAGCGTGGCGGTGGCCGAGGCGATCAGCGGCACGGTCAGCCCCGGGAAGGTGTTGATCATGTCGAGGCTGGCCATCACGTCGAAGGTCGGCACGATGCGCACCTGGACCGGCAGCATCAGGGTGATGAAGATGATCCAGAACACCGTAATGCGGAAGGGAAAGCGGAAGAACGCAATTGCGTACGCCGACAGCACCGAGATGACGATCTTGCCGACGGCTACTGTCATGGCCATGCCGAAGCTGACCAGCAGCATGTTCCCGACCGGCCCGGCGCCGGGCGAGCCCTCCCGCAGCACCGTGGCGTACACCGACAGGCCGGACAACCGCGGCACCAGCGAAAGTTCGCCGCGGTCGATGGCGCTGGGATCGAGGGTGGAGCCGACAAACGCCAGCCAGAGCGGCAACAGGAACAGCACGGCGCCTAGGCACAGCACGGCGTGGGCCGGCCAGTCGATGCGGCCCTTCATGTCGCGCCGCTCTTGCGGCCGAGGAAGCGGAACTGTAGCGCGGTGAGGAAGATCACGCCGACCATCAGCACCACCGACTGGGCCGAGGAGGAGCCGATGTCCTGGTTCACGATGCCGTCACGGTAGACCTTGATCACCAGGATCTCGGTGGCCTTGCCGGGGCCGCCGCCTGTCATCGCCCAGATGGTGGCGAAGGTGTCGAAGGCGGCGTAGGTCAGGTTCGCCACCAACAGGAAGAACACCGTCGGCATCAGCAGCGGCAGGGTGACCGTGCGGAAACGGAAGAAGCCCTTGGCGCCGTCCATCCGCGCCGCCTCGACGACCGACCGCGAGATGGACTGCAGGCCGGCGAGCAGGAAGATGAAATTGTAGCTGATCTGGTTCCATGCGCTGGCCAGCACGATGACCATCATCGCCTGGTAGTCGTTCAGCTTGTAGTCCCAGTCGAAGCCGATTCGGTTGAGCCAGCGGCCGACGACGCCGATCTGCGGGTGGAGCAGCAGAATCCACAACACGGCGGCGACCGTCGGGGCGACGGCATAGGGCCAGATCAGCAGCACGCGGTAGGCGCTGCGGAAGCGGATCTCACGGTCGGCGGCGACAGCGAGCAGCATCGCGACGCCGATCGAGAGGGCGGCCACCGCGGCGCAGAAGAACACCGTGCGGACGATCGAATCCATGTAGAGCGGGTCGGCGAACAGGTCGCGGAAGTTCTCCAGGCCGACGAACTCGGTATTGATGCCGAACGGGTCGGCGCGGATGGCGCTCGACCAGATTGCCTGCCCGGCCGGCCACCAGAAGAAGACGAGGGTCACCGCAAGCTGCGGCAGGACCAGGACGACCGGCAGCAGCCAGCCTCGAAATATGGTGCGACGATCCATCGGAAAAGAATGGCGGGAGAACGCACGCCTCTGCGGCGTCCCCCGCCTTCATGCCTCCGTTGTGTTAGGCCTTGGTGGCTTTTTCGAAGGCCCGCAGCACGACGTTGCCGCGCGCCACGCAGGTGTCCATGCACTGTTTGGCGTTCTGCTGGCCCTGCAGCGCCTTCTCGAACTCCTCGTAGATGATGTTGCGGATCTCCGGCAGGCGCCCGAGGCGCAGGCCCTTCGAGTTCTCGGTGACGGTGCCGCGGGTGAGCGACTTGATGGCGATGTCCGCCCCGGGATTCTTCTCGTAATAGCCCTGCTGCTTGGACAGCTCGTAGCCGGCGAGGGTGACGGGCACGTAGCCGGTGTGCTGGTGGTACATGGCGTCCTGGGCGGGCTGGCCGATGAATTCCAGCAGGCTCGCCACCGCCTTGTACTCGGCCGGCGTACGGGTGGGTGTGGTCATGGTCCACAGGCTGGCGCCGCCGATGATGGTGTTGTTCGGCGCCTTGATCAGCTCGGGGTCATACGGCAGCACGGCGGCGGCCCAGCGGAACTTGGCGTCGCGGGCGATGTTGCCGCGGTCGGCCGATGAGCCGAAGCCGATGGCCGCGTTGCCGGCGCGGAAGATCGGGTCGGGGGTGTTGTCGCGGCCGGTGTACTTGAAGGTGCCCTCCTTGGCCATGTCGAGCAGGCGCTGGGCCTGCTTGACGAACGCCGGGGCGTTGATCTTCAGCTCGGTGTCGAGCCCGCCGAAGCCGTCGGACTTGGTGGCATAGGGCACGTTGTGGATGGCGCCGTAGCACTCGAGCTGGGCCCAGGTGATCCAGGAACTGGTGGCGGCCATCAGGTCCTGGCCCTTGGTGGCCCACTTCTCCTTGAGGGCGCGGGCCACGGTGACGAATTCCTGCCAGGTCGCCGGCGGCTTGGCGGGGTCGAGCCCTGCGGCCGCGAAGGCGTCAAGGTTGTACCACATCACCGGGGTGGACGAGTTCAGCGGCATCGACGCCATGCGGCCGTCGGCCAGGCTGTAGTAGCCGCGCACGGCCGGCAGGTAGGCGGCGGGGTCGATCTTGGCGCCGGTTTCCTGCTGGAGCTGCCAGACCTGCTTCACGG
>JARLIN010000297.1 GCA_031291715.1 Rhodopila sp. | reverse complement strand
TTCCAGCCGCTATACCCGCGCTGGCCCGAGCACGAGGTGCCGTTCGATCACGTCACGAACGGCGTGCACGTGCCGACGTGGGACTCCGCCATGGCGGACACGATCTGGACCAAGGCGTGTGGCAAGGATCGCTGGCGTCACGAGCCGGAGGATATGTGCGATCGCATCGAAACCGTCGCGGACGAGGCGCTGTGGGCCCTTCGTGGCGAGGCGCGTGCGGCGCTGGTCGGCAACGTGCGCCAGATTCTCGCCTTCCAACTGGGCGGACGCGGCCATCCGCCCGAAGTCGTGGCACTCAGCGAGACGGTGCTGGACGCGAATATTCTCACCCTGGGCTTCGCGCGCCGCTTCACCGCCTATAAGCGCCCCGGCCTGCTGTTGTTCGATCCCGCCCGCCTGGCGCGCCTGCTCTGCGATGAGGCGCGCCCGGTCCAGCTCGTGATCGCCGGCAAGGCGCATCCGGACGACGAGGCCGGCAAGCAGATGATCCAGGAATGGATCGGGTTCGCGCAAGAGCGGCGCTATCGCCGCCGGGTGGTGTTCCTGGAAGATTACGACATCTCGCTGGCGCAGCAGTTGGTGCAAGGGGTGGATGTCTGGATCAACACGCCGCGCCGCCCCTGGGAGGCCTGTGGCACCAGCGGCATGAAGGTGCTCGTCAACGGCGGCCTCAATCTTTCGACATTGGACGGCTGGTGGGAGGAGGCCTACGCGCCCGCATTGGGATGGGCGATCGGCGATGGCCGCTACGCCGAAGCCGATGAGCAGGATCGCCGCGACGCGGATCAACTCTATGCCGTGCTGGAGCGCGAGGTGGTGCCGGCGTTCTACGATCGCGACATCGCCGGCGTGCCGCGCGCCTGGGTGGCACGCATGCGGCGCAGTATGGTTGACCTGACGATCCAGTTCAGCGCGTCGCGCATGGTGCGCGAATATCTCGACAAAGCTTATCTTCCGGCGGCGCAGGCGTTGCGCGAGCGCGTCTCCGACGGCGCCGCGGCCGCGAAGGCGATGGCCGCATGGGATCGGCATCTGCGCCGCGACTGGCCGAACGTGCACATCGGCGAGCCGGACTTCACCTTCCAGGAGAACGGCGGGGAAGTCTCGGTACCGATCTATCTGGGGGAGATCTCGGCCGACGATGTCCGGGTGGAAACCTACGCGGAGGCGACAGGGGAAGCCGCTGGCGAGGTCATCGCACTGTCGCACGATGGACCGATCCCGGGGGCCACCAGCGGCTACTTGTATCGTGGCCGGCTCCTCGGCCGCCGGCCGGCCGGGGATTACACGGTGCGCGTCGTACCGTCGCATTCGGGCGTACGGGTACCGGCCGAGATGCCGCTGATACGCTGGCAGAGGTGATGCGGCTACAGACCTGCTGTTGCCACTCCGTACTGTTACCTTAACGGCCGCGAGCAGGTCGGCTGGCCTCGGGGCTGTTGATATGGATCAATGCCTGTCCCGCTGAGACTGCTTACTGGACGTTCAATGAGATGCGTGTCTCGTGCGATTGGTCATATTCGCATCTTATCCGACCGCCTCACGAGAACGCATCGCAGAACTGGAACGGTTATGGCGTGACGAGTACACGTCAATGACTAAGATGCGTCTGGAAATTCCCGTATCCCGCGCCCTTATCGTCGCCCATCCGGGGACGCCTGGACAAAACCACTTTGGGGGAAGGATGCGGATTGATCGCCCCATTATCGGGGAGTGCAAGATCAGCAAACCAGAACGCGGGGCGCGATCGCCGGTTGACGCATATGAGCCGGACAGAGGGCAACTCAGTCATTCACCTGAACCGCGTCCGCTTGATTGGGACGCGGCGGTGTGTGCGGCCGCTGCGCGCCTCAACGAGACGTTTGACATACCCGATCCCATGAGCGACCCCGTCGTGGCAGGCTTGGCGCACGAAACCGCTGCCTTGCTGTGCGCCTACGGCAAAATCGCCAAGGAGGTGGACCGTATGCAGGCGCGTGCGAACGCACGGCCGTTCAGCACGTAGCCCACGGACGGGCAGCGTTATGAATTAACGCCCGATCAGGTGCGGCCTTGTTCCTGTGTGCGCGGGTCGCCGTGCTGGCGGCGCCGATCGTGTCGCCAGCGCCCGGATGGTTCGTAGCCGGAATGGCGTTTGATCCTGATCAATGCAACGCGGCCGCGGACTGGCCATACACCACCAGAAAGAATGGTCGGAGGGAGAGCGGCCAATGCTTGGCGTCACGCTATCGGCTGAAGAAATTAAAGCCGCACCATCGGAGGTGCGCCGTTGGCTTGAACACGAAATCGCTTGCACGCTTGGCCCGCGACCGGCAACGGAAGGCGCGACGCACGCGCAGGCACCGTCGTCGCCGGGCCGCGACGTAAAGCAATCAAGTAAAGGCTCGGCTGGGCGGACATTCGCCGCGGAGGAAGGCCCAGTCATCAAACGGGAGGTCAAAATGGACACGATCGACGAACCCTCGAAAGACGAGGCAATTCGGAAGCTGATCGCTGTGCGGGCGTATGAACTCTGGGAAAACCAGGGGC
>JARLIN010000296.1 GCA_031291715.1 Rhodopila sp. | reverse complement strand
GACGTCGCCACGACCAGCGCCGTCATCGCCACACCGCGTCCAAGGCTGGCGCGGGGGAAGATGAACCGCACCAGCGCCGAGTTGACGCTCATGATCCCGGCGGCGCCGAAGCCTTGCAGAACGCGCGCGGCCACCAGCAGCGGCAATGTCTCGGACAGCCCGCAGGCCAACGAAGCGACCGTGAACAGGCTCAGGCCGGCCATGTAGACGTGCCGGTAGCCGATGATGTCCCCAAGTGCCGCCAGCGGCAGCAGGCTCACGGTCACCGCCAACTGGTAGGCGTTGACCACCCAGATCGATTCCGACGGTGTCGCGTGCAGTTCATGCGCCATCGAGGGCAGGGCGATATTGGCGATGGCCGTGCTTAGTACCGAGACCGCGAGCGCGATGGCGATCGTCAGCATTGCTGCCCGGCGTTCCGGCGGCGGCAGGCCGTCCGCCTCTTCCGGCTGCCGCGTTATCGTTCTGGTCATGGTGGCAACTTGACCGAGGCCGGCTTCCTCAACAAGGTGTGCGCCATCATGAGCAAACCTGTCACCGAAATCGAAGCTGTTGTCCGGCCGGAGTGGATCGACTCCAACGGGCACTTGAACCTCGCCTATTATGTCGTCGTGTTCGACCTCGCCACTGATGCGCTGTACAACGCGCTGAACATCGGCGATGCGTATCGTGAGACATCGGGCAACTCCTGTTTCACCGCCGAAACCCATACGTTGTATGAGCGTGAGGTCCATGTGGGCGACAGACTGCGGATACGCAGCTGGTTGCTGGGCGCCGACACCAAGCGCCTGCATTACTTCCACGAGATGTTCCACGCCGAAAGCGGCGAACGTTCCGCGGTGCAAGAACTGATGGCGCTGCACATCGACATGAGCATCCGGCGCGTGACGCCGTATCCGGCGGCGCAATACGCCGCCTTGCAGGAAGCAGTGAAGCAATATGCCCCGGCGACTCTGCCCAAGGGCGCTGGCCGGAGGATCGCATTGCCGGGGTAGGGGCGCTATAATAGCCCCAACCAAGGGAGGCAAAACCATGAAACTCATGTGGTTCCATCTGATGCCGTACACCGAGCTGCCGGAGAATTTCCGCGGCAAGCATCCTTCGGTGTGGGTCGATATTCATTCGTCGCTGTTCGACCCGAAGCGCGCGCACCTGATGTACAATGATTTCATGGATGAGCTCGAATATGCCGCCGTGTGCGGCTTCGATGCTGTCTGCGTCAATGAGCATCACTCCAACGGCTATGGCCTGATGCCGTCGCCCAACCTGATCGCGTCGTCGCTCGCGCGCCGGACCAACGACACCGCTTTGTGCGTGATGGGCAACTCGCTGGCGCTGTACAACCCGCCGACCCGCGTGGCGGAAGAGTTCGCGATGATCGACTGCATTTCCGGTGGACGGCTGATCGCCGGTTTCCCCGTCGGGTCGCCGATGGATACCTGTTTCGCTTATGGTCAGAATCCGTCGATGCTGCGGGAACGCTACCTGGAAGCGCATGACCTGATCGTTCGCGCCTGGACCGAGAAGGACACCTTCGCCTTCAACGGCCGCTATAACCAGCAGCGCTATGTCAATGTCTGGCCGCGGCCGGTGCAGAACGATCCGCACCCGCCGATCTGGGTGCCCGGTGGCGGCTCGGTCGAGACGTGGCGCTGGTGTGCCGAGCGCGACTACGTTTACTGCTACCTGTCCTATTACGGCTACAAGATCGGCCAGGCGACGATGGACGGGTTCTGGAACGAAATGTCCCGCCTCGGCAAGGACCGCAACCCCAACCGCGCCGGCTTCCTGCAATTCGTCGGCGTCGGTGAGAGCCGCCAGCATGCCATGGACCTGTATGGCGAAGCGGCGGAATACTTCTACGGCAACTGTCTGCACATCGATCCCCGCTTCGCCGCCCCGCCAGGCTACGCGACCGAGGCCACGCAGCGCCTGGGCCTGCAAAGCCAGGTGTCGAAAGCCGCGTCCTATGCCAGCAAGTTCAACACACTCGCGCGGGAGATGGATGCGATCGTGGACAATGGCTATGTCATCATCGGTTCGCCCGATGAGGTCGCGGAACAACTGCGCGAAGTCGCCACCAGCCTGAACGTCGGCAACCTGATGATGCTGTTGCAGTTCGGGAACATGAATAAGGACCTGGCGCGCTACAACACGAAGCTGTTCGCGGAGAAGGTGCGGCCGAAGCTGGCGCCGCTGTTCAGCGAGTGGGAGCATCGCTGGTGGCCCCGGCCAATGGATGCTGCCCAGCGTGCGGCCGTGCCCGCTTATATGGCGGCCGAATAGGAGGGCGTCCATCCACGGTCATGGCCACGGTCATGGCCGGGACCGCGCCGCGCCACGACGATGCGGAAGGACGTCCTGCTCAGGATACGCCAGTAGCGTGATGCGCCGCCGCATCGGCTTCGATGCGTGCGCGGTTTACGCTATCATCCATGTCATGCCCCTGCGTCCCCCTGTTCCACCCGCCCCCGAGGCGCCGCTGTCGCTGCGTGCCTTCCTGCGCGCTATCCGCACCAATGCGCTGACCATCTGGCCTCAGTATGCCTACCGGCAGGACGCCACGGTTCGGAACTTCCTCGGCCGGATCAACGTCCTGCTGAACGCCCCCGACGCCATCCATCACGTGCTGGTCGGCAATCCGGGCAACTACCGCCGCTCCCCCGCGTCGATCCGCATCCTGCGTCCGATCACCGGCGAGGGACTTCTGCTCAGCGAGGGCGACACCTGGAAACTCCAGCGCCGGACGGTCGCGCCCGCGCTG
>JARLIN010000295.1 GCA_031291715.1 Rhodopila sp. | reverse complement strand
GTGGGGGTAACCTCGTGGAAGTTCGAGTCTTCTCGACCGCACCAATCCAGTCCAGTGGCATTCCGTAAATCATCCTTCAGTTCGGCTCTGTGACGCGATCGCGGAACCGACTCCGGGAACGGCGTCCTCATCCCTGATTATTTAGTCCCAAGGGGCACGGTCCACCACGGCTCATGTCGTGCCGTGGCGCGTCCGGTCTGGATCGTCGGCCGGACGGCCCGTCGTGCGGTGACCGTCCGAAGTGTGCGGGCGGGTGGTTGAGTCACGCTGTATGACGGGCGCCAGGTGTATATAAAAATGGAACCACGGACAAAGAATATGCCATATATAATTATTGATCCAATATGGCTTTCTTATTGCAACAATTTTAATATTGTGGGATAGGCCGCTGACTGGTTTTCGTCCGAGGCGGAAATGATCGAAGCCCTGCTCCAACAAATGGTCAAAACGGCGACCATGCTAAAAACAGAAACCGAGCGCGCGGATACACCCGAAGTGCTGGCGCGCGTCGAGCGGTTGGCATCGCTGCTCTATGTGCAGGCGTCCACGGCCCGTAATTCCCTATCGCTTCATGGCGGCGTTCACGGCTAGGGGCTGGTCGTCGGCTACAACCAACGCCACTCCGTACAAACCCTCCTGCTTCAGCCCCCGTAGTAAGTCCCGCCAGTCCGACGCTTCCGGTTGGCCATGTCCACACCCAGGATCTGCCGCCGGCGCTCGCCATTGACCGCGACCGCCACCAACGCGGCCTGTCTTGCGACCACCCCGGCCTCGCGCGTCTGTGGCGCCGTTCAGGATCGCATAGGGATAGGGGGTCCTCCAGCCGCCAGGTGTCAGAGCCGGTGTGCTCCCTTGCCGCAAGGTCGGTGACGTCGAACACCACCAGCATATCCCGGCCGCCTCAGCCGATTGGGTTTTCGCACAACACGCCGGACATTATCCCGCGGAATTTTGATCATGCACGAGTGTAGCTAGGCACTTGTTCGCAGTGCGCGCCTATGATTAACCCAGGTGCCACTTTATAGGTGTAAAAAATGCCATATCCGTGGAGACATTATCCAAGTCTAACATCTAAATCAATTTCGCCAGATGCACGATTATTTGCTACGCGAGGAGACATGATCTCCGCTCTCGGCACCGTCTACGATAAGCCGGTAGTGGCTGAGATTGGCGTCGCCCTGGGCGATTTCAGCGAGGTCATGCTGAAGTCGCTTGAGCCGTCAGAATTCGTGGCTTTCGACCTGTTCACGATGCACGAATGGGAGTCGGTCTGGGGACGCCCGGCAAAGCAGATATTCAACGGCAAGACGCATCTCGACTTTTACAAAGACCGCTTTCGCGGATCGAATGTTAGGACCATTATCGGCAAGTCGGATGCGACACTGTTGCAATTTCCGGATCAGTATTTCGATGTAATATATGTCGATGCGGATCATGTCTATGAAGGTGTAAAAGCCGACGCCTATCTCTCAGATAAGAAGTTAAAGCCGGACGGCACTCTCATATTCAACGACTACATCATGTATGATCATGCGGCCGACATTCCCTATGGCGTCGTGCAGGCGGTTAATGAGCTTATTGTCGGCCGCGAATATCAAGTCGTCGGCTTCGCCCTGGAAATGAACATGTTCTGCGATATTGCGATCCGGAGAAGGCGCTGACCGCCACCACCGGCCTGCACAAAACGCCGGACAGTCCCACTACGAAACTCGTCGCATGCGCCCTGCCTCACATCGACACCCGGGGCACCGCCGATTTTAGTCGAGATTTCGATCCCAAGTGACGCAGGGCACAGCGCCCGGGCCGCTTCTCTGGCCGTGATCTGTCCACCGACAACGGAGGACAGATCCATGGCCGAACTCATGAATCCCGACCGCTGGGGCCAACTCGCCCGCGTCCTTGAGCAATCGGTCGCGCCGCCCCGCCGGCCGATTCCCACATTGCACTGGACCGCGGATGCGGAGACGGGCCGCCCGATGCTTAGCGAAGACGCCGAAACATTCCCTTTCGCGTCGCCAAACTAGAACCGCCACTCACCGTGGCGGGGGATCCCGGCTTACCCCGCCAACGCAGCCCCAGCCCAAGCCGTCAGCGTCCACAACCCCAGCAGCACGACCTGCGCCCGCGTCGTCAGCACCGGCGCCGGCCGGTCAGCCGCGATCGCCTGCCCGCCATTCAGCGCCAGCGCCGTCAGCGGCAGATACACGACGAAACTCGCCAGCGTCGCCAGCAGGAGCCCGGTCACACAGGCCTGCCCACCGAACACGAAATACGTCGCCAGGGCCGCCGCGACATGCGGCAACCCCGGCAGCCAGGGCTGGTCGGCCGAAAAACCAAAGCCACCCGTCAGGGCGCGAACAGCGCGCATGGATCAGCTCCCCACTTCAGCGGACAGATTTTCATGGAAGTCCAGCCCGGCCTTCGTTTCGTTCACGATACCGGCACGGATCACGTAGTCGCCGAAGCGCTCGCCGCTCTGCCGCTCCTTCGCGTACGACTCGAACAGCGGCGACAGAGCCGCCACGATCGCATCGCCGTCCACGTCGCGGCGATGCAGCTTGTTCAGCCGCGTGCCCTCGTGCGCGCCGCCGAGATACAGATTGTAGATACCCGGCGTCCGGCCGACCAACCCGATCTCTGAGACGTACGGCCTGGCGCAACCGTTCGGGCACCCGGTCATGCGGATGGTGATCTCGTCCTCACGCAGGCCGAATCGATCCAGCTCGTCTTCCAGCCGCGTCACCAGATCGGGCAAATAACGTTCGCTCTCCGCCAGGGCCAGGCCGCAGGTCGGCAGTGCCACGCAGGCCATCGCACTGCGCCGCAGCCCGCTCACCGGCGAGTCCAGCCCATGCGCCGCCAGCAGCGTCTCCACGTCCCGCCGCTTTGCCGCGGGAATATCCGCCAGCACGAGATTCTGGTTCGCCGTCATCACGAACCGTCCCACCCCGAGCTCGCCGATCGCATGCAGCCCGGCCAACATCCGGCCGCGGATACGGCCATTCTCCACGAACAAGGTGAAGTGCGCGGTGCCGTCGTCTTCCTGCACCCAGCCCAGCCGGTCACCCGTGGAGGTGAACGCATATGCCCGAGCCGGCTCCAGCTTCACCGTCAGCCGCTCATTTACCAACGCGGCGAACCGATCCAGCCCCATCGTATCAATGGTGTATTTCAGGCGTGCGTGCTTGCGGTTGGAACGGTCGCCGTAGTCGCGTTGGACGGTGACGACTTTCTCCGCCACGTCGATCGCGTCCTCCGCCTTGCAGAAGCCAATTACGTCGCCGGTGCGCGGATAGGTTTCCGGCTCGCCATGAGTCATGCCCATGCCGCCGCCGATCACCACGTTGTAGCCGACGATGCGGTTCTGTTCCACGATCGCGATGAACCCGAGATCGTGCGCGAACACATCGACATCGTTATGCGGCGGCAACGCTATGGCGATCTTGAATTTCCGCGGCAGATAGGTGCGCCCGAGGATGGGTTCGTCCTCCATCACGCCGCCGGAAACCTTCTCCTCGCCAAGCCAGATCTCATGCCAGGCGCGGGTGCGCGGCAGCAGGTGGGCCGATATCTCGCGGGCCAGCGAACTGATCTGGGCATGCAGGTCGCGCCGCCACGGGTCTGCTGTCGCGATAACGTTGCGGTTGACGTCGCCGCAGGCGGCGATCGTGTCCAGCTGGACGTCGT
>JARLIN010000294.1 GCA_031291715.1 Rhodopila sp. | reverse complement strand
GGATGGGGATCTTGTGGCGGATGGCCGTATCCAGTTCCATCGCATTCAGGCCCATCGATCCGTCGCCGTGCACCACGATCACCTGCTTGTCAGGACAGGCGAGTTTCGCGCCGACGCCGAACGGCAGGCCGACGCCCATGGTGCCGAACGGGCCGGAATTCAGACGATGCCCCGGCGCGAAGGTCGGCATTGTCTGGCGGCCGAAGTTCAGCGTCTCCTGCCCATCGACGCACAGGATGGCGTCACGCTTGGCGAAATCGCGGACCGCTTCCAGCATGCGCACGGGATGGATGTCGCCGTCCTCGACCAGCTTGTTGGCGCCGGCGGAGGAGCGTTTGGCGACTTCGCCATCCGCCAGTTGCTTGCGCCAGCCGCTGTATTTGTCGGGACTGATCCGGCCCTTGATGCCTTGCAGCAACTGCCCCAGCACGGCCTTGCAATCACCGACGATGGGGATATCGACATAGCGGGCGGCGGTGCCGATTTCGGCCGGATCGATATCGATACGGGCGATCTTGGCGGAAGGCCCGAAGCGCGGCGGGCTGGCGTGACCGATGATGTAGTTCATCCGCGTCCCCAGCACGATGATCAGATCGGCATCACGGAACGCGCCGGAGCGCATCGACAGATAGGAATACGGGTGATCGTCCGGCACCACCCCGCGGCCTTGCGGGGTGGTGTAGAACGGGATGCCAGCGGCCTCGACGAAGGCCTGCATCTCTTCCCACGCGCGCGACCAGATGACGCCGGATCCGGACACGATCAGCGGATTCTTCGCTTCCGCCAGCGCACTGATCAGCGCATCGACCTGACGCGGGTCGCCCATCGGACGGCTGTCCAGGATCGGACGGCCGGCGAACGACCAATCGACCAGGTTCTCGTCGATCTTCTGGTAAAGCATGTCACCGGGGCAATCGAGATAGACTGGCCCGGGCTTTCCGGAGATCGCCTTTTGCAGCGCGAAGTTGATCTGTTGCGGAATGCGCTTGAGGTTGATCAGCCGATCGACGTGCTTGCAGCAGCCGCGCATCAGTTCGACCTGATCGATCTCCTGGAACACCTGGCGGCCGAACTGGCTCAGCGGGCTCGATCCGCCCAGCGCGACCACCGGGCAGCAATCCACCAGCGCGTTGGCCATGCCGGTGATCAGGTTCGTCACGCCGGGGCCGGAGGCGGCCATACAGACGGACGGCACTTGCTTCAGGCGGCTATAGGCCTGGCACATGAAGGCGGCCGCCTGCTCGTGGCGGACGTCGACCATGCGGATGCCTTCCTTGACGCAGGTGGCTTCCGCCAGCAGCATCGGTCCGCCCATGATGTAGAAGAGATCCGTAATCCCTTCCTTTTGCAGGCATCGGGCGATGATTTCCGAGCCAGTCAGTTCCGCCATTTTCTTCTCTCCCTATTTAGCCGATGATGCTTTCGCCATGCAGGCCGGTCACCTGCTCCGCACTTAGTCCGAGCCAGTTGGTGAGGATGTCCTTGTTGTTTGCCCCCAGTAATGGTGCGGGCTTCACCGGCGGGGGACGGCCGGAAAAGCGAACGGGCCAGGCAACCATCTTGAACGGCCCCACCGTGGGGTGGTCGATGGTCTGCATGATGCCGCGCTGTTCGAAGGTGGGATCGTTGGTCAGCTCCTGCGTGTCCAGCACCGCGCCGGCGGGGATGCCGGCGGCGCCGATGATCTCCATCGCCTCGTGCTTGGTGTGCCGTCGGGTCCAGGCGGCGACCATTTCGTCCACTTCGGCCTTTCGCTCCGATCGGGCGGCGGGGCTGTCGTAGCGGGGATCGCCGATCAGGTCCTCGCGGCCGATGACGCCGAGAAGGCGGCGCCAGTGTTCGGGATTGGCGCGCGATGTATAGACATAGACGTAATCGTTCGGGCCGCCGCCCTTGCTGGGGAACGTGCCCATCGGCGGATTGCCGCCGGACACGCTGCTGTCGGCGGCGCGGGGGGCGGGTTTGCCGGTGCGCGCCTGGTAGGAGAAGGCGATCCGCATGTAGTGCAGCATCGCATCCTGCATCGCCACTTGCAGATGATCCCCCTGCCCTGTCTTCGTGCGGCGGTACAGCGCGCCCAGGATGGACACCGCCAGCAGCATGCCGGTGCCGGTGTCGCCCAGCGACGGCCCGGGCTTCAGCGGACGGCCATCGAGCTCGCCGGTGGTGCTCATGATGCCGCTGCAAGCCTGGGCGATCATGTCGAAGGCAAGATTCTGTTCGTACGGGCTGCCCTCGCCGAAGCCTTTGACCTGGCAGTAGATCATCGACGGGTTCAGCGCGCGGATCACGTCCGCGCCGAGGCCGAGGCGCTCGATGGCGCCGGGGGCGAAGTTCTCGACCAGGACGTCGGCCTTGGCGGCCAGGTCCTTGACCAGTTGCAGGCCGCGCGGGTCCTTCAGGTTGACGGTGATGGATTTCTTGTTGGCGTTGAAATTCAGGAAATACGGGTCGTCCACCCCGTCCTTGCCGCCCAGGGACCGCCCGGGATCGCCGCCTTTGGGGTTTTCCACCTTCACCACCTCGGCGCCCATCCAGGCGAGCGTCTCGGTGCAGGAGGGGCCGGCCTCGAACTGGGTCATGTCCAGAACCCGCACGCCCGCGAGGCAGTCGCCGCCGAAGCCGTTGGTTGTCATGAGCGTTTCCCCAATTTTGCTCCTGTTGAGGGAACGCTAGGACGAAAAATCCGGGAAGGTAAGTCCCTCGGCTGGCATCGCGGGCCTGGCGGGCGCATATCAACGCTCTTGGCGACGAGCGGAGATGGCATGAAGCGGCTTCTGATGGCGATGCTGATCATGATCGCGGCGGTTCCGGCCTGGGCCATGGAGAGCGCGCCGGTCAGCAGCCAGCGGGCAGTGGCGACGCTGGTCAGCGACACCGACGCGATCCAGCCAGGCAAGCCGTTCCGGGTGGGTTTGCGGCTGCGGATGGCGAATGGCTGGCACACATACTGGAAAAATCCGGGCGACGCCGGTGTGGCCCCGGAACTGACGATCGACGGGGTCACCCAATCGGCGATCGACTGGCCGACGCCGCGGCGCGTCGCCGAGGGGCCGGTGATGACCTACGCCTACACCGGCGAGGTGCTGCTGCCGGTGACGGTGACCGCTTCGACGGGTGCGATCAAGGCGCACGCCCAATGGCTGGTCTGCAAGGATATCTGCGTGCCGGAGGAGGGCGATTTCTCGCTGGCCCTGCCGGTTGGGACGCCAGGGCCGTCGGCTCAGGCCGGGCTGTTCGCGGCACATGACCGGGCGGTGCCTCGGGCCTCGCCCTGGACGGCACGGATTTCGCCGGACGGCACGCTGTTCGTGCAGGGGCCGGAGCTGACGACAGCCACGGTTACCGATGCATGGTTCATTCCCGACCAGTCTGACCGGATCCAGGACGATGCGGCCCAGCCGCTGTCCGTGCGGGTCGGCGGGTTCACCCTGGCGCTGAAGC
>JARLIN010000030.1 GCA_031291715.1 Rhodopila sp. | reverse complement strand
CCAAATTGGCCGACTACCTGCGGTCCCACACGTTCCACACCCTGGTCGGCGACATCAAGTTTGGCCCGAACGGCGAATGGTCCGAACCGCGCGTGCTGGAAGTCCAGTTCCACGGCATACAAGGCCACCACATCGAGCAGTTCCGCGACCTGAAAACCCAGACGGTGCTGTTTCCGCCGGCGTTGAAGACTGGGGAATTGCGGTATCCGTATTCGGACGCGCGGAATTGATCCGAACCAGAAGGATGCGGCGATACCTCCCCATCATGGCCTGACGCAGGCCTCCGTCATGACCCGGCGACAGTCCGCACGAAGGCAGCCAATCACCCCCACAACTTGGGCAACGCCCCATCAACGCCCTCCACCGGATCGACCGGGGGCAGCGGCACCTCGCCCACGGCCCGCGCGGCCGCGTCATGTTCGGCCGCTTTGCCACGCCGCAAATCCGGGTTCGGTGCATTGTCGGGATACGCCCCGACGATCAGCAGGTCGTTCGACTGGCCCTGATTGCAGTGCGCGACACCAGCCGGCACGACCACGACATCGCCCGCCCGCACCGTGAGCACCCTCCCGCCCGGGCCGCCGAACAGCACCGAGACCTCGCCCCGCGCAACCCCCAGGGCCTCATGCGCGGTGCTGTGGAAATGGTGAAACGGATGCACCCCGTTCCGCCACGCCGGCGGCCAGCGATTGGCGGCGAATACGCGTTCGATCGCGCTCGGATCCGCCGGCACGACGCCGCGATACACCAGCAGCGGCAGCCGTGAATTCGGGATCGTCCCGTCATCGTCAAAGGTAAACGTCAGCGGTTCGGCCATGTCACTGTCCCTCCGTTGGTTCTGCCTCGTCTTCCTCTCCATAGCCCAGCAGACGCAGCGCGCGTCCGCGTATGCCCCGCTGGGCCGCGGCATGGATCAGCGCTTCCTCTCGCCCATGCGTCACCCACACCTCCGGCGCCCCGACATCGTCCAGCGTCGCGTTCAACTCGTTCCAGTCGGCATGGTCGGAGATCACCAGCGGCAACTCCACGCCGCGCGACTTGGCCCGCTGCCGCACCCGCATCCAGCCGGACGCGAGCGCCACCACCGGGTCCTCCAGCCGCCGGGCCCAGCGGTCGGCGATGGCGCCGGGGGGAGCCAGCACAATGGCCCCCACCAGATCGGCCTTCGCCGCGACCGTCGCCGGCCGCAGGTCGCCCAGTTCCACCCCACGCGCCCGATAGACCTCGCACATCGGAGCCAGGGCGCCATGCAGCCAGATCGGCCGATCCCATCCGGCCTGGCGCAGCAGCGCGATCAGCCGCTGGCACTTCCCCAGCGCGTAGCAGCCCACGACATGCGTCCGCTCGGGAAACAGCGCCACGCTGTCCAGCAGCCGGCGGATTTCATGCGCCGGAGGCGGATGCACGAACACCGGCAGCGCGAACGTCGCCTCGGTGACGAACACGTCGCACGGCACCGGCTCGAACCCCGCGCAGGTGGGATCGGCCACCCGCTTGTAGTCCCCGCTCACCACCGCCCGCGATCCGCGATACTCCATCGCCACCTGCGCACTGCCCAGCACGTGCCCGGCGGGACTGAGCCAGACCCGTACACCACCCAGCGTGATCGGCTCGTGCCAGCCCAGCGCCTGCTGCGATTCCCAGGCGTCACCCATCCGCGCGCGCATCACCGCCAGGGTGTCGGCGGTCGCCAGCACCGCCCGATGCCCCGGCCGCGCATGATCCGAGTGCCCATGCGTGATCACGGCCCGGTCCACCGGCCGCAGTGGGTCGATGAAGAACCCACCCGGCTCGCAGAACAGGCCACCGGGCAGCACTCTCAGCCAGGTTGCGGGATGTGGCATTGCCCAGCATGTTGGCACCCGCCACGCTTTTGACCAGCCTGTTGAACCGCCTGATGCGCGACTGGTAAGATCCGTGGGCGGACATCGACAGCGCATCTGGCGGTCTGACGATGGTTGCTGGAACGCCGCGACAGTCCCTGGTACCCGTCAATGTGACTGCTGCCTTGGTCCAAACACGCCGACCGGGCCAGCGTTTCGGCCACGACGCCATCGCGACTAACGGAGATGCCGATATGACCGGAGAAACGGCCCAGGAAGCCCGTCGCAGCAGGCTGTCATCATCTGCGTTCATCTGCGGTTCCATATCTTATCGAGACCAACGCCGATCGTGGTGCGGGAGAAGAACGAAACCCCGGATGAACGCAGATGAACGCAGATATTTTCCCGTCTCCCCTGGATGGCGATTGTCCGACGTTGCACATACGGTGCGGCTCCGACATCCGCGACAAGCTGCGTACGGCGGGATTCACCGGTGATTTCCTCGAATACGCCGATCCTGTCTGCCAGGGACCGGTGCCGGATGCGCCCGACCTGCTGGAACGGCGCGCCCGGTTCCTGGCGGATGCCTATGGCTCGCTTATGGGCTTCACCGCGGCGCAGTCGCTGAAGGGCCTGCAGGAGGCGGAGCGGCAACTGCACGGCGCACATCGTTACGAACGTGTCGTGCTTTGGTTCGAGCATGACAGCTACGACCAATTGCTCCTCGCGCGCTGCCTGTCGTGCTTCGCCGATGGTCCCCGGTCCGCGCATTTAGAACTTATCTGTATCGACCGGCATCCTTCGGTCGAGCGCTTCATGGGCCTGGGCCAGTTGGAAGCCCCGGCGCTGGCGGCCCTTTGGCCGTACCGAACGGCGGTCACGGCGGGTCAACTTGCGCTTGGGCGCGCGATCTGGACCGCACTCCGCCGCCCGGACCCGTCTGAGCTGGAAGCGATAGCCGCGACGGGCACCCCGGCCCTGCCATTCGCGGCCCCAGCCTTGCGGCGGCATCTCCAGGAACTGCCCGGAGCGGCCGATGGGCTGTCGCTGACCCAACGCCTGGTGCTGCATGTCGTGGCGGACGGGCCGGCGACCATCGGACGGATTTTCGGCGCGCTGATGCGTGACCAGGAGCCACTGCCCTTCCTCGGCGACACGATGCTGCTGCATGTCATCGAGCAGATGGCGCTGACACAACCGGCCGTCATCGAAATCGCGGAAGGCGATCAGCCGTTCCCGCGTCTGGTGTCGATCACCGAAACCGGCAGGCAGGTGCTTGCCGGAACAACCAGCTTCCTGACGCTCGATCCGCCCGAACGCTGGGTTGGCGGCGTGAAAATCGGTCCCGGATACCGCTAAAACAGACGCGCCGGCCGCGTTCATGTTGTCCCACCGCCACCCGGCATGCTTATGTGAAGGGATGGCAGGAACATTACCGGAACCATTTGCCGGCTGGTTCGCCGCGCAGGGCTGGACGCCACGGCCGCATCAGTTGGCGATGCTGGATGCCGCCCGCGCCGGCGAGAGCATCCTGCTGATCGCCCCCCCCGGCGGCGGCAAGACGCTCGCGGGT
>JARLIN010000293.1 GCA_031291715.1 Rhodopila sp. | reverse complement strand
CATGAAAATGGGTCAACGGCGGTCGGCATGAGTCTTGGTTTGGCGCGCGGCCGCCCCGCCAACCCCGCGCGCGATACCACCCGCCGCTATCGCCGGAAGAGTCGGCGACAGCGGCGGTTGGTATTACGCGTGTCCAGACCGCCGCCTGAAGCGCCGCTTCACCGTCTCCCGCGTTGTCTGGAACACGACGTACAGCATTGGGATAAGGAACACGCCGATCGAGCTGGCGACGATCATCCCGGCGAACACTGCGGTGCCGACCGCGCGCCGGCTGAGCATGGCGGCGCCGGTTGCCCAAACCAGCGGAACCAGACCGAAGATAAACGCGATCGACGTCATCAGGACGGCCCTGATCCGCATCCTGGCACCCAGCGCGGCCGCGTCCCGGATCGACAGGCCGGCTTCCCGTTGTTCCTTGGCGAATTCGACGATCAGAATGCCGTTCTTCGCCGCCAGCGCGATCAGCACGACCAATCCGATCTGGGCGTAAAGGTCGAGCGAAAGACCTGAGATCCGCAATCCGAAGAAAGCTCCCAGCACACCCACGGTTACCGAGAGCAGCACCGGAATGGGGATCATCCAGCTCTCATACAGCGCCACCAGGAACAGGTAGGCGAACAGCACCGCCAGGGCCATGATCGATCCCGTTTGTCCGGATGCCTCCCGCTCCTGATACGCGGTGCCCGTCCATTCGTATGTGTAACCTGGCGGCAGCGTGGTGCGTGAAAGTTGGTCCATCGCCGCCAGGGCATCGCCGGACGACACGCCGGGCTTGGGGGTGCCGTTGATGGTCACGCTGCGATAATTGTTATAGCGGCTGATGACCTGCGGACCGAGCTGGATGCGGATATTCGCTATGGACCGCAATGGAACCATCTCTCCGCTCTTGTTGCGGACATAGATCTTATAGATCGCCGCCGGATCGCTGCGGTCGATCGAATCGCCCTGGATGTTGACCTGCCATGTGCGGCCGAACAGGTTGAAATCGTTGACGTAGAACCCGCCCAATGTTGTCTGGAGCGCGTTGAACACGTCGGAGATCGCCAGTCCCAGCGCCTGCGCCTTCTCGCGGTCGATATCCAGCCAGATCGACGGATTGGATGACGTGAATGTCGAGAACACGCGCGTAAGCCGAGGGTCCTGGTTGGCCGCCGCGACCATGCCCTGCATCACGCTTGCCATGTCCTCGGGCGGCCGGCCCTCCAGGTTTTCCAGCTGGTATTCGAAGCCGCCGCTGGTGGACAGGCCGATGATCGGTGGCAGGTTGAACGGGAAAACGATCGCCGACCGGATCTGCTGAGCAGCGCCGAAGATCTGGCCGATGACCGTCCGCGCATTGTTCGCGGGCCCTTCACGGTCCTGGAAGGGCTTCAAACGGGTCACGAGGAAAGCGGCATTCGGTTGGTTGCCGCCGTCCAGCAAGGAGAACCCGACAATAGACAGCACCGCTTCGACCTGCGGCATGGGACGAATCAGTTTCTCGACCTGCTCGACCACATTGCGGGTGCGTTCGACCGAGGCGCCGTCGGGAAGCTGTACGACGGTGAAGATGGCGCCCTGGTCTTCTTCAGGAAGGAACCCCGTTGGCGTGACCTTTCCCAACAAAACGATCCCGACCCCGGCGGCGGCAATGGCGACCAGGGACAGGACCGCCAGTCTCAGCAGCCGGTTGACGATGCTGGAATATCCGTCCCTGACTTTGTCGATACCGGTCAGCGTCCAGCCGACCGGCCCTCGGGGCCGCCCTCCGTGACGCAGGAACATTGCGCATAGAGCCGGCGACAGCGTCAGGGCGATGACCGCCGACAGCAGCATCGAGACGCTGATCGTCACCGCGAACTGCCGGAACAGCGTGCCCGACAGACCGGGGATGAACGCAACCGGCACGAACACCGACAGCAGCACCAGGGAGATCGCGATGACCGGTCCGGTGATCTGTGCCATCGCCTTCTTGGTCGCGTCCTGCGGCGACAGGTCCGGTTCCTCGGCCATCACCCGTTCGACGTTTTCCACAACCACGATCGCATCGTCCACGACGACGCCGATCCCCAGCACCATGGCGAGCAGGGAGATCGTGTTGGCGGAGAATCCGAACGCGAGCAGCGCGGCGAAGGTGCCGATCAGGCTGACCGGGATCGCGACCATCGGGATGATGGTCGCGCGGACGCTGCCCAGGAATAGGAAAACCACCACGACCACCAGGACGAAGGCGATCAGCAGGGTCTTCACCACCTCATCGATGGTGGAGGAGACGAACGAACTGCTGTCGTAGAACACCCGGGCCTTGATGCTCTCCGGGAAGCGCGTGGACAATTCAGCCAGCGCCGCGCTGACCCGGGCCGATGTCTGCACCGCGTTCGCGCCAGGTGAGAGGTAGATGCCGATCGATACGGCTGGGTTGCCGTTCAGCCGGCTGAGCGTGTCGCTGTTCGCCGCACCCAACTCGGTTCGGGCGACGTCGCGAATGCGCAATAGCGAGCCGTCGGGGTTGGCACGAATGACGATGTCGCCGAACTGTTGCGGCGTCGTCAGCCGTCCCTGCGTTTGCACACTAAGCTGGAACTGCGTCACATCGCTGGTCGGCCTCGCACCGATGCGGCCGACGGCAGCCTGGACGTTCTGCGACTGGATGACGGCGATGATATCCGCCGGGGCCAGGTTCAGTGCCACCAGCCGGTCCATGTCGAACCAGATACGCATCGAGTAGTCGAGCCGACCGAACAATGTCGCATCGCCCACCCCGGGTACCCGGGTCAACCGGTCCAGCACATTGATGGTCACATAGTTGCTGATAAACAGCGGGTCCTGCTTGCCGCCCTCGCTGTAGAACTGGAGGAATTCCAAGATAGCGGCGGATTTCTTGCGCACCGTCAGACCGTTGCGCTGGACCTCGGGCGGCAGCCGGGCGATCGCCTGCTGAACGCGGTTGTTGACGTTGACCGTGTCGATGTCCGGGTTTGTGCCCAACTCGAAACTGACGGTCAGCGCGTAGCTGCCGTCATTCGCGCTGTTGGACTTCATGTAGATCATCTTGTCCACGCCGACGACCGCCGCCTCTATTGGCTGGGCGACGGTCTGCTCCACCACGGCGGCGGACGCGCCGGTGAAGGTCGCAGAGACGGTGACCTGTGGTGGAACGATATCGGGAAACTGGGAAACTGGGATGCGCATCAACGACAGCGCGCCCGCCAGGGTCAGGAGGATGGCTATGACGATCGCGAGCCTTGGCCGATCGACGAAAACCGAGGAAATCATTCTACGACTTTCCGGCGCTCGGTGGCGGACTGGCTGGCCCCGGGTTCACCTCGATACCGGGACGAACGCGCTGAATGCCCTCGGTGACAACCATCTCACCTTCCTTCAATCCGCCCGCAACCACGGCGGTGGTGGGCGTGGATTGTCCCAACTGGATGCGCCGCAGTTCGATCTTGTTGTTCGCAGCGACCACATACACGTAATCGCCCTGCTGATCCGACAGCACCGCTTCGCGCGGGATACCAAGCGCCATCACCGGCTGGATACCTTCGACCAGCACGTTCACAAATGCGCCGTCCACCAAGGTCCGCTCGACCGGTTGTCCGGCATCGGCCTGGTTACGAGCCGGATTGGCCATTCGTGCCCGCAGCAGGATGGTGTCGGTCGTTGCGGAAACGGTTGGCTCGACATAATCGATCTTGCCTTCCTGACCGTAGATCGAGCCGTCCGGCAAGCGCAACTTGACCACGACCGCCTTCATCCCGCCCTTGTCGGCATAGCGTTTCTGCAACTCCGCCTGGACACGCGATGCCACCGGGAAAAGCACGTACATCGGATCCTGGCTGACAATCGACGCCAGCGGCCCCGAACTCGGCGAAACGACGTTGCCAACCGTGATGCTGGTCCGGCTGATCTTCCCAGCAACCGGCGCATGGATTTCCGTATAGTCCAGGTTGATCTGCGCGACCTTCAACTGCGCCTGCGCCGAAAGGACCTGCGCGGCCAAGGATCGTTGGTTGGCGACGGCGTCATCGACATTCGATCGCTGCCCGGCCGGGGTGCTCAGCAGCGATTGCGCCCGGGCAAGCTGGATATTGGCGTTCGTCAGACGTGCGCTGGCGTCGGCGACCGCGGCTTCCTGCTGCTGGACCGCGGCTTCAAACGGGGCGCGTTCCAGGCGATACAGAAGGTCGCCCTGCTTGACCTCGGTCCCCTCGGTGAACAGGCGTTGGTCGAGAAACGCTGTCACGCGCGCTGTCAGGGCGACCCGCTCGATCGCCTGGACGCGGCCAACGAATTCGGATGTTTCCGTGATCGCGGTCTGCTGTGCGCGTACAACGCCGACGGAAGGTGGGCCGCCAGGCATCTGTGCATAAGCGATCGGCACGGTTGCCAGTCCGAGGGCGAGCACCAAGGCAATTGCACGCGGCTGCTTGGGACGGAGCATCAGGCGGGGTCCTATGTCGGGCGCTCGCTGCGGCGCAACATTAAGATTAGTTCAACATCGGAAATCGGCAATAGGACGTTCGTCATAAAGGAGCCGTTCGGCTGACGGCCAATTTTTGGACGCCCCTGTTCTTATTGTTAGATGCCTCGGTTCATACACCAAGATAGGCTGCCCGCACCAAGGCATTTGTCCGAATGGCAGCGGGATTTCCCTCTGCGATCAGGACACCTTTGTCCATGACCAGGATACGATCGGCGATCCGGAACACGGCATCCGTATCATGCTCGGTAAACAGGACGGCGCAACCGCTCTCGCGCGCCAAGGCCAACAACAGGTCAGTGACCGCGCCCCGGTCCGTTGGGGTCATCCCGGCGGTTGGTTCGTCCACCAGCAACAGCCGCGGCTGATTGGACATCGCGAGCGCAAGTTCCAGCCGCTTCAGGTCACCGTAGGCAAGCGTGCCGCAGCCTTGGGATGCCAGAGGCGTCAACCCAACGCGGGCGAGCAATGCGTCCGCCTCTTGCGTGAACAGGCCGGATGCCGGCCGGAAGAAGCGCCAAACCGCACGATGGCGGGAGAGCAACGCCGCCCGGACGTTGTCCCGTACGGTCATGGAGCCGAATGTTGCCGCGATCTGAAAGCCGCGTCCGACGCCCAGGCGCCAGATGCGATCCGGGCTCCATGATCCAATGCTCATGCCGTCGAACAGGACTTCACCGCTGTCGGGCCCGATCTGGCCATTCAGCATGTTGAAGCAGGTCGATTTTCCGGCTCCGTTGGGGCCGATCAGCGCAACGATCTCACCGGCCGCCACGTCGAACGACACGCCGCGGACGACCTGATTGCCGCCGAATGCCTTGCTGAGTTTGCGCACCGATAACAGGGTCATGGCCGTCGCCGCCCACCCGCCAGGCCGTCGGGGAACAGCAGAACCAGCGCGATAATCGTCAGTCCCAGCGCCAAACGCCACATCGATGTGGTCTGCAGCAGCAGATCGTAGAGTCCAGTGTAGGCGACCGCCCCGACGATGGGGCCGATGAGGGTCTCGATGCCGCCCAGCAGGACCATCAGCAGACCATCGACCGACTTACCCACCGCGACGTAGGTCGGAAACACGCTCCCGCTTTTGAACGCGAACAACCCACCGGCCAGTCCCGCCGCCGCGCCGGACAGGGCGAACGCCACCATACGGAGCCGAGCCGGCCGCAAGCCGATCGCCAACGCGCGCGGCTCGCTATCGCGGGCGGCGATGAGCGCCAGCCCATACGACGATCCAATCACACGCTGGAGCAGCCGGATCGCGACCACGGTGAGGCCGAGCACCCACCAGAAGAATGGCACTGGACCGGATGGCCATACGCCTAAGATGCCGTCATCACCGCCGGTCAGCCGCGTCCACTGAGTGGCGGTTGCCCAGACGATCTGTGCGAACGCCAAGGTCAGCATCGCCAGGTAGACACCGGACAGGCGGACGACGAACCACCCGAACAAGGCCGCGATCACCCCCGCGACCACAGGCGCGGCGAGCAGTGCGAGAGGCATCGGTGCCGCCAGGGTCTTCAGCGTCAAGGCCGATCCATAAGCGCCCAGGCCGAACCATGCGGCATGACCAAAACTGATCATGCCGCCTGGTCCCATCATCAAATGCAAGGCGCAGGCGAACACGGCCGCGATCAATACCTCGGTCAGCACGGACAGCCAGTAGGGCGGCAACCAGAACGGCGCCGTCGCCATCAGCACGACCGCGCCCCAGCCAAGCAAACGCAAGCGCCGCGACGCGGGGCGAAACGGTGTCCGCGTCGCCTGGTGGATCGTGGCCAATGGAATTGATCCCAGCAATCCGTGCGGTTTCAAGCTGAGCACGACGGCCATGATCACGAAGATCAGGACGAGTGTCGCCTTTGGGAGCAGGACGATCCCGAACGCCTGCAATTCTCCGATCAACAGGCTGGCGAGGAACGCGCCCGTTACGCTGCCCATGCCGCCGACGACCACGACGACGAATGCCTCGACGATCACGGACAGGTCCATCTGCGTGTTCGCCGATGTGTCGGGCAGAATCAGCACGCCACCCAAGCCGGCCAGACCGGCGCCGAGGGCGAAGATTATGGTGGAGAGCCGCCGCTGATCGACGCCCAGGGCGGCAGCCATGTCGCGATTTTCAGTGCAGGCGCGGATCAGCATGCCGAACCGAGTGCGTGCCAACAGCAGCAGCAGCCCCGCGAGTACGATCGGTCCGACCGCGATCAGAATCAGGTCGTAACGGGGAAAGTGCGCGCCGAATATCGTGATGAAGCCGCGCAGCCAGGGCGGGCGGGGCAGCGGCAGGTCGTTCGGGCCCCAGAGCAGCGGGGTCACATCCTGGATGACCAGCATGACGCCGAAGGTCGCCAGCAACTGAAACAACTCGGGCAGGCGATAGAGGCGCCGCAGCAGTGTCGTTTCCAGAGCCGCGCCGATCGCGGCGACGGCCAGCGCCGCGGCGATGACTCCGGCGACGAACCAGAGCGGGTCGTGCGGCAGGCGGGTCAGGATGCTCCAGCCGATATAGGCGCCCAGCATGAACAGGCTGCCATGGGCGAAATTGACCACACGGGTGACGCCGAAAATGACCGTCAGTCCCGCCGAAGTGAGGAACAGCGAGACCGATCCGGACAGGCCGGTCAGGAACTGGATCGCGAGGAAGTCCATGACGGCTGGAACGGCCGCCTCATCCAGCGTTCGGCCGCAATTCCCTGACTTGCCGATCTGATGGCAGGTACACCGCGCCATCGGCGTAGCGCCAATCGACCATCGTGCCCTTGCCGTCCTTCACCGCGGTCTTGCCGACGAAAGTGCCGAGCGTGGCTTGGTGATCCAGGGCACGGTAGGAGGCCGGACCGAACGGGGTGTCGAACGTCACGCCGCTGAAGCCGTCCACCAGCCTGTCCACGTCCAACCCGCCGGCGCGGGTAATGCCGGCAGCGATCGAGTGGATCAGCGTGTAGCCCACCACCGAACCCATCCCCGGCAATTTGTCGAAGCGTCCCTGGTAGGCCGTTATGAAGGCCTGGTTGGCTTTGGTTCCCACCTGTGCCTGCGGATAGCCGGTGACAATCCAACCTTCCGGGGTTTCGTCGCCTAGCGGCTCCAGATACTCCGGCTCACCGGTCAGGACGGACACGACGGAGCGGTTCTCAAACAATCCGCGGGTGTTGCCCTGACGCACGAAATTCGTCAGGTCCGGACCGAAGGTGACATTCAGGATGGCGTCAGGCCTGGCCTCGGCCAGCGCGGCGACGGTCGCGCCGGCATCGATCTTTCCCAGTGCCGGCCATTGCTCGGCGACGAATTCGACGTCTGGCCGTTTGGCCGTGAGCAGTGTCTTGAACCACTTCACCGTCGACAGGCCGTATTCGTAATTCGGGGCGACGGTTACCCAGCGTTTGGCCGGCAGTTTCGCTGCTTCCTCGACCAGCATCGCGGCTTGCATGTAAGTCGAGGGACGCAACCGGAAGCAGGTTCGGTTGCCCTTTTCCCAGACCAGCGCGTCGGACAGCGGCTCTCCAGCGACGTAAAGGCGCTTGCGCTGCTGGGCGTAGTCGGACAGTGCAAGGCCGACATTCGACAGATAGCCGCCCGCCAGGATGTCCACCTTCTGCGCGTCCAGCAGTTCGCCCGCGAGCCTGATCGCGTCCTGCGGTTTACCCGCGTCGTCGCGGCTTATGACCTCCAGCTTCCGCCCCAGTATGCCACCGCGCGCGTTGACCTCATCCGTCGCGAGTTGCCAGCCGTTGCGGTACGGCAGGGTAAAGGACGGAATGGCGGAATAGGAATT
>JARLIN010000292.1 GCA_031291715.1 Rhodopila sp. | reverse complement strand
GCATGCAAAAAGGACCCCCTATCGGCGTGCAAAGGGGACCCCTTTCGTTGCGGCTTGTGCCGGTAGTCCATAGGGGGGGACCCGCGCGCCGCGGAGTGCCCCTCGAAAGGCTGACGCAGCGGCGCGCGGGGGGCGCCCTGTGGACCCACCGGTGCAAGCCCTGGCACGACGTCGAAGCTGGATCAGGCGCGGTTCTTGAAGCGCCAGCTTTCGTTGCCGGTCTCGACGATGTCGCAATGATGCGTCAGTCGGTCGAGCAGCGCTGTTGTCATCTTGGCGTCGCCAAACACGCTCGGCCATTCGCCGAACGCCAGGTTCGTCGTCACAATCACCGAGCTCTGCTCGTACAGGCGGCTGATCAGATGGAACAGCAGCTGGCCGCCAGCCTGGGCGAACGGCAGATAGCCGAGTTCGTCGAGGACGACGAAGTCCTTGCGGCACAGATAGTCGGCCAGACGCCCTTGGCGCCCGGACCGGCCCTCAGCCTCAAGTCTATTGACCAGATCAACGACATTGAAGAACCGGCCCCTGGCTCCGCCGCGGATGCAGGCGCGGGCGATTGCGATGGCGAGATGACTCTTCCCGGTGCCAGTCCCGCCCACCAGCACGACATTGCGCTGATGCGCCAGGAAGTTGCCGCCGATGAGATCACGGACCAAGGTCTCATTGATCGGCGTGCCGCTGAAGCTGAATTCGTCGATATCCTTGGCCAGCGGCAGCTTGGCGATGGTGATCTGATACTTGATCGAGCGCGCTTGCTTCTCGCTGATCTCGGCCGTCAGCAGATCGCCGACAACGCGCTGCGGCTCATGCTGACGCTTCACCGCCGTGGCGATGACCTCGTCGAACGCTGCCCTCATCCCATAGAGTTTCAACTCACTCATGGTGGCGAGGATTTCGGAACGCTCCATCAGTGGACCCTCCTGAGGCTGTCGTATCGCGCGCAATCAGCGGCGGGCGCATGACGCAGCCGCAGCGCATCCGGTGTGGCGATGGTGCCGGCTGGTTCGGGTTCGCGGCGTCGGGCCAGGATGTTGATGATGACGTCGGCGGAATGAACACCCTCACGCAGCGCTTCCAGGCAAGCCGCCTCGACCGTGGGCAGCCCGTCGCTCAACACCGTGGTAAGGATGCTGACCATCTGGCGGTCGCCGTCGGCATTGCCCGCTAGCTTGCGACGCACTCGCTCCAGCCCGGCGGGCAGAACCCAGTCCTTGAACGGTGCTCCATTCCGCAGTGCCCCCGGCTTGCGGGCCAGAACCGGCACATAGTGCCAGGGGTCGAACACTGTCTGGTCGCGTCCAAAACAGCGGCGGTGGTCGCCGACAATCCGGCCGTCCTGACGCAGCTCGATCCGGTCGGCATAGGCGCGGATTTCCACCGGTCGCCCGACCGCGCCGGCTGACACCGAGTATTTGTTTTTGTCGAACTGCACGAGGCAAGTCTTCGACACCGCAGCCGTCACCGCATGGAACCCATCGAAGCGGCCGGCATACGGCACCAGGCTTGGGCGTTCGGCCTCGAACATCTGCCAGATCGTCTGCTCGCGCCGTTCGGGGTGGCGGTGCGCCCTGGCGTAGGTGACACACTGATCCAGCAGCCAGGCATTCAGTTCGTCGTAGCTCTTGACCCGCAATCGCGGGGTAAAGAACCGTTCCCGTACCAGACCAACCTGGTTCTCGACCTGGCCTTTCTCCCAACCCGAAGCTGGGGTGCAAGCCACCGGATCAACCAGATAGTGGCTGCACATTCGCAAGAAGCGTCGGTTGTAGGCTCGCTCGCGACCGACGAAGATCGCATCCACGGCGGTCTTCATGTTGTCGTAGATGCCGCGGGTGCAAGCGCCTTTGAAGAACGCAAACGCCCGGTCGTGAGCATCGAATACCATCTCCTGCGTCTCGCGCGGATACGCGCGCACAAACAGCATCCGGCTGTGGCACAGCCGGACATGCGCCACCTTCACCGTTACCGTGATGCCGTTGATCAGCACGACCTCGTGGCTCCAATCGAACTGATAAGCCTCGCCTGGAGCGAAACTGAGCGGAATGAAGGCGCCGGCGGAGGTCGCAGCCTGATCGCGCTGCCAAACCCGCGCATAGCGCCGCACCGCGTCGTAGCCGCCCTCGTAACCAAGCCCGTGAAGCGTCTCGAAGACCCGGATCAGCGTCAGCCGTTCGCGGCTTGGCTTGGACTCGTTCAACGCCAGCAACTGATCCAGAGCATCTTGCCAAGGGCCAATCCGGGGAAGTGGTTGATCGGCACGCTCGTAACGAAACTCGGTCGCTTCCGATCGCAGCACCTTCCGCACGACCTTTCGCGAGACTTTCAGCTCACGGCAGATCGCTTTGATCGGCTTCTTCTGAACGAAATACGCCCGGCGGATCTTCGCAACCGTCTCCAAAACCAGCATCCCACTCCAGGCCCCCGTGCAACACGAAAGCCATCGTGAACCCCGTCGTCAGAGGGGTCCCTTTTGGACGCCGATCACCCCTCCAATGGGGTCCTTTTTCCATGCCTAATCACATGCACCCGCGGCCAGCCCCACTTGCAGAACTCATATTCGATGCAGGGGAGGAGGCGTCCTCGCTCGTCCCGATATTGCTCCGGCACGACGCCGCCGAAATCCACCCATACGGGGATCGATCCATCTTCACGCGGATCTCCGAAGACGGTTTCGCCCGGTATGCTACTGTC
>JARLIN010000291.1 GCA_031291715.1 Rhodopila sp. | reverse complement strand
GACCGCGGTGGCGATCAAAATCGACAGTGCCGGCCCAGTGTTTTACCGCCAGCGGCGGACCGGCCGGTTCGACAAGCCATTCACCCTATTCAAGTTCCGCAGCATGACGACCGACGCCGAGGCCAGCGGAAAGCCACGCTGGGCACAGAAACAGGATCCACGGGTCACCCGGGTCGGTCGTTTTATCCGCACCACCCGTATCGATGAGCTACCGCAACTGGCAAATGTCATCCGCGGTGAAATGAGTCTCGTCGGGCCGCGGCCGGAACGCCCCCATTTCGTCGAGCAACTGGCACGCGCCATTCCGTTCTACCGGCAGCGCGCATACGTCAAGCCGGGCGTGACCGGCTGGGCACAGGTCAATTTCCCCTACGGCGCCTCGGTCGAGGATGCCCGCGAAAAGCTCGCCTACGACCTTTACTACGTGAAGAACCGCAGCTTTTTTCTGGATGTGTTCATCCTGCTCTCAACTATCCGGGTCGTCCTGTTCCGTGAAGGAGCGCGCTGATCCCGCCAAAGACATGCCGCGGGGTGCCGCGCGCATGATCGTCCGAACCAGCGCGGATCCGGCGGATTTTCCTGGACCTGACCGGCGGACGATGCGATTGCCCCTCGTGCTAGCAACCACGTGATCATGACCCCGGACCTTCCCGCGATCGTTGTCCTGCATGGCGTCTGCGCGGTCGTCTATGGCCTGCTGGCGGTGTTGATTCTGGCACGGCCTCCGCTCAGCCGCACCGGCGCATGGCTCGTCTTCGCCTGCGTGCTGACAGCGGCCTGGGCCACAACCTTCGCCCTGGCGTGGCAAGTCCCCGTCGGTCGCCTCGCCGACTGGCTGGAGATCGGCCGCTCCGCCGCATGGTATGGCTTCATCCTGCACCTTTACCGGCGTTCCGTCGCCTCGAACGAGCAGATCACCGCCGCCTTCAAGACGATGGGGCTGCTGGCACTGCTGGTGCTTTGCGGCACCCCGCTGCTCGAATGGTTCGCCGGCCCCTCCACCGCCAGCCTCCAATCCGTCGGCACCGCTATCAGGCTCGGCTTCGCCGTCTGCAACGTGCTTCTGCTGGAAAATCTGTATTTCAACACGCCGTCCGAATCACGGTGGAATATCAACCTCCTATGCGTCGCCCTGGGAGGTCTCTTCATTTACGACCTGTTGCTGTATGCCGACGGCGTCCTGTTCCACCGGCTTTCCTTCGCACTGGTCGAAGCACGTGCGCCTGCCAGCATCCTCGCCGCACCGCTGATCGCCGTCGCCGTTGTGCGAAACCGCCGCTGGGCGATCGATATCCATGTCTCCCGCGATGTCGTCTTCCACAGCTTCACCCTGATCGCGAGCGGTATTTTCCTGCTGGCGATCGCCCTGATCGGCGAGGTCTTCCGCCGCGGCGGCTCCGAGTGGGGCCGGGTCGCCGAAACCTCGCTGATCTTCGGCGCCATCCTGACCATCGCGGTGACCCTCACCTCGGGGTCCGCCCGATCCCGCATCAAATCCATCGTGGTGGAGAATTTCTTCAGCCACCGGTACGATTACCGCAAGGAATGGATGCGTTGCATCGACGCACTGACCGCACCCGAAGCTTTTGTTGCGCTGCACAAAAGAGCAATCCATGCGGCGGCCGAGGTCGTTGACAGTCCGGCCGGGGCATTGTTCGTCCGCCCGCCGCGTGACGTCGCCTTCCAATGGGCCGGCTCCTGGAACATGCCGACGGTCACCGCCCCGATCCCACCAGGTCACCCGCTGGTCGCGCTGTTCCGGGACGGCGACTGGATCGTCCGGCTGGACGAACATGCCGGCGCGGACGCATGGCTGCCCGAACTGCCGCGATCCTGGGTCGTACTGCCGCTGAATCACTTCGGCGCGCTGATTGGCTTCGTCGTCCTCGCCCGCTCCCGCGCGCAATTCAAACTGGACCGGGAGGCATACGACCTGCTACGAGTGGTTGGTCGCGAAATCGCGAGCCGTGTGGCGGAACAGCGTGCCATGCAGGTCCTGACGCAGACCCAGCAGCTTCGCGAATACAGCCAGCGTTTCGCCTTCGTCATCCACGACATCAAGAACGTGTCCGGGCAGCTTTCGATGCTTCTGACCAATGCCGAGGTTTACGCGGACAATCCGGAATTCCAGCGCGACATGCTGGCGACGGTGCGTGCCTCCGTCGGCAAGATCACACGGCTGCTCTCCCGGCTGCAGGCGGAACGCCACGAACGGGACCACGCGCTGATCACACCGGCGGAACGGTTGCGCGACCTCGTCGAAGCCTGCCAAATGACGGGAAATCAGGAAATCGTGTTCATCGACCATAGCGGCGGGGCCGGCGCGGCCATTGATCCGGATGCGTTCGACGCCGTCGCCACTCACCTGCTGAACAACGCGGTCGAAGCCTCCGAACCCGGCACGGCGATCCACGTCGAACTGCGGGTGGAGGCACATGGGGTCGTGGTGGATATCGTCGATCATGGCCCGGGCATGCCGCCGGAATTTGTCCGCGACGAACTGTTTCGTCCGCTGCGCACGACGAAGACCGATGGTCACGGGATCGGCGCCTACCAGGCGCGCGAACTGCTGCGCGATGCCGGTGGCGACCTGCTCGTTCTCAGCCGGCCGGGCGCCGGCACCACGATGCGGATCATTCTTCCCTCGGTCCGGCCCAACCTCGCCGCACCCGCATCTGTCGAGGCGTAATCGGAACCCGAATGGCGAAACCAAAACTGCTTATCGTCGAAGACGATGAAGGACTCTGCTCTCAGTACCGCTGGGCGTTTCCCGCGAGCGACGTGCTGATGGCACATGCCCGGCCCCAGGCCGTGGCATTGGTGAAACGCGAAAGTCCGCCCGTCGTCCTCATGGACCTCGGCCTGCCTCCGGACCCCGACGGTGTCAGCGAAGGTTTCGCCACGCTGACCGAGGTGTTGCGCATCGCGCCCCAGACCAAGATCATCGTTGTGACCGGCAACGGCGAACGCAAGAACGCGCTCCGCGCCGTCGCCCTCGGTGCCTATGATTTCTGTGAAAAACCGGTCGAGATCGAGGTGCTGCGCACGATTATCGAACGCGGCCTCAACCTTCACCGGCTGGAAGAAGAGAACCGCCGCCTCGCCGCCGCACCCGTGCGCTCGCCGATCGAGCGGATCATCACCGGCAGCACGGCGATGCTGAAGATCTGCCGCGATATCGAAAAGATCGCCACCACCAATGTTCCGGTCCTGTTGCTAGGCGAAAGCGGAACCGGCAAGGAAGCGCTGGCGAAAGCGGTGCATGACCTGGGACCGCGCGCCAAGCAGCCGTTCGTCGCCATCAACTGCGGCGCCATCCCGGAAAACCTGCTGGAAAGCGAACTGTTCGGGCATGAGCGCGGTGCCTTCACCGGCGCGGTGAAGCAGACCATCGGCAAGATCGAGAGCGCCCATAAGGGCACGCTGTTCCTCGATGAGGTCGGCGACCTGCCGCATCCGCTGCAGGTCAAGCTACTGCGCTTCCTTCAGGACCAGATCGTCGAACGCATCGGCGGGCGGCAGAAGATCCAGGTCGATGTCCGCATCGTCTCCGCCACCAACGCGAACCTGGACGAGAAGATCAGCCAGGGCGTTTTCCGTGGCGACCTGTTCTACCGCATGAACGCCTTCACCATCCGTATCCCGCCGTTGCGCGAACGTGGCGGGGATATCGCCTTGCTGGCGAGCTTCTTCCTGAACCGCTTCAACCAGGAATTCGGCCGCGGCATTCGTGGCTTCACCGAACAGGCCGCCGTCGCGCTCAACGCGCACGACTGGCCCGGCAATGTGCGGGAACTGGAAAACCGGCTCAAACGCGCCGTCGTCATGGCCGACAGGCGCATGATCGACGCCGCCGATCTCGAACTCGCGCCGCCAGCCGAGGAACCGCCGGACCTTGATCTTCGGTCCGCCCGCTTGCGCGCCGAGCGGGACGTGCTTCAGGAAGCACTGATCCGCAGCAACCATACCCTGTCCGTGGCGGCCCGGCTGCTGGGCGTCAGCCGCCCCACGTTGTATGGCCTGATGGAAGCTCACGGCCTCGGCAACGAAGCGGTCAGGTCCGGCGACGCCGCGGCCATGGCCGGCGAAACAACGATGCAGAACGATTGAGGATGAAACTGATGCGCTACAGGTCTCTCGGCTGGATCATGATGGGCGCCTGGCTCGGCGCCTTCCCGATCGCCGCTCATGCCGCGGACTATCTCGCCACAGCGAAGGCATCGTTGAAGAAGGGCGATCTGAAATCCGCCCAGATCGACCTGCGCAATGCCGTCCGCAACGATCCGCAGAACGCCGAAGCCCATTACTGGCTCGGTCGCGTCGCTTTCGAGCTGGGCGATCCGGTCGCCTCGGAACGCGAGGCGATCGCCGCCCGTGATCGCGGTTTCGATCCGCACCAGGCCGTTCCGCTGCTATCGCAGGCCCTGCTGGCGCAGAACAAGTTCGACGACGTTCTGGAAAAGCTGAAACCGGATGGCAAAGACCAGCTGCTGGATGCCTCCATCCTGGTAGCGCGCGGCTATGCCCAGATCGGCCTGAAACGCCCCGAGGACGCCCAGAGATCCTTCGCCGAAGCTGAACAGGCCTCCCCGAACGCGGTCGAGCCGCTACTGGCCGATGCGCGTCTCGCGGTCGCCCGCGCCGATCTGGCAGGCGCGCAAGCGAAGATCGACCGGGCGATCGCCGCCCAGCCGAAATCGGCCGAGGCGCTGTTGGCCAAGGCACAGTTGCTGCGCCTGAAGAACGACGTGCCCGGCGCGATCGCCGTGCTGGATGAACTGATCATCGACCAGCCCAGCGTCACGCAGGCGCGGCTGGACCGTGCCAGTCTCGAGCTCGCCGCCGGCAAGAACGACGCCGCCAAGGTCGACATCGACGTGGTCCTGAAAGGCACGCCGGGCAATGTCCAGGCGATCTACCTTCAGGCGGTGATGGAGGCGCAGTCGCGCAACTACAAGGCCGCCGACGCGGACCTGGAACGGATCGCCGGCTATATCGGCCGCATCCAGCGTGCCTTCTATCTGCAGGCCATTGTGAAGGAGCAGCTTGGCCAGCTTGAGCAGGCCGAAGAATCGGCGCGGAAATACCTGGGACGGGCGCCGAACGATCTGGCGGCATATAAGGTGCTGGCACGGATCCAGTTCGCCAAGCACCGGCCGGATCAGGTGGTCGAAACCCTCGCCAAGGTCGCCGAATCCGGCAAGGGCGACGCCGAGGCTTATGACCTGCTGGGCCGCGCCTATGCGGCGACGGGACGTGGCCCGGAAGCGATACAATCGTTCCAGAAGGCTGAGACCCTGGCACCGAACGATGTCGGCGTGCAGACCCGGCTGGCCTCGGTTCGCATGGGCATGGGCGATGTCGATACCGCCATGGGCGACCTCGAGCATACGTTGGAACTCGCGCCGAAGCTGCCCGCCGTGGGTGAGGCGCTGTTCTTCGCCGCGCTGGCCACTGGTGACACGACGAAGGCCGGCGATGCTCTGGCCAAGATCCGGGCCGCTCAGGGCCAGACCGAGGTCGTCGGCAACCTGGAAGGCCTGTTCAAGCTCGCCCAGATCGATTTCACCGGCGCGAAAGCCGCATTCAGCGATCTGGTGCAGAAGTATCCCGACTTCACGCCCGCCAAGATCAATCTCGCCCGCGTCGATATCATGCTGGGCGACAAGCCCGCGGCCGAGAAGATCCTGACCGACGTCCTGACCAGGCAGCCGACCGCCGAACCGGCCTTGACCATGATGGTTTCGAATGACGTCCAGTCCAACCGGCTTCCGGATGCGATCGATCTGCTCGAACACGCTCATCGTACCGATCCCGGCCAGACCCGCATCACCGTCAGCTTGGGTGATCTCTATATTCGCTCGGGCGCGCCGCAGAAGGCACTGGACCTCGCCGATGCGGAGAAGGGATCAAATGCTTCCTCGACCGACATCCTGAGCTTGCGTGCCGCGGCCTATCTCGCCCTGGGGCAGAAGAAGGACGCCCGTTCCACCTATGCGGATATCCTGAAGCAGGATGGCAACGTGATCGGGGCGCGGCGTCAGCTTGTCGCCCTGCTGGTCGAAGCCGGCGATTTCGAAAGCGCCCGCAACGTGATCACCGCCGGGATCGCCGCCAACCCACGGAATTATCAGCTGTACCAGGACTATGTCATGATCGACCTGAAGTCCACGGGCATGGATGCCGCCCTGGCGACGGCCGACCGTTTGCAGTCCCAGGACCGCGAATTCCCAGGCATCAAGGCGCTGAAGGGCGACATCTATCTGGCGGCGAACCGCCCGGCCGATGCTGTGGCGGCCTACACCGAAGCCAACAACGCAGCGCCGTCCAGCCTGCTCGTCACCCGCCTGGCGGGTGCCATGCTGCGATCCGGGCGGGCGGACGACGCCAGCAAACTGCTGCTGAACTGGCTGGGCAAGCACGCCGACGACATGGTCGCGACCGAGCAGCTGGCCGAGATCAACATCGCCACCGCCAAGTTGGACGACGCCGCCAAATATCTGGAAGTGCTGCTCAAGCAGAAGCCGCATGACCCGGTGGCGCTGAACAACCTGGCCTGGGTTTACCAGCAGCAGGGGAATGACGCGAAGGCCCAGGCTCTCGCGCGTCAGGCCTATGTGCTGTCGCCCAGCCCGCAAACCGCCGATACGCTCGGCTGGATCCTGACCACTTCGGGCAACGCACAGAGCGGCGTCACACTGCTTCGCCAGGCCTCTGGCGACGGAACGTCGGACCCGCGCATCCTTTATCATTATGCGGTGGCATTGAAGGACACCGGCGACAAGGACGCGGCGAAGAAGGCGCTTGAGACGGTGGTCGCCAACCAGTCCGAATTCAAGGAAAAGGCGCTGGCGCAGAAGCTGCTGGACGATCTGTCGAAAGGCTCCTGATCCGGCGTGGGCGCTGATTTGTCCGG
>JARLIN010000290.1 GCA_031291715.1 Rhodopila sp. | reverse complement strand
TGCCCTGGACGGCACGCGGCACCTGGTACTGTGTGTCCTCCACGATCAGCCGCAGCTTTCTGCCATGCACCCCGCCTTTCGCGTTCGCCTCATCGAATGCAAGCCGCACTGCGTCGATGTTGTTGACCGCCTGTATCGCCGAGACGCCCGATAGATCCGTGATAGATCCGATCACGATCTCGGTGTCTGTAACACCTCGTACTGCATCTGCGGCCCAACAATCAGCGGCGGGGCCAAGAAGAAGCAACACAGCCAGCGACATAAGGGATAAGGTCCAATACGGCCAACCGGCCCAATACACGGCCTGCATGGAGACAGATCTATTACGCCTGCACATTATTACCCCCCATCCGCCTTTTGGTTTATTATGGCAATATTATCCGGTGTACCCTCCCCGCTTGTCGGAATTCAAAGGAATTTCGAATCCTGGGCACGCTGGCGTCGTCAACGGCCATTGCGTTCGGACTGGGGTCGCTCATGATCGCGTTTGCCAGCGAGACGTGCGGGGCCGGCTGCCCGGGCGAGCCCCCAATCGAGGAAACAAAGGCGATGGAACACGATGGCGGCTGCCACTGCGGCAATCTTCAGGTCCATGTCAGGCTGACCAGGCCACCGGCGGACAATCCCATTCGCTCATGCACCTGCTCTTTCTGCCGATCCCATGCGACCCGCACGGTGTCGGATCCGGCCGGACAAGCCGATATCCGGGCGGCGGACTGGTCACTTGTGGAGAAGTACCGGTTCGGATCCCGCACGGCGGACCATCTGCTTTGCCGCCGCTGCGGGGTGTATATCGGCGCGGTGTGCGAAACCTCCGCCGGACCACGGGCCGTCATCAACACATTGTGCCTGCGGGACCGCGCGGCGTTCACGCAAGACGCCATCCGGCCCGACTACGATGCCGAAACGACTGACGAGAGGCTGTCGCGGCGCGCGGCGAACTGGATGCCGGCACGCCTGCACCCGGCAGCGTAACGGATCAGGAGCCATCACCGCGTCCGGTCCGCAACGTCTCTTCGTCGCCGGCGACGACGCCTTTGCGGAACAGGAAGCAGCCATACGGCCGCGGGTCGCCGACCTGAACCACGGCGAAGCTGGCTTTGGCGGCCTCATAGAAGGCGAAGCGCTCGATCCCGTGCAGGGTCGTGCTTTGCCCCAGGACGGCGGCAACCTCCGCCTCGACCTGCCGCTGCACCTCTGGCCAGGCGGCGGGATCGTCCACGACCTCCATGCGCCGGATCGGGTCCGGCGTGAAATCGTCGATCGGCAGGACGGATAGAATCGCCCGCGCGACGCGGGCCATTGGCAGGCCGGGCAGACGAATGACCCGTCCGGAGGCCGTGGATCGCGCGATACGTTCGGCCGGGTGATTGGCATCGACCAGGGCCAGGTCGTCACCGTGGCCCATGGCGGCGAGGACCCAAAGCAGGTCCGCCGACAGCACCGGATCGATCGATTTCAGCATCGTGCCCTCCCGCGGTTCGACAGGTAGATCCGCTCGGCCGTGCCGCCGAAAATGGCCGCCCAAGCGGCTTTCGGCACTAGGCTCTGCGCGGCTTCGCGCCATCGGTCATAGCCGCCGGCGAGGTTCACCACCGGCCAGTCGCTGCCCCACATGATCCGGTCCGGCCCGAAGCAGGCCAGCAGATGATCGACATAGGGTCGCAGGTCGTCTGAATGCCAGTCCGGACGCGCCTCGGTCGCCATGCCGGACAGCTTGCAGACCACGTTTGGCCGTTCGGACAGACGCGCCAGATCGGCCCGCCAGGGATCGAGCGTGCCGGCGGCGATGTGCGGCTTGCCGAGGTGATCGAGCACGACGCTCAGGTCGGGGTGGCGGTCCACGACACGCAGCAGCGGGGGCAGATGGCGCGGCAGAACCAGTGCGTCGAAGACCAGTCGATGCCGGACCATCGCGTTCAAGGCTGGCACCAGATCGTCGCGCAGCAGCCAGTCGTCGTCGGCGATGTCCTGCACCATCGGCCGCAACCCGACGAGCAGCCTGTTCTCCGCCAGGGCGGCCACGCGTTCTGCTGCGTTTGGGGCTTCGAAATTCGCCCAGCCGACCATACCGGCGACACCGGTGTTTCGTTCGGCGATATCCAGCAGGAAAGCGGTTTCCGCCTCGGTCGGCGCGGCCTGGACCAGGATGGTTGCCTCGATGCCGTGGCGGGCCAAATGCGGCGCCAGGTCATCGAGGCCGAAATCGCGGTGGATCGGTGCCAACGCCGGCGTCAGCCAGGCGTAATCACCGCGTGCGAGGCGCCAGACATGGTGATGGGCGTCGATCATACGACACTACGCGGCAGCGGCGCGGGTTGCGATCGCGGCGTTGAGGCGCGGCAGCACCTCTTCCGCGGTCAGAATCATAGAGCGGCGGCCAAGCTCCGGGTCCGCCCAGTCCTTGCCGGCATAAAGCAGCGTGCCGAAATCGCCGACTTCCTCACGGAAGGCCAGGATGTTGTCGGCGACCTTGTCCGGGGTGCCCCAGATGATCAGCTTCTCGCAGACATAATCCAGCGTGACCTCTTCGTCCGGCTGCTCCGCGTGCGTCTTGAACAGGATCAGGCGGCCGTTCTTCTTCAACTTGGTGAACAACGAGTTGTAATACTGCCGGTACGGGCTGTCCGGCTCCGTCGCGTAACGCCGCGCCGTGGCGAGGTCGTCGGCCACGCACAGGCTTTTCGCCACGCGCCAATTCGCGGGATCGGCCTCGCGCCCGGCTTTGGCACAGCCTTCCTCGTATTTTGGCCAATGCGTTTTCACCCATTTCGGCAGCAGGAAGTTCGCCGAGATCGCGTCCCAGCCCCGCGCCGCGGCTTCGGCCACGCCCTGGGAGTGCGGCGACACGGCCGTAACCACGACCGGCGGATGCGGCTGCTGCAACGGCTTGCCGATGAAGCCCTGGCCGATCTCGGGCATCAGGGTGCGCTCGGTGGAAATCTGCCAGTATTTGCCTTCGAGATTGTACGGTGCCTGGCCGGCCCAGATCGCCAGGACCATGTTGATGCCCTCCAGGAACATCTCGGCGCGGTTGGCATCCAGATTGCCGAACACCTCGGCGTCGGACAGCAGTCCGCCGGGGCTGATGCCGAAGATCAGGCGACCATCCAGCAGGTGATCCAGCATCGCAAGCTGCGCGGCCACGGCGGCGGGGTGCGCGTTCGGCATGTTGACCGTGCCGGTGCCCAGCCGGATCTGCTTCGTGGCGCTGGCCAGGGTGGCGATGAACATGGCGCAGGACGTGATGTTCTCGGCCAGATCGGTGATATGCTCGCCGCACAGGCCTTCGACGTAACCCAGCTCGTCGGCGAGGATGAAGGCTTCACGATCCTCCCGCAGGCTTTGCCGCCAGTCCTTGCCCAGCGGATGGATCGGCATGGTGAAAAAACCCAGCTTCATGGTCGCCCCTCGTTTCTAGCCCTGCACCCTACAAGCAATGAGAGGCCGGCCTCGAATCATAAGTTCAGCGGTATGGAATCAGCCTTCCAGATGCCCCTTCCCATACGGCGGAGATCCGGCGCGCTGCTTCTTCCAACAGGTCCAGGAACATCGATGCGGCGGCCGCGCGTGTTGGCGCTGCCTCTCAATCCTCGTGATGGCCCGATTCGTCAGGGCCGGCTGGCCTACACGGGCGAGGCGGATTGGCTCAGGGCCGCCACCGGCATCACCGTGGGCATTGTCTCGATCGTTGCCACACTGGCCTGCTCCTCATCCCGTAATGCTTCCCGGCGGGCGTGCTCGGCCTGGTTCCGCTTGAAGTTCTCCGCGATCCGCTCGGCCGCGCGGCGCTTCTGGCGTGACAGGCCCCAGGACTGGACACCCTTCTTGCCGCTCGCTTCCAGCGCTTCGCGGGCGAATTCGATCAGGCCGAGCGCCTTGTCGATCCCGGGCCGGTCGGGGGTCGCGACAGGCGGGGCCGGATCGGGATTGTCCGACGCTGGCGACGGAGCGAGCGCCTCCGCGGCCGTGACGGCGGCGAGCCGGCGTCGTTTCCGCAGTGCGTCCAGAGCGCGCTGGCATTGGTGCTTGGAGCGTTGCAGGGAATTGGCGCAGCCGCGCAGGCGAAGGACAGCGTTCAGCGGCAGATCGGGGTTCATCGACTTGCCGAGAGCGTCCAACGCACCGAACCCGAAGCTGGTGATCTCGGCAGCGAGGCGAAGTTCTTCTTCGGTTTCAACGTCGTAGGCAGCCAGCATGCTGCCGGCGGCATTACGGGCGGCAATCAGGTCTCCGCCGACACTGGTCAGAAAAACCGGCACGAGGTCGCCGATGACCTTGTCGAGGATGGCCGGGGTGACGAGGGTTGAAAGGGACATGGCGAAACCTGCGGCGAAAAGTTCTGCGTTAGTTCCTGTGGACAATAAGTGAACATTACGCAGAACGCAAGAACGAATTCCTAAGCAGAGATTCGCGGCTTGACCAACGGAACGACCCTGCGCTCGCGGTTAAGGTCGGCGACGGCTGCATGGATAGCTTGGTCGAGCGCGGTGGCATCGGTGAAAGTCTGATGGGCGAGGTGATACGCCTTCAGGTCGTG
>JARLIN010000289.1 GCA_031291715.1 Rhodopila sp. | reverse complement strand
GCGTCCGGCCGCCGCTGGAGCGCCGCCGGCAGCGCCGGCCATGCCCGCACCAATGCCGGAGCCTTCGGCCGGCCCGTCCGCGTCTATCGTCTTCCTCGAAGGCGCTTCGAACCTGTCGGCACCCGCCACCAGCGAGGTGAAGGCCTTCGCCGCCAAGCGCGGCAACGGCACGATCTCCGTCACCGGATTTGGCGACGCGGCCTCCAGCGATCCCGCCGCCCAGTCCGCCGCGCTGAACCTCGGCCTGTCACGTGCCCAATCGATCGTCGATGCGCTGAAAGCGGCGGGCGTGCCCGGCAATGCCATCCGCGTCAGCGCGGAAGCTTCCGGTCGCGGCGCGTCGCTGCAATTGCTACAATAGTCCGTTCCTGAACCCCGAAAGGCCTGTCATGAGTTCCGATTCGTCCGGCGAGTTTCATCGCATCCGCCGTCTTCCGCCTTACGTCTTCGCCGAGGTGAATACGGCCAAGGCGAAGGCTCGAGGCGCCGGGGAGGACATTATCGACCTCGGCATGGGCAATCCCGACAGCCCGACGCCGCCGCACATCGTCGCCAAGCTGGTCGAGACGGTGCAGGACCCGCGGTCCCACCGCTATTCGGTCAGCAGGGGCATCCCCGGACTGCGCCGGGCGCTGGCGGCGTATTACGAGCGCCGCTTCAATGTCGGCCTGAACCCGGAAACGGAGGTGGTCGCCACGCTCGGTTCCAAGGAAGGGCTTGCCAATCTCGCGTCGGCGATCACCAGCCCGGGCGACACGATCCTGGTGCCGAACCCATCCTACCCGATCCACCAGTTCGGCTTCATCATCGCCGGCGCCGCGGTGCGCAGCATCCCGGCGACGCCGGACGAGGACATGCTGCGGGCGCTGGATCGCGCGGTGCGGCATTCCGTTCCGAAGCCGACCGCATTGATCGTGAACTTTCCTTCAAACCCAACGGCTTATCTGGCTGACCTGGATTTCTATAAAGAGATCGTGGCCTTCGCCCGCAAGCACGAGATCTGGGTCATGTCCGATCTCGCCTACGCCGAGATCTATTTTGGCGACAAGGTGCCGCCCTCGATCCTGGAGGTGCCGGGCGCCAAGGACATCGCGGTCGAGTTCACCAGCCTGTCCAAGACCTACTCGATGCCCGGCTGGCGGATGGGCTTTGCCGCCGGCAACCCGCGTCTGATCAATGCGCTGACGCGGATGAAGTCGTATCTGGACTATGGCGCCTTCACGCCGATCCAGGTCGCGGCGGCGACTGCTCTGACCGGTCCGCAGGAGTGCGTGGAGCAGATGCGCACACTTTATCGCGAACGCCGGGATGTGCTGATCAAGGGCCTGGCTTCGGCTGGCTGGGATGTGCCGAGTCCCGAGGGATCGATGTTCGCCTGGGCACCGGTACCGCCTCGGTATGCGTCCCTGGGCAGCGTGGAGTTTTCCAAGCTGCTACTGGAACGGGCCAAGGTCGCGGTCGCTCCTGGCCTGGGCTTCGGCGAGTATGGCGAGGGTTATGTCCGCATCGCCCTGGTGGAGAATACGCACCGGCTGCGGCAGGCCATTCGTAACATCCGTGGCTTCATGCAGACCGGGTCCAACGTCGCTGAGCCGGCACTGTCCGAAGCGAACGCGCCATGAGCCGGCCGCTTTCCGTCGCCCTCGCCGGGCTGGGGACAGTCGGCGGCGGGGTGCTGAAGATGTTGCGCGACAACGCCCATATCGTGACGGCCAGGGCAGGGCGGCCGATCGCGGTGACGGCGGTATCGGCGCGGGACCGGTCGAAGGACCGGGGCTTCCCGGTGAGCGGGCTGCGCTGGTACGAGGATCCGGTGGCGCTGGCCGCGGACCCGGCCGTCGATGTGGTGGTGGAACTGATCGGCGGTTCGGAAGGGCCGGCGCGGGCGTTGGCCGAGGCCGCGATCGCCGCCGGCAAGCCGCTGGTGACGGCCAACAAGGCGCTGATGGCGGTGCATGGGGCGGAACTGGCCCGAGCCGCCGAGGAACATGGCGTGCCGCTGGGGTTCGAGGCGGCGGTGGCCGGCGGGATCCCGGTCATCAAGGCCCTTCGCGAGGGTTTGGCCGGCAACCGGATCACGGCCGTCGCGGGTATCCTGAACGGCACGTGCAACTACATCCTGACGCAGATGCGGGAGCGTGGGCGGGAGTTCGCCGAGGTTCTGGCCGACGCGCAGAAGCTTGGATACGCCGAGGCCGATCCGACTTTCGACATTGACGGTATCGACGCGGCGCACAAGCTGGCGATCCTGGCGGCTTTGGCGTTCGGCCGGCCGGTGGCGTTCGACCATGTACATGTGGAGGGCATCCGCCGGATTTCCGCCGTCGATATCGCCTTCGCCAACGAGCTTGGCTACCGCATCAAGCTGCTCGGCATTGCCCGGCGGACCGAGGCGGGGATCGAGGCTCGTGTCCATCCCTGCATGGTGCCGCAGACAGCGCCGATCGCCCGGGTGGACGGGGTGTTCAACGCGGTGGTGGCCGAGGGCGATTTCGTCGGCCGGGTGATGCTGGAAGGCCGTGGGGCCGGGGCAGGGCCGACGGCCTCGGCCGTGGTGGCGGATCTGATCGATATCGCGCGGAACCGGATGACTCCGGTCTGGGGGGCGGCTGGTTCGGCGCTGTCCACCGCGCCGTCGGTGCCGATGAGCAGCCATGTCGGGCCGTATTACTTGCGGCTCATGGTCGTGGACCGGCCGGGGGTGATCGCGGACGTGACGGCGATCCTGCGGGATATGGGCGTGTCGCTGGAATCGATGCTGCAACGCGGCCGTAGCCCTGGGGAGGCCGTGCCGGTCGTGCTGGTGACGCATGAAACGCGGGAAAGCGCGATGCGTGAAGCACTGAACCGCATCGGCGCGCTGCCGACGGTGATGGAAGAGCCGACGCTGATCCGGATCGAGGCGGGTTAGGTCCCTCACCCTCGCGGTCATGGCGGGCGTGTGCCCCTACGCATCGGGGTACGAAGCGGGCGGAGCACGGCAGTCCCTGTATTCGTCATGGCCGGGCATGTCCCGGCCATCTGCGCAGGAACGGCTGGGGATGGATGGCCGGGACATGCCCGGCCATGACGGATAGGACACCGCCCGGCCGGGCGTGTGCCCATAGGCATCAGGATAAGAAGCGAGCGGAGCATGACGGATAGGCCAAGGCCCCGCCGACCCATTCTCCACCGGGGAGGCCGGAGGCTTCGGTCCACCAACCTTTCAGCCTGGCCGGTCCCCGTTTACAGTCCCTCGCATAAGGCGAGGGAACAAAACCATGGACTTCCAAATCAGTGCGCAGCAGCGGGAGATGATCGCCTCGGTGCGGTCGCTCGCGCAGACCGAATTCAAAGCTAACGCCATACGCTGGATGGACGGCACGTTCCCCTGGGAGAACATGAAAAAGCTCGCCGAACTGGGCGTGCTCGGCATGTCGGTGCCAGAGGAATATGGCGGCCTCGGCCTGCCGATCCTGGATACCGCGTTGATCCTCGAAGAGATCGCCAAGGTCGATTACGTCACCGCCATGGCGGTGCTGGGCGAGGCGGGCGTCCAGACCCGGGTGATCGCGCGGTATGCGCCGGCGTCGATCCGGGAGCGTATCCTGCCGCAGGTGGTCAGCGGCGACTGTATCCTGGCGGTGTGCATGACGGAGCCTCATGCGGGCACCGATGTCGCGAATTACCGCACCAATGCGCGCATCGTCGGCGATCGGGTGATCCTGAAAGGGACGAAGACGCTGATCAGCCGGGCGCGCGAGGCCGGGATGTTCGTGATTTTCACCCGGGTGGATGGGAAGCCGGGACGGGAGGGGATCGGATGCGTGCTGCTGGAGCCCGATACCAAAGGCTTCGAGGTCACCGGCACCTATCACACGATGGGCGGCGAGAACCTGCACGAAATCCAGTTCAACGATTGCGAGTTGCCGCTGGAGAACCTGGTCATTCGTGAGGACGGATTCCGCAAGCTGCTGACGGCGTTCAATACGCAGCGGTGTTTGAACCCTTCCATTTCCCTCGGGCTGGCCGAAGGTGCGTTCGACGAGGCAGTGAATTATGTGCGTGAACGCACCGTTTTCAATAAGCCGATCTCGGATTTTCAGGGGATACGCTGGAAACTGGCTGATATGTTCAAGGACATCGAGGCCGGGCGCGGTCTGCTGTATCGCGCCTGCCTGACCGCCAATCCGTTCCCCGATCCGTTCATGGCGGCGGCGGCGAAGATCTTCTGCAACGAAATGTCGTTGCGGGTGACAACCGAGGCAGTACAGGTCCACGGCGGGTTCGGATTCACCGACGAATATCCGGTCTCCCGGTTCTATCGCGGCGCGCGCTATGGTTCGATCGGCGGCGGCGCATCGGAAACGTTACGAGACCTGATCGGAAAGAAGATCGTCGGCGAGTTCGATGTCGCGGACGGCATCATGGGCCTGGGGACGTTCTGACGTGCTGCTGATCGAGGCGGACGGCAAGGCCCTGTTCGCAGAGCACGGCATCCCGGTTCCGGCGGGCGTTGTCGTGACGGATGTCGTGCCGCCGCTCCCAGGTGATGGCCCGTGGATGGTGAAGGCGCAGGTGCCGGTCGGCGGGCGCGGCAAGGCGGGCGGGATCGTGCGCTGTGGCTCGCGGGCTGAGGTCGAGGCGGCTGTCGCGCGGATGTTGCGCACCCGGTTGAAAGGGCACAGCGTCGATGCCTGCCTGGTGGAGCAGGCGGCGGCCGGGCAGGAGCGTTATCTCGCCATCATGGTCGATGCGGCCAGCTATGGGCTGCGGGTGATCTATTCCGCTCAGGGCGGGGGCGAGATCGAGCAGTCCGGATCGGCGCAAGGGCGATTGTGTCCGCCGCATCCAGGCGCCGCAACCGAAGCCCTGGCGGAACTGATCGCGGACGAGCCGGAAGCGTGGCGCGCACAGGTCGCGGCGATCGGCAAGGCGCTGGCGGAGATGCTGCTGGAACGGGAACTGGCGCTGGCGGAAATCAATCCGCTGTTCGTTGCCGAATCCGGCTGTGTGGCCGGCGACGCCAAGGTTGTCGTCGATCTGAACGCGGTCGGCCGCCAGCCGCGCATCGCCTCGCTGATCGCGGCACGGCCAGCGATCTACATGGATGCCTGCCGGAAACTGGCGGAAGGATTCGATTATGTCGAACTCGATCCGGAAGGCGAGATCGGCCTGGTAACCACGGGCGCCGGCCTGTCGATGATGTTGATCGACGAACTGACGGCGCGCGGTGCCAAGCCGCTGAACTTCTGCGACATCCGCACCGGACAGATGCGCGGCAGTCCCGCCCGGTTGATCCGGGTGCTGGAGTGGATCACCTCCCGGTCTTCATTAAAGGCAGTGCTGGTCAACATCTTCGCCGGCATCACCGATCTGGGCGAGTTCGCCGGGCTGTTGGCGGCGGCGATCCAGGCATCGCCGGGATTGCGGGTGCCGGTCGTGGCGCGACTGGTCGGACGCAACGCGGCGGAGGCGCAACGAATCCTCGGTGAAGCGCAGCCGGGGATGCTGGTCACCGAAGACCTGGAGGAAGCCCTGGCGCGGATCGATGCGATCGTGGGAGCAGCGGCATGATCGGCTCCCTTTCACGCACGACACCGGTGATCGTGCAAGGCATCACGGGGCGCATGGGGCGCAGTCACGCGGCGCTGATGCGGGCGTACGGGACAAATATTGTCGGCGGGACCTCGACACGGACGGACATGAAGGAAGCGGCTGGTGTGCCGGTCTTCGCGTCATGTGCCGAGGCGGTGTTGGAGACCGGGGCGTTGGCATCGGTCGCGATGGCGCCGCCGGAGGAGACCTGGGCCGCAGTGCAGGAGGCCCTGGCGGCGGGGATCAAGCTGGTCGTCACGGTCGCGGAAGGGGTTCCGCTGCATGACGCAATCAGGATCGGAAGGGCGGTGCGGCGCGCCGGGGCAACGTGGGTCGGCGCCTCGACGCCGGGGCTGGCGGTGCCCGGCGAGTGCAAGCTGGGATTCCTGCCGGATGTCTGCCTGAACCCGGGACCGATCGGAATCATGTCGAAAAGCGGCACGTTGTCCTACGAGGTCGGCTACCGGCTCGCGCGCGAGGGGCTCGGACAAAGCATCTGGGTGGGCGTCGGCGGCGATCCGGTCAAAGGGGTTCGTTTCGCTGACATGCTGCCCGTGTTCTTTGACGACCCGCGCACGAAAGGCATTGTTCTGGTCGGCGAGGTCGGCGGCACAGAAGAGGAGGAATGTGCCGAGGCCTATGCCCGGCTTGGCGCGAAGAAGCCGCTGTTGGCCCTGATCGCGGGGCGGGAGGCCAAGGAAGGTGTCTCCATGGGCCACGCGGGTGCGCTGGTGCATGGTGAATCCGGGACGCTGGCATCGAAGACGCAGCGGCTGACGGCGGCGGGGGCGACGGTGTTCGGTTCAATCGAGAGCCTGATTGATCGCTGCGCGCGACAGTACCGGTTCGACAAAAGATGAAGCGTCTGCCGCTCGCTGGTATCCGTGTGCTGGACCTGACGAATGTCATCGCCGGCCCGCTGGCGTCGTATCAGCTCGCCTTGATGGGGGCTGACGTCATCAAGATCGAGGTTCCGGGCATAGGCGACCTGTCGCGAAAGATGGGCGCGGATGCGGCGGCGGGGAAGCGGGGGATGGGAACGTCGTACCTGGCGTTCAACGCGAACAAGAAGTCGATCGCCCTGAACCTGAAGGATGCACGGGGCAAGGATGTGTTCCGCCGGTTGGCTGGTACCGCCGATGTGGTGCTGGAGAATTTCCGGCCGGGTGCGATGGAACGGCTTGGGTTGTCGGCCGACTCTTTGCTGTCGTTGAATCCGCGGTTGATCTACTGCGCGGTGTCCGGGTTCGGGCAGACCGGACCGCTGGCGGAACGGGCGAGCTACGACCAGATCATCCAGGGCTACGCCGGGCTGATGAGTCTGACCGGCGATGCCGAGACCGCGCCGATGAAGGCCGGGCTGGTGGTGTGCGATACGACGGCGGCGATCACAGCGGCGTTCGCGATCGCGGCGGCACTGGTGCGGCGGAACGCGACGGGCGAGGGGGAGATCATCGACGTTTCGATGCTGGATTGCGCTCTGGCCAGCATGTCGTCCTGGGTGATCTCCAGTTACCTGAACGCCGGGTATGTGCCGAAGCCGATCGGCAACCACAGCCAGACCTCGGCGCCGTCGGGCACGTTTCGCACCGGCGACGGTCCGTTGAACATCGTCAACAATGAGCAGAAGCAGTTTGCCGCCACCTGCGATGCGCTGGGGGTGCCGGCGTTGAAGGACGACCCGAGGTTCCGGGAGCGGGATGACCGGATGCGCAACCAGGCGGCGTTGCAGTCCGTCCTGGAGGCACAGCTGGCGACCGACACGGCGGCGGCGTGGGAGGCGAAGCTGGTCGCCGCGGGCGTGCCGGCCGGGCCGGTCTATACCGTGCCGCAGATCGCCGACCATCCGCAGATGCGGGAACGCGGACAGTTGCAGACGGTGCATGTGCCGGCGCTTGATCGGGATGTGCAGGTCGTGGGCGCGGGCTTTCGGCTGGGTGGGGAGGCGATGCCGATCACTGCGCCTCCGCCGGCTTTGGGTGAGCATACGCGGGCGGTGTTGGCCGAGGCGGGGTTCGACGCGGCGGAGATCGCGGCGTTGGCGGAAGCAGGGGTGATCTGAGATGGTTCCAGTGTGGCGGGCGCCGAAGGTGCATGAGACCACGGTGTTCTCGGCGATCCCGGCGGATTTGGCGCGACGGAAGGATGGCGGTCGGGCTGGGTTCCTGGAGGGGCCTTCATTCGACCAAGAGGGCAACCTGTTCTGCGTCGATGTGCAGGCGGGGCGTATCTACAGGATATCCCCGGACAAGAAGTGGGATGTGGTCGTCGAGTATGACGGGATTCCGAACGGCCTGAAGTTCCACAAGGACGGACGGGCCTTCATCGCGGACCGTAAGAACGGGCTGATGGTGTTGTACCCCGCGACCGGAACGATCGTGACGGTGTTGAGTGGACCCCGGGCCGGGGAACGGTTCAAGGGATTGAACGATCTGCATTTCGCTTCGAACGGCGATTTGTATTTCACCGACCAGGGGCGGACGGGGCTGCAGGACCCGTCTGGACATGTGTATCGGCTGACAGCGGCAGGCGGGCTGGACACGATCGTTTCGAACGCGCCCAGTCCGAATGGGCTGGTGCTGTCGAAACGCGAGAATGCGCTGTACCTGGCGGTGACCCGGGCCAATGCGATCTGGCGGGTAGATCTGGACGATCCGGCGTTGCGGGTCGGGCTGTTCGTGCAGTTGCCGTGCGCGGGGCCGGACGGGGTGGCTTTGGATGAAGCCGGCAATGTGGTGGTGGCGCATCCGACGCTGGGCGCGGTCTGGGTGTTCAGCCGGGTGGGTCAGCCGCTGCATTACATCAAGAGCTGTGCTGGGGATATGACGACGAACATCGCCTACGGCGGGGATGATGGACGGACGTTGTTCATTACGGAATCGCGTTCCGGGTCGGTGCTGACGGTGACTCTGCCGACGCCGGGGTGGGGGATGTTCGGGGGGTAGCCGCTCTCTTGTGTCGCGATCGGGCCAGGCCCGGTCACGACACATCCGGTTATACAGCCCGGCCGTTCGCTAGACCTTCATCTCCCTTACAAACTGCGCCTTCTGGGTACAGGCGGACATAAGGAACGACAGATCCGTTCCGGTTGAAACATACCGCGCGCCCATCTGCACGAACTGCGTCATCAAATCGTCCCGAGACGCCAGCCCGCCGACCCCCACGTGTTTGCCGACCTTGCGCGCTGCCTCGATGGATCGGGCGAAGGCGTCTCTCAACCGGGGATGATCGTATTGCCCGGTGATCCCCATCTCCCCGCACAGATCGTTACTGCCGATCAGCAGCATATCGACGCCCTCGGTGGCGATGATTTCTTCGACATTTTCCAGCGCGGCGACCGTCTCCATCATCACCACCAGCGAGGTCGCATCGTTCATTGCGGCGTTTGTTTCGCCAATCGGGAAGCTGTGGTATTGATACTGCGAGAGCGCGCCGCCGGCCGACCGGTGCCCCAGCGGCGGGAATTTCACCAGTTCCACCATCGCGCGGGCCTCGGCGGCGGAGCGGACATGCGGCGTGATCACGCCCATCGCCCCGCCATCCAGCACGCGGCAGATATATTCGGGCGTGTTCGCCGGCACCCGCACCAGCGGCGTGATGCCGATCTGCTGGGCGGAGATGCAGATCTGGCAGCACGTGTCGATCGACAGCGTGTTGTGCTCCAGATCCACGTACAGCGTATCGAAACCGGCGGTCTTGGCGATCTGGGCGATTTCGATCGAGCGGGCGAAGCGCACGGTCATTGAGGCCACGACCTCATTCCGTGCCAGTTTTTCCTTCATGTGATTGCGCAGGATGCTGCGAAGCGAGGACATGTTTCTCTCCCCGGTCTCAACGCAGGCAGGGTGGGGACAAGACGGCCGGCATGCAAGTCTGTATGGTGTTGCCCAGGGAAAACGAGAACACCAAGGGGCAGGATGCTGGAAACGGTCAAATCACCGCCGCCGCTGCTGGATGTGCGCGGCGTGACGCTGCAATACAAAACACGGGACCATTTGGTCACGGCGACATACCGGGTGGATTTTTCGGTCCAGCGCTCGGATCGCTTCATCCTGCTGGGGCCGTCGGGCTGCGGGAAATCGACGCTGCTGAAGGCGGTGGGCGGCTACATGGCGCCGGTGGAGGGTGAAATCCGCCTCAAGGGCCAGCGCATCACGCGACCGGGGCCGGACCGGATGATGGTGTTCCAGGAATTCGACCAGCTTCTGCCATGGAAGACCGTCCGGCAGAATGTCGTGTTCGCGTTGCACACATCGGGGAAACTGCGCGGCAGGGCGGCCGACGAGAAGGCCATGCAGTATATCGAGAAAGTGCATCTGACGCGCTTCGCCGACGCATACCCTCATACGCTGTCGGGCGGGATGAAGCAGCGCGTGGCGATCGCCCGCGGCATGGCGATGGAACCCGACATCCTGCTGATGGACGAACCTTTCGCCGCGCTGGACGCGCTGACCCGGCAGCGGATGCAGGACGAACTGCTGATGCTGTGGGAGGACACGAAATTCACCGTGTTGTTCGTCACCCACTCGATCCCCGAGGCGGTGAAGATCGGCAACCGCATCCTGCTGCTGTCGCCGCATCCCGGTCAGGTAAAGGCGGAGCTGAACAGCGTGCCGCCGGATACCGACCACGCGGTGGTCGCGGCGCTGGAGGCGCGCATCCACGGCATGCTGTTCGCCGACCGGGTGGAGGAAGAAGCCCATGTCTGACACGACACTCCGGCCGGAAGTTATTCAGACCCCGCGCGGGGCACAGGATTTCGGCATTGTCGCCAAGCCGTTGACGATCTTCGAGCGGCTCTACAACCAGGTCTGGCTGCGGAAAGTCCTGCTGATCGCCGTCCTGATCGTAGTGTGGGAGATCTATGCCCGGCACTTGGACAACGAACTGCTGGTGCCAACGTTCTCGGCCACGATCACCGCTTGGTGGGACGGGATGTCCTCCGGCGTGCTGCCGGAACGGGCCTGGGCGTCGCTGCAGGTGCTGGCGATCGGGTTCACCACCGGTGTGGTGCTGGCGGGAATCCTGACCGTGCTGGCGATCACCACCCGGATCGGCACCGATTTCCTGGAAACCATGACGGCGATGTTCAACCCGCTGCCGGCAATCGCGCTGCTGCCGCTGGCGCTGATCTGGTTCGGACTGGGAGTCGGCAGTCTGGTGTTCGTGCTGGTGCACTCGGTGCTGTGGGCGGTGGCGCTGAACACCCATGCCGGGTTCCGGGGCGTGTCGCAGACGCTGCGGATGGTGGGGCGGAACTATGGGCTGTCCGGCTTGCCGCTGGTGCTGAAAATCCTGATTCCGGCAGCATTTCCCTCGATCCTGGCGGGCCTGAAGATCGGCTGGGCGTTCGCCTGGCGCACCCTCATCGCGGCGGAGCTGGTGTTCGGCGTGGCGTCGGGGAAGGGCGGGCTGGGCTGGTACATCTTCGAGAGCAAGAACCAGCTCGACATCCCGGAGGTGTTCGCCGGCCTGCTGACCATCATCATGATTGGCCTGCTGGTGGAAAATGTGGTGTTCCGTACGATCGAGAACCGGACGGTGCGGCGTTGGGGCATGCAGCAGTGATATCGACCGGGGAAGGGATTGACGTGCTGTCGTTTTGAGATCGTCATGGCGGCTTCGTATGGGCCGGAGCTGCCATCGAATAGCCTCGGCGATCTCTGCGTTGAATGCGGGCGTGGGGCCGGCACGGCCGCGACCGATGAGACGGTGCGCAATGTCCGATTCCGCGCGGGGCGGCGCCGTGGCGGGTAGCGTGAAGACCCCGTTCAACGCGACCGACGACTGCTCCTTCCTGATCGCGGCGCAGGCATCCGGTGCGGGGGTGCTCGCATCAACACGCTCGGCGGCACGAACACCGCGGTGAAGCAGGCGGTCGAGTTCGGCCTGACGGGAAAAATGAGCATCGTGCTGACGACACCCAAAAGCCGCGACATCGCCGCCAAGGGGCTTTCGGTAGCCGCGGGCCAGTTGCTGGTGACGTCGTTCCATGAGGACGCCTTGCCCGAGGCCCCGGGCATTGGACCCACCGGGTCATGGTGCGCACGCACGCGGTTCCGACCGAGGTTCACGCCGGCGTCTGTTCGGCGGTTCGGCATATGCTGCAAGCGATGAAGGACACCGACTCCGACGATGGTAAGGTGGTGGCCGCGCAGATGCACGCGACTCCGGTCTCCGACGCCTATGCGCGCAAGGGCGAAATGCGGCCCGACGGGCGGTTAAGCCATGGCATGTGCCTGATGCAGGTGAAATTCCGCGAGGAGTCGAAAGAGCCGACGAGCGATATCTGGCGGCGCGTGGCGACGATTCCGGCGGACCAGGCCTTCCCGCTGTTATCCGCCAGCCGGTGCCTGTTGGTGCATTCTGCGCGATAGGGCGCGTATTCGGGCTTGCACAGGGGGGATCAAGCGGCTAGGAAACGGCCCCGCCCGATACCCCGGCGCTGCTGTAGCTCAGTGGTAGAGCACTCCCTTGGTAAGGGAGAGGTCGAGAG
>JARLIN010000288.1 GCA_031291715.1 Rhodopila sp. | reverse complement strand
TGTATCGGCTTCGCCGCCACCCCCGCGAGCAAGGTCAGGGAGTGGGAGTTCTCCAACGGCGATGAGAAGCACCCCATCACGCCGACCGGCAACCTGCTGTTCAACAGCAGCGATGCCCTCCTGAAGACCGCGGCGCGTGGGGCCGGGCTGGTCTATGTGCTCGACGTGCTGGCCCGCGACTATCTGGCGCGCGGAGAGGTCATCGCGTTGCTGCCGGACTGGGCCACCGCGCGGCAGACCTTCTATGCGGTTTACCCGCAGTCTCGCTTCGTGCCCCCCAAGGTGAGGATGTTCGTCGAGTTTCTTGGCGGACTGTTTGGCATGCAACCTTCAGCCGACTCAGAGCTGGTGCCACGAATCATCCGCCGCTGAACCAGACTCTTTTGGCAGTGTTGCATGGGCTGATGCAACTTCGCGGCGTGTTATGGCTTCCGCTACCCGTGCCAGGCCATGCCCGACGCAGGCGGCGTCTGGAACCTTGTGCTGGCCTGCGAGGGCTGCACCCGCGGCGAAGGCGGCAAATTGGCCAGTCTGGGCGCGGACTATCCTGTGGGCTTGGTCATGATGGGAGGACGCGGAGCGAAACCCGCACTTGCTTTCGCTCCGGCTGAATATCAGCCCAGGAATCGGCCACGTAATCGAGCAATTCGTTCTATCCGCACAAATCCTCCCGGTCCCGGACCGATGCCAGAACACGTGCCATGTTCCGGCCGACGCGCGACAGTGCATCGGGCCACTCAAAAATGCCAAAGCGATCGAATTCCGGCAGCAGCGTTTTGCCAACGGCGAAGCAACTCGTGCACCGGAGCGTGGCCGGATCGGGCATGGAGGCTGGACGCCATTCGAACAGCGCCAGATCCTTGCCCGGGAGGTACCGGTGGATGCCGAGTTGCACGAATGCGTCAGGCGTGGCTTCCAACCCCGTTTCCTCGCGCAGTTCGCGAGCCGCCGCCCATGCGAGGTCCTCGCCGACTTCAACGATTCCCTTCGGAATGTCCCATCGCGGTGAGCGTGTGGCATGGCCGAGCAATAGTCGTGTTCCGTCAGTCACCAGCACCCCGCAGCTTGTCGCCCTCATGGCGGGCGTGCTCCTCTCGCAGGCGGGTTTAGGCGCGGAATTTCGAAAGCCGACCGGCGCCGGCTTGCGGCACCGAGGACGCCGTGTGGCGATGGCGCCCTCGGTGGATTGCAAACGTTTCGAATTCGCCGGTCACCTTGTTCGCCACCGGTTCGCGGGCGACCGTTATGGCAGACCGGGTTCAGGAGTCGCGCCATGATGAAAGACCTGCCTCTGTCGAAAGTGTATCAGTTGATCGAGCCTGGTCCGGTGGTTTTGTTGACGACCGCGCAGAAGGGGCGCGCCAATGTCATGACGATGTCCTGGCATATGATGATCGAGTTTGAACCGCCACTGGTGGCCTGTGTCGTAAGCAGCGCTGATCATAGCTTCGCCGCGTTGCGCGCGACGAAAGAATGCGTGATCGCGATCCCGGCACTGCACCTGGCGCCGAAAGTGGTGGAGGTGGGCAATTGCTCCGGTCGTGACTTGGAGAAGTTCGAGAGGGTCGGACTGACACCGGTGCCGGCCGAACGCGTGGCGCCGCCTCTGGTGGCCGAGTGTTTCGCCAATCTCGAATGCAAGGTGGTCAATACCCGCCTGGTGAAGACGTACAATCTTTTCGTCCTGGAGGTGCTCAAAGCCTGGACGGATCCGGCGCAAAAGAACCCGAAGACCATTCACCATCAAGGATACGGCAGGTTCGTCGTGGATGGCGAGATGATCAAGTTGAAGTCGAAAATGCGGTAGCCGCCATCATCAATGCAACGCTGCTTGATTGGCATAGCCCATCGCCGTCAAGGCGAACCACCACGCGTGGCTGACCATCGTCAGTTACGAGGCTCAGGTTCCGGCCAGCACTGCGACCGCCCGATCCAGCTGAGGATCGCCCTGTTCCGCATAGGCCGGACCGGCCTGTACCTCGATCGTCGGTGTGACGCCGACGCCCTCCAGTCGCTCGCCGTCGATCAGAACGTCATCGACTGCCAGCAGCAGCAGACCGCCGCCGATCAAGAACGCCGTAGCGGCCAGGACCGCCCCTTCCGTGCGGGTGCCGATCACCTCGCCCAGCCGGTACTTCTTGAAGCCATAAGCAAGGACTTCCTTGCCGCTGCGAGTGCCACCGTTGACCAGCATCGCGACAGGCTTGCGCCACTTCACGTCTTCGAATTCTCTGGCGCCGTTGCGATCGGTGACCTGCATCGTCGGCGCCCGCGCGTTGAACAGGTCCAGATACTCCGGGACCGCACCGCCCCATCCATCGCGAAGGTCCCAGATCAGCGCGTCGGCGTCCTTCAGCGTGCCCTCCGCGATGAGATGTTCGAGCGCCCGCTGGTAGGCACCGCCGGCGTAGCACCATACGTGGACGTAGCCGATGCGACGGCCGTTGACCTGCACCACCCGGGCACTGGCCTCCAGGCCCCTGAGAAACATCCTGTTGGGTTCGATATCGATCGACGTGACCGGCGCCTGCACGACTGTGCCGGCGCGCCGCAGCGTCAACACGACGGGCTTGCCGACCTTATTCCGGAATGACCCGACCGGCTGGAACGGGGCGCCGTCAGCGGAGATGATCTGATCGCCGATAAGCAGACCCGCCTGTTGGGCCGGCGTGCCGTCGATCACGCCAGTGACAAAGCTGCCGCCCTGCGTGTCGGTCCGCGAGACGATGCCGATGCCGGGGTAGGACACGTGGCCGTCCGGGAAGGCACGTTCCAGTCCACGTCGCCGCAGTGCGCCGGCGAAGATGTCGGCGAGTTGGTAATACTCCGGTTCGTCCGGCCTGTAGTAACGTGTGTGCGACGCATGCAGTTCGGACAGCATGCGGTTGATAACGCTGGCCAGCGCGTCCTCGGAGATCGCCCTCGCGGCGTCCGGTACATAGCGCTCCCGGATTGCTGCCCAGTCCAGTCCATGCAGGTGCGGATCGTAGAAGCGATCGCGCACGGTCTGCCACACTTCCTCAAACGTTGCGACGCTTGCCGATGGAGCGCCGGAAACGACCGGCGCACCCACGTCTTGGTGCTCGGCGCGTAATGCCCTCGACGACATGGCGACTGCCGCGGCCGCTCCCGCTAGACGAAGGAGCCGGCGACGCGGATGCGGTGTATTGATCATACCTTTCATACCTTCAACCATGCGAACCTCTCGTCGGCTCGGGCACCGCCTTCTGGATGATCACCCTGGCGTCGGCGTCGCGCGGCAGCGCACCGAGCGTTCCTACCGTGCCCGACAACTGCGCATCCAGGGGGGCACACGGTGCGCTTCGCGCGTTGAATTACCGCGTCCCTATGTCCTTTCCCGTAAAGACGCTCTTGCGTCACTGGGGTGCCCCCTAAAACTGAGACACGAAAAAGAGACACACTGTTTGGCAAAGAGAACGGTTGTGTTGAAACGCAAACGTCGATGGACGGTGTTGGAGCGGAAGACCGGCCAGCACTAGCTGGACCTGGATTTTTTTCGCGCCCTTGCGGCACGCCAGGGAGCAACGCCTGGAGAAAGCCGAGCCTGGCGAGACGTCACCTACGCGTCGATGCAGCGGCAAGGCCATCTGGAGATCGAGCGATGGTATCGGTTGGCTGGGGTCAGCCGCGCCGACTACTGCCGGCATTCTCCGGCAAGGCCGTGCCGCGCGCGTAGCAAATCCCGGACCGGAAAGGCGTGGGCTTTTTACTCAGCCTGGACTCTTAGCGGGCCGTTGGCCGGCGCATAAGATCAAGGAAACCGTGTAAGAACTTGCGGCAGCTCTGTCGCTCGGAGAAATTGGACGGGAGTTGTCGGATGAAGCACCTGATCCTGGCCGTGCTCCTCGTCACGATGCCGGCCCTTGGTGCGACACACGGATACAACCGTCGCTATCTACCACGGCGCGCCCGATCGCGCCGGCAATTACATTGTCCCAGCCTAAATTGGCAGTCCGCAGGCGCGGTTCGCCGCGACCAGACGTTTGATGGGCATGTCGAGGGGCATATCTACGCGCAACCGCACCTCGACAGCGGTCGGTTGATCCGGGTGCTGGCCGACTGGTGTCCGTCGTCTTTCGGCTACCACCTGTATTATCCGAGTCGACGGCAATCCACGCCGGCCTTTGCCGTGCCTGTCGAGGCGTTGCGCTATCGGGGGTGAAATCGAGAAGACCGCATTGGCGGCGGTTCTCATTTCGGTCGAACCGAGCCCTCTCCGTCTGGGCCGGGCTTGAACCCCGGGTCGCGGACGATCCGGGGCGCCACCAACCAAAATGGGTTCGGATGGAAGCCGTCAGGACGACGGCTTCTTCAACATCAGGCCGGCCCGCTTGCAGTGGGCGACGAGTTCGTTGCGCTGGTTGAAGGCCCGATGGATGAAGGTCACGACGCCTTGCGTTGGCCGCGAACGGCTTTCCCGCTTATCGATCACTTCCGTTTCCGACCGAATGGTATCGCCATGGAAGACGGGCTTGGGAAAGCGGACCTCATCCATGCCGAGGTTTCCGACTGTCGTGCCGAGCGTCGTGTCCCCGACCGACAGGCCGATCATCAGGCCGAGTGTGAAGGCGCTGTTGACGATCCGGGTGCCGAACTCCGAGTTCTCCTGGCACCACTGCTCATCCAGGTGGATCGCCGCGGGATTGCAGGTGGCCGTCGAGAACCAGACATTGTCCGCTTCGGTCACCGTTCGCCGCATTTGGTGGCGGAACACCTGACCGATCTCGAATTCATCAAAGTAAAGTCCGGGCATGACAGTTTCTCCGTTGGTAAGGCTTGATGGGGTGGTATTGGTTTCGCGACCGTTTGTCGGCCGGTGCGGCACTGCTGCTCTACCGCGAGGCTGCTTACTGGTCCGCAAAATTCGGCCTGGCAGGGATCTTGGTCTTGACGCGCCAGACCGTGTGCTGATCGGCTTCCGTTATGTAAAGATAGCCGCCATGCAGCGCGACATTGGTGGTCATGTAGCCTGCGCCTTCAGGAAGCCGTATCGCTCCGAAGTAGTTGCCTCTCGGATCAAAGATAACAACCTCGCCCGCGGCGTAATGGGCAGCATAGATGTTGCCCCGCGCATCCGCGGTCATGCTGTCGGGACCATGGCCACCGTTCAGGTAGGCGAAGACATAGGCAGATTCCAGATTGATGTGCCCGGGCGCAACAACCGGCATCGCCAAGATGCGATTGGTTCCCCAGTCGTCGACGTAAAGTGTCTTCTCGTCGGGCGACAGGACCACGCCATTCGGGAAGGCGAGATTGCCGGCGATCAGGCGGCTGATCTCTCCCTCCGACGACCGATAGAACAATTGGCCGATCGGCTCTAGCGCACTGGAACCGTAGGCATCCGTCATATATAGGCCGCCGGTTTTGTCGAAGATCAGATCATCGAGGCCGTGAAACGTCTGCCGGTTGTACTGGTTCGTTAAATATGTGACGGTCAGCGTGGACGGATCGATCGAGAATAGCCCCCTCTCGTGATCGACTCCGAATATCCGGCCATCTTTGTGGATGCGCAAACCGACAGGCGCGGGCGTGTGCGCCACCGTGGCGCAATGTCCGTCAGGTGTGACCCGATAAATGTCGCCTGGTGAAATGCCGACCATCCACAGATTGCCTTGAGCGTCGAAGTTGGGTCCCTCCAGACGACCGGGACATTCGCTGGTAAATTTCTCAACGGTGCAATCGTCGCAGATTTGTTGCAGCCCCAGGATGCGGCCGCCCACCGAGATCGGGCCACCGGACGCCTTGTCCTGCGCCCGCGCATCGGCCGACGCCAATCCGGCCGCGGCGGTTGCCAACACGAACAGAGATGTTGTTACTATGGAGCGTATTACTTTGGATCGTTTCATCTGTCTTCCCTGGAGGTTTGTGGATTTGAGCCCTCATTCCGGGCTGGTGCCTTACTTCGTCTTTCGGAGCGTTATCCTGAACGGAGCAGAGGCCTTCATTCATTTCGGCTGGCGTCTCGCTTCGCATAACGGCGAGCCTCGGCGATAATCGACTCGGCGAGCGGGACCATCGCGTAGTCGACCATCGTTCCATGGTAACTGATTGCCCCGGCGCCCGCGCTCTCCGCGGCAGAGAACGCGGCCAGAAGGCCCTCGAAATACGCGATTTCTTCCACGGACGGTCGAAACACCTGTTCGACGATCTCGATGTGGGATGGATGCATCACCGGCACACCGGTATAGCCGATGTCCCGGGCACGCCGAGCCATTTCGCGGACACCGTCCAGGTCGTCCAGCGGCAAGCCAAATACGCCGCAGATGGGGTACGGCGCGCCGCCCGCCCGGCTGTCCAGCACGATTTTGGAATTCATGTAAAGTTGCTCGAGGCCCCCGCGCGTGGCGGTGAAGCCGAATGCCCGCGCAATGTCCCCTGACACCGGCCCGCTGATGCTGCTAACCAGCCCCTTCACCCGCGCGCTGGCACTGGCAAGTTGCTCGGCGTCCTGCAAACCACGCGCTGTTTCGGGGAGCGGCATGATGGCGATGCCGCCATGGGCCAATCCGGCACGGCCTTCATGGTAGCTCAGCAGGCCGTCGAGGTGGCGCACTTCCTCGGGCGTGGCGGCTTTGGGCAACATAACCCCGGTGAGCCCAGCGACCGTCGCGGCCGCGACATCAAGCAGCATTTGTTCGGGATCGGGGTTCACCCGCACGAAGGCACCGATGCCCGCGGCAGAGACCTCAGCGATTTCGCTGGCAAGCATCGCCCGCGCATTGTCCCGCTCGTTAGGCGGCACGGAGTCCTCCAGATCGAGCATACAGGCCCCGGGCCGGTGGCGGATCGCCTTCCCAACCCAGGAACGGCGGTGCGCTGGCACGAACAGAAACGATCGAATTGGCCACATGGGAATCCCCTTCGCCCGATTGTCAGTAGGACTTCGGAAGGCCAAGTTGCCGTTCCGCGATGTAACACAGCACCAACTCCTGGCTGACCGGCGCGATCAGCGGCAGGATGGATTCGCGGAAATAGCGCTCGACATGGAATTCCTTGGCATAACCGAAGCCGCCATGCGTGCGCACTGCACGGGTGGCCGCCTTGAAGAAGACCTCGGCCGCCAGGTATTTCGCGGCGTTGACCTCCGACCCGCATGGGGCGCCGCTGTCGTAACGAGACGCGCCCTTGAACATCATGAGCTCAGCCGCTTCCAGCTCGATCCAGATTTGGGCCAGCGGATGCTGGATGGCCTGGTTCTGGCCGATCGGCCGGCCGAACACGACGCGGTCTTTCGCGTATTGGGTCGCCCGTTCCAACACGGACCGAGCGGCGCCGAGGAACCCGGCGGCGACGATGATCCGTTCCGAGTTCAGGCCGTGCAGCAAATAGCGGAATCCCTCGCCCTCCTCGCCGATACGATCCTCCACCGGGATACGTAGTCCGTCGATGAACAGCGCATTGGAATCGACAGCCGCTCGGCCGAGTTTTTCGATCTTCCGAACTTCGACCACAGAACGGTCCAGATCCGTATAGAACAACGTCATCCCCGCGGTGGGAGTCTTGCTGGCTTCGAATGAAGTAGTCCGTGCCAGCAGCAGGATCTTGTTTGCCTCCTGCGCCGTGGACGTCCAGACTTTCCTTCCGTCCACGACATAACTGTCACCGTCCCGCCGGGCGAACGTCTTGATTTGCGTGGTGTTCAGGCCAGCGTCCGGTTCGGTCACGCCGAAACAGGCCCTGTCCGTGCCGGCGATCAGCGGCGGCAGGAAGCGCTTCTGCTGTTCTTCCGACCCGAACTTCACGATTGGTTGCGCGCCGAACATGTTCATATGCAACGATGAGCAGGCGGCGAGGCCTAAACGTCCCACTTCCAGCATGATAAGCGCCGCCTCGGTCATGCCGAGGGCGGCACCGCCGCAGGATTCAGGGAAGATCGCGCCGAACCAGCCGGCATCGGCGAAGGCCTGGGCGAACTCGTGCGGAAAAGCGGCCTCGCGGTCGTGCTGCAGCCAGTACTCGTCACCGAAACGCCCGCAGATGCGCGCAATGTTGTCGCGGATGGCGCCTTGCTCTTCCGTTAGCGAGAAATCCATTGTCCTGTACTCCCTTGGAGGCTGATTTTGTGCATCCGGTTTCGCGGTTCGCCGGATCGATGGCTTCGGCTTCTATGCCTCAAAGACTCTAAGATTGCAATCTTAGATGATTAGGTTTATCGGAGGTGGAAGCGATGCGATCAAGCTGGGGAGCGAGAATGGTGATCAACAACGAATGCGCCGGCCAGGCGAACAAGATGGTGAATTCGAAGGCCACGCCGGCACTGACGCTGGGACGGCGAACATTTGTCGGCGCCGCGGCCGCGACAGCGGGCCTGGTCCGATCGCGCCGCGCCGCCGCGGCCCAGACCATTCGAATCGGCGTGTTGACGGACATGAGCGGCCCGTTCGCCGACAACTCCGGACCGGGATCCGTTGTTTCCGCCGAACTCGCCGCCGCAGATTTCATGGCAGCGCATCCGGAACTGAAGGTCGAAGTCATCAGCGCGGATATGTTGAACAAGCCGGATGTCGGCGCAAACATCGCCCGCAAATGGTATGATGAGGAAAACGTCGACCTGATCCTGGATGTTCCCAGTTCCGCGGTCGCGCTCGCGGTCGGGGAGCTGAGCCATCAACGCGACAAGCTCATCATCACGGTGACGGCCGGCGATCCGCGGCTGACAGGCGCGTATTGCAAGCCAACCCTGATACAGTGGACATACGATCTGTGGGCCTTGGCGAACGCCACGAGCCGATCGCTGGTCGCGGCTGGCGGAAACAAATGGTTCACCATCGCGGGCGATTACGTGACCGGCCATGACCTCGCCGAGGACGTTGCCCAGGTCGTCGAATCGCTCGGCGCGAAAAGCGTCGGGAAAGCGTTCTATCCGTTCCCGCAGACGACTGATTTTTCTAGCTTTCTGCTGCAAGCCGTATCCTCCGGCGCAAGCATCGTGGCGTGCAGTAATGCCGGGGCGGACGCGATCAATATCCTGAAGCAGGCGCATGAGTTCCAGTTGGCAAAGCAGGGTGTGAAGCTCGCCGCGCTGGTGATGACCGAACCCGTCATCAAGGCGATCGGTCTGGAGGCGGCGCAGGGCACCTATTGTACCGCGGCGTTCTACTGGGACATGAATGACGGGACGCGGGCCTTCGCGGAACGCTTCGAGGCGCGGCGGAAGGTAAAGCCGACGATGTTTCAGGCGGGCGCGTATTCCGCCGCGACTCACTTCCTGAAGGCGGTGGCGGCGGCGGGGCCGGAGAAGGCGAAGGCCAGCGGCAAGGCGATCGCCGATCAGATGAAGGCGATGCGAACGAACGATCCGCTGTTCGGGACCGGTCAGGTGCGACAGGACGGCAAGTTCATCCATCCGATGTATGTGTTCCGCGTGAAGTCGCCCGATGAGTCGAAATATCCGTGGGATTTCTATACGTTGGTCGACACGATTCCCGCAGACAAGGCGTTCCAGAGCATCGAGGCCGCGGGCTGCAAGCCAGCCTGAGGGGTTTCATGTTGAGGGGCACTTAAATTGATCTTGCGGCTGTTACCGAATGCGCCATCTTCGGCGCGGACAAACATCAATTGGATAGAGTGATGGCCCCCCAGCTTGGCCGTGAAGCAGACAAGATTGCGCTATACCTACGGGTCGCCAACAGCCTCCGCAGCCGAATCGCGGACGGCGAATGGCGGCCCACCGCCCAATTGCCGATCATAAAGGATCTGGCGAAGGAATATCGCGTGTCCTTGGTGACGGTGCGCCAGGCGCTGCACATCCTGGCCAGCGACGGTCTGGTGGAAGGCGGACAGGGACGCGGAACATTCGTGTGCGATACCGTTCGTTCGGTCCGTGACAACCCGAATTTGCGAGCCGCCATCAATGACCGCGTGGCGCTGCCGCCTGGAACGACCATCAAGATTCTTGGGCGTGAGACGACCACGGATCTGGCGGGTGATCTGGCACCTGACGACGTGCCGCGGCACCCGAAGTATGTCTGTGTCCGCAAGCTGCATTTACAGGATGGCGAACCGTTTGCCGTCATGAATGTGTCGGTCGCACAGCACATCTATCGTCTGTTCCCCAAAGGCGCTGACAAACATACGAAAATTTTGCGCCTCATTATGGATTACGGCAATCTGGTGCTCAGCCGGAGCCGAATCGAGCTCGTCGTGACCTATGCCGATTCGGAAATGTCAACGCTGCTGCAGTGCCCGGTGATGGCGGCCCTGGTGCGGATCCGCAGTTTTCGGGTCGACGATACCGGTCACCTCGCCTTCGGTCATGTCTCGTACTACCGCGCCGACCGATTCATCTACGAAGTGGAAGAGCATGAGACCGCACTGGAGAAATCCAGCGCGATCATTCTTCCCGATACACGCCGCACCGGAAACAGGAAGGAATGACCATGAACGACCGTCCCGCAACGCGACCCTTGGCTGGCATCCGCGTAGTGGACATCAGCCGCGTGCTCGCCGGTCCGATGTGCGGCCAAATGCTGGCGGACATGGGCGCCGATGTCATCAAGGTCGAAGCACCCACCGGTGATGAAAACCGCAAATGGGCGCCGATCGTTCCATCCGGCCAGAGCGTCAGTTACCTCAGCGTCAACCGGGGAAAGCGCGGAATCACACTTGATCTGCGGAACCCGGAAGGACAGGCGGTTCTCGATGACCTGCTCGGCAAGGCCGACGTTGTCATTCACAATTTCCTGCCGGGTACGGGAAAACGGCTTGGGTTTGATCCGGACACATTGCTGGCGCGATTTCCGCGACTGATCGTGTGCACCATCACCGCGTATGGCGTGCAGGGACCGTTACGGGATCGCCCTGGATATGACGGCGTCATGCAGGCTTTTTCCGGTATCATGGGCATCACCGGCACGGAAGATGGCGGCCCGGTTCGCACCGGCCCGTCGGTCATCGACATGTCAACCGGGCTGATTGCTTACGGTGGTGTTATGACGGCGCTGTACGGCCGTGACGCCGGCGGCAACCGCCATGTCCAGGCCTCCCTGCTGGAATCGGCAATCACGTTGCTCGGGTATCATGGCATCGCGTGGCTGGAACTGGGAATTCAGCCGCGCCGGGAAGGATCCGCGCTTTGGAATCTGGTGCCGTACCAGGCTTTCAAATGCTCCGACGCCTATATCATGACCGGTGCGTTGAATGACGGATCGTGGCGGCGGCTATGCGAGGCGGTGGACCGCCCCGATCTGCGCGATGATCCTGAGTATGAGACAGTCGCCAAGCGGCTCAACCACCGCGAGTTTTTGGTACGGACCTTCGCCGAGATCTTCGCAGCCCGCCCGTCCGATGAGTGGATTCCGAAACTTGAAGCTGTCGGTGTGCCGGTGTGTCCGATCCATTCGCTCGCGGAAATCCTTACGCACGAGCAAGTGCTCGCCAACGGCATGGTGACCACGATGCCGCCCACGGCCGGGACTGATGGCATGGCGGGAAAATTGCTTGGATTGCCTTTCAAGCTAGGCAACGACGCGGCGCCAGCGACGTTACCGCCGCCTCGGTTGGGACAACACACCGGAGCCATCATGCGCGATTGGCTCGGCCTGGACGATGACGCGGTCCGTTCGCTGGCAGGGCAGGGCGCATTCGCGCCGACTTCCAGTGATGCCTAGGCCGGGCTTCCTTCTTTCGTGTCACATAAAAACTCGAATTACCTTCGTAATCTACCGCATTACGGCCGCGTTACTGGGCACACTTGACGCCCAGAAGGTCGAACGCCTTATGCTGAATCTAAATCGACCAATCCCCGAGTTTCGGAGAGAGAATCACCGGATCATTCGGATATCGAAGTATCAATCTAGACGCGAAAAACCGCCGGGAACCTGGCCCTTTTTCCGGTTTGACACTGGGATAGAGAGATTTTGCGGGAAACCGACTGGAGCAGCGATAGGAGCCGGGAACAAACATTCTCTGGGGAACGGACCCGTTCGGCCATGGTCTTCGCCTTGGTGGCAGATTTGCGGTTACTCCCTCGTTAACCACCTGGACCGCCAGGAATGATGAGTCTGATCGCCGTATCAGCGTGCCGCGCCGAACGTGGTCGCACCAGTTCCACAGCAGGGGAACGAGCTTCGAGTCCTGACTCCCATTCAAGAGAGGAGGAGAGCGGCTAGGTCTCTTAGTCGTTGAGCGATCTCGAACCGCTGACGAACGGACTGCCTCGAAGATAAAATCGCAGGAGGCGGTTCGCATCCCGCGAAATGCCGATCCTAACGCTCTGCCCGATTTCGCTGGGTTCGTGGTTACCGCATCTGAGCCATAGAGGGCCTTCTTGGCAAAGATCGAGCCCATCGAGCCAACGATCAACCCGCAACGCCGCGGTGAGCCTTCCTGGTCCTCGCGCCAGGTCGCACAAGCGCTCGATGCCGCGATTTAGCTGCACGATCGGGATGCCGTCGAGCGGGTCGAGTGCCCTGATCAGGACGCCGGCTCCGACCCCAGGCATCTCGC
>JARLIN010000287.1 GCA_031291715.1 Rhodopila sp. | reverse complement strand
TGGGCGGCGCGGCGCGGATCGCGCCCGAGTTGCTCATCGGCGGCCTGTTCCGGCTGATGGGCGCGGATGCGGTGATCTTTCCCAGTTTCGGCGGGCGGTTCGGCTATTCGCGGGATACCTGCCGTCATCTGGCCGGGAATGCGCGCCGGACAGACGATGGGATGAAGGCAGCCCTGCCCGTACCGGCCGGGGGGATGACGCTCGAGCGAACCAAGGAAATCCTCGATTTCTATGGTGAGGACACGATGCTGTTGATCGGCGGCAACCTGCTGATGGCACGCGACCGGATCACCGAGGAAACCGAACGCTTCACCCGCGCGGTGGCAGAGCACAATCTCGCGTAAGCCGTTCAGAAGGAAGACGCTCTCCGGCGGGATGGCGTTCCCCCCGGGGTAGCGCTCTCCCCCGGGGACGTTCCCTTCAGCGCGATCATGCTCTAGGATAATGCCCATGGACATAGAGCAGCCCCCGCTTTTTCGCGCCGCGAAGGAAGGCTTCCGCTGGGAAGCCGTGGCGCACCAACCGTACAAGCAGGACGGCAGCGTGCCGTTCAAGGACATCTCCCGCCAGGTATTGTTCCACGAGAACGACCTGGGCTGCGAGCTACGCTATTTCGAAATGGATGCCGGCGGCTATTCCACGCTCGAGCGGCATGAGCATGCCCACGCGGTGATGATCCTGCGCGGCAACGGCGAATGCCTGCTGGGTGACGAGGTGCGGCCGGTCAAGCAGTTCGACCTGGTGTCCATTCCATCCTGGACCTGGCATCAGTTCAGGGCGACCAAGGGCGAACCGCTCGGATTCCTCTGCATGGTCAACGTGGTGCGCGACCGCCCGCAACTGCCCACCCAGGAAGACCTGGTACGGCTGAAAGCAACGCCGGCGGTCGCTCGCTTCCTGGAAACAGCCTGAACGGAGGCGCGGCGAACCGCGCCTCCATCGGCTGGCTCAGCGGTTCGCCCAGTCCTTGACTGCGTCCTTCGCGCCGCCAACAGCATTCTGCACCTTGCCGGCCGCCTTCTCGGCGGCGCCTTCGGCCTGAGTCTTCTTGTCGCCGGTCACCTTGCCAACGGCTTCCTTTACGCTGCCCTTCACCTGATGCGCGGCGCCTTCGACTCGATCCTTATCCATGTCTCGCTCCTGATTTTCATGCGGCCGTTCGGTCGCATCACCTGAACGGGTGAAACAGGAACCGGTTGCCTATGGAGAGCCGCGCGTCGGCAACCAGGCTGCAAAGCGCTCAGAATTGTCGATGGCTTCCTGCTCCACCGCGGCGGCGTCGCGCACATAGCGCTCGGCGAAACCGTCCATGCCCCAGCGCTGGTATTGCATCACATGGGTCAACTCATGCGCCCAGACCTTCAGGTCGGTTTGGGCCACACGCTCATTCTTGAAGATCACGACATCGCCCAATGTGATCGCCGTCGCATCGCCATAGGAGAAGGCCAGCGCCGGCAGCGTGAGGGCGCGCGTACTGCCCGTGGCGAAGCGGCATTTCTGCAGCAGGGCCGCCGGGAAATAGCCCAGGAGGGACCGATAGACCGTGGTGGGTATCGGACGCACCCCGTCGGCGATCGCCTGCTGGCGCGCGCCGACGATCAGCCGGGAGAGCGCACGGGCGGCATAGTCAAGAAGGTCCGGCGCAATGCGCGGCTGGGCGCGGACGGGCAGTGCCCAGGCGAGGCCCGCTAACAAGAGAAACCGGCGCATGCGGGGAAAGATTCGAAGATCATGACAGGATATTCATCACCCCATCACGTCGAAACGCCGCCTGAAATGTGGCGACATCAGGAAATCTGAAGGCCAGAGCAGGCATCAGAATAAGGGCGTGTCCGGAGGAGACGTTCTCCCGCGCCTCCCGCACCGCCATGGCCGGCGAAGACGTCGCCCCGTTCAGCGCCTATCCTGATGCCAGGCAGATGCCTCCCGGCCAGGACGAGGACGGCCCGGGCGTTTACACTCTCTCGCTGATCGCGATCGCGGCGCGGCAGCCAGCCTTGATGAATCCGTACAGCAGACGATAGCCGGGCGTCTGCTCGGCGCCGTGTTCCAGGCCGATGTCGCGGTGTTCAAGCTCCTCGGCACGGAATTCTACAACGGTGCTGCGCAGGCCGGCCTCGGTGTCGTCCAGCTTTTCAAGCTGGGCGCTGTAGTGGTCGTCGATGGCTTCCTCGACCGCGACGGTGCAGGCCATGGCGGCCCTTTCCCCAAGGGCGGCCGTCACCGCGCCGAGGGCGAACCCGGCAAGGTGCCACAACGGCAGCATCACCGTCGGCCGCACCCGGCGATCCGCGATCATGTCGTTGAACGTCTGCAGATGGCGCTGCTCCTGCGCCTGCATGTGGCGAAGCAGGTCACCTTTACTGCCGCGTCCCAGCACCGCGAGCTGCCCGGCATAGATCCGCGTTGCCCCATACTCGCCCGCATGATCCACCCGGATCATCCGTTCCGTCTTTTCCCGCGCGCTGGGATCACCTGGAAGCTCATCCGTCATCGTCTGCTCCTCCGGCCCGACAGAGAGATAACCAGCGCAACGGAAAATGCCAGGGCGAACAGCATGTTCAGTGCCGCCATCGACAGCGGGATGCCAGGTATAAGAAAGGTCGGCTCATCGCACGGCTTGGACGGACGCGCAGGCATCGACGCCAGACGATCCGCGATCGAGCCGCCGCTGAAATGCGGCGCCGCGCATTCCGGCATCGGGCTCGGCCACCATTGCAATTCCACCCCGACATGAACGGCGGCGATGGCGGCGTCGGCCAGCAGGCAGACGATCGCCACGACCAGCAGCGGGCGCACCCAGGTACGTGGCGCGAGTGCGGCCAGCAGGCCCAGGACGATGACGAGCCGATAAGGCCAACGCTCCAACAGGCACAGCGCGCAGGGCACCAATTCGCCCCATATCTCCGAGCCGTAGGCGACACCGAGCGCCGCCGCCGCCCCAAGGGCGGCCAACACGGCGAGGGTTCGCGGCGGCGGACGGTGATGCATGGGTTTCCGTGTGCCCCGGCTGCACGGCGGATGCAAGTTGCCGGTTGATGCCGGCCGGATTAGCGTAGCACCAACCGGATTTGGACGGGGAAACACCGTGAAGCCATCCGCTGCTCTCGACCTCAAACGATCAGCCGTTCGTGCCGTGGTCGGACGCTTTCGTGCAGCGAACCCGCGCGTTTTCGGTTCCGTGCTGCACGGTACCGATGAGGATGGCAGTGATCTCGATCTGCTGGTGGACGCTCTGCCGGGCGCGACCTTGTTTGACCTGGGAGGGTTGCTGGAGGAATTACAAGAGCTGCTCGGTGTGCCCGTGGATTTGCTCACACCAGGAGATTTGCCGCCAAGGTTCCGCGAACAGATTGTGGCGGAAGCGGCCCCAGTATGAACGAGCCCCGCCTCGCCGGCCTGCCCGTGTCTCTTGATGAAACAGACCCTGCAAATCGCGATGACGGAGGAAACCATGACTAACAATCCACAGCGGATCGTCTGGGGTCGCGCCACGTCCAGCAACGTGATGAAAGTGCTGTGGGGGCTGGGCGAACTCGGCCTGCCGTTCGAGCGGATCGACGTCGGCGGCGCCTTCGGCAAGACGGACACGCCGGAATACCGCGCGATGAACCCCACCGGTCTGGTGCCAACGCTGCAGGAAGACTCTTTCACCCTTTGGGAGAGCAACGCCATCCTGCGCTACCTGGCGCATGTACATGCCGCGAATTCAACGCTTTGGCCGGCGGAACCGCGTGCGCGGGCGAACGTCGATCATTGGATGGACGCCCAGCAGACCGTGCTGAACCGGCCCATGAGCGCGGTATTCTGGGGTCTGGTCCGCACCCCGGCGGACAAGCGGGATCTGACGGCGATCGAGGCGTCGATCGCGGAAACCACCCGCGCCTGGCGTATGATCGAAGCCGGCCTCAGCCGTCACGACTTCATTACCGGTGCCGATTTTACCCTGTGCGACATCCCCTGGGGCGTACATGCGCATCGCTGGTTCGGCATGGACTATCTGGGCCTGACCCGGCCGGAGATGCCCGCCCTGCGGGCCTGGTACGATCGCCTGTGCCAGCGGCCGGCCTATCGGCAGCACGTCGTCTCGACACCCATCATGTAGTGAACGCTAGCTAATTTAGGCTCGTTCGTGCGATAATCCCGTGACCGACGGAGGATCTGGGATGCGCTGCTTCATGCCGGCGTCCAGCCAGCCCGTTGGCGGAAACCGTTCGAGAGACTCTTCGTGAGCCTCCCGCCCCGATCGGCCGCCACCGTCCCTCCGACGACAAGCCGCCTGTCGTTGCCCGCGGCGGTGGACCGGCGCCGTATCGTGTGGTCCTACGCGATTACCGTCGGGTTTTATCATCTCGCCGCTCTGCTGGCGGTACTCCCCTTGTTCTTCAGTTGGACCGGAATCGCGCTGGCGGTGGGCGGTTTCTATGTGTTCGGCACCCTCGGCATAAACCTCTGTTATCACCGCTTTCTGACGCACCGCGGTCTGGTTTGCCCGAAATGGTTGGAGCATGCCTTCGCGGTTCTTGGCGTGTGCTCCATGCAGGACACCCCGGCGCGCTGGGTGGCGGTGCACCGGCGGCATCACGAGCATTCCGACCGCCAGGACGACCCGCACAGTCCGCTGGTCAATTTTCTCTGGGGCCATGTCGGCTGGATGCTGGTCGAAAACCGCGATCTTGCGCGGCTGGGCATCTACGACCGCTACGCGAAGGACGTTCTGCGCGATCCGTTCTACCGCCGGATGGAGCGTACGCCGCTGTATCCGATCCTCCTTCTCGGCTCCTGGGCGGTCTTCTTCCTGGGTGGCTTCGCGGCGAGCCTTCTATGCGGCACCAGCGCGGCCGAGGCGGCCCTGTTTGGCGCCAGCGTGCTGATCTGGGGCGTTTTCGTGCGGACGGTCGTGGTCTGGCACATCACATGGTCGGTCAATTCAGCGGCGCATCTTTGGGGCTACCGCAACTACGAGACCGGCGAGCAAAGCCGCAACAACTGGCTTGTCGCGCTTATTTCGAATGGCGAGGGTTGGCACAACAACCACCACGCTGACGCGCGCTCCGCTCGGCATGGCCATCGTCGCTGGGAAATCGACGTGGTCTACGCCTCCATACGGATGCTGGAGTTGGTCGGGCTGGCATCGAATGTCTGCCGTCCGAACCAGCGGTTGACCGCGGCGATATCGGGCGAGAAGCGGAAGGCCCCGCGTTAGAGCGGTTTCACGGTGGGTGGGAACGCTTTCGCCGATCGCGGAAGACTGGTTGGGCCGGGGCGGGTTGTTGAGCGAGATCAACGCAAATCCCCGACGGTCTTCGTAAGCTATGATAAGAATGTCGGACGGCATGAATATTTCCACCCACGATGACGGCGCCAAGACGTCGCCCGAGATAACCGGGCCGCCCGCGGTCGAGCAGTTGCCGGCGGTGGTGCCGTCAGCGACCGCGCAGTTACCGGCGGTGGTGCCGCCCAGGCGCGAACGCGGCAAGCGGCACTGGGTCCGACCTGCGCTGCTCCTACTCGTTCTGCTGGCCGGCGGCATCGGCGCGGGCTACTGGTGGCTACACCCGCGCACCGGCCTGCCGCCGGGGATCGCCTGGAGCAACGGCCGCCTTGAGGCCGATGAGATTGATATCGACACGAAATTCGCGGGCCGTATCGCGAAACTCCTCGCCGACGAAGGGGACCTGGTAAAGGCGGGCCAGGTCGTCGCGCTGATGGATACGCAAGATCTCCAGGCATCGCTGAGCAAGGCCGCGGCGATGGTCCTTCAGGCACGGCACGCGCTGGTCGAAGCGCAGGCCAATGTGGAGCAACAAAACGCCCAGGTGCTCCTCGCACAGCAGGAACTTGACCGAGCGCGTTTCCTGGTGCCGAAGGGCTTTGAAACCAGGCAGGTGCTCGATCAGCGCGAGCAGCAAATGCATAGCGCTGTCGCCGCGCAAAATGCCGCGATCGCCAAGGTTGCCGAGGCCGGGTTCGCGCTCGAGGCCGCCACCCACGACGTGCAGCTCTACCAGATCGATATCGCCGATAATTCTCTCGTCGCGCCGAGCGATGGCCGGATCCAGTACCGCGTCGCGAATGTGGGCGAGGTTCTGCCCGCCGGTGGCAAGGTCTTCACCGTTCTCGACACGGGCTATGTCTATATGGACATCTATCTGCCGACGCTGGATGCCGGCCGGATCAGGCTTGGCTCCGAGGCCCGGATCGTGGTCGATGCCTATCCGGCCCACCCGATCCCGGCCGCGGTGACATTCATTGCCTCGCAGGCGCAGTTCACCCCCAAGGACGTGGAAACGAAGGATGAGCGGGACAAGCTCATGTTCAGGGTCCGGGTTCGGGTCGATCCCGAGCGTCTGCGCACACGGGCGGAGGCGGTGAGAAGCGGCCTTCCGGGCGTCGCCTATGTGCGCACCGATCCCAAGGTTGCCTGGCCGCCTGAGTTGCAGGCGGACGTAGCAAAATGATCGGGCGCGGCGGCCTGGCCGCCCGTCTCGAGGCGGTCAGCCTGCGCTATGGCAAAGCGGTCGCGTTGGACGCGGTCACGCTCGCGATCCCGGCGGGCTGCATGGTCGGGCTGATCGGGCCCGATGGCGTGGGAAAGTCGTCGGTCCTAAGTCTCGTTGCCGGCGCGCGGGAAATTCAGTCCGGGACCGTCGAGGTTCTCGGCGGCGACATGGCGAATGCGGATAACCGGGCCGATCTGTGCCCGCGCATCGCCTACATGCCGCAAGGATTGGGCAAGAACCTCTATCCCGATCTCAGCGTTCGCGAGAACATCGAGTTTTTCAGCCGCCTGTTCGGGCAGTCCCGTTCCGAGCGGGCGTGGCGCATCGCCGAACTGCTATCCGCCACCGGACTGGCGCCATTCGCCGGCCGCCCTGCCAAAAAGCTTTCGGGCGGCATGCGACAGAAGCTTGGCCTTTGCTGCTCGCTCATTCACGACCCCGATCTGTTGATCCTGGACGAACCCACGACCGGCGTCGATCCGTTGTCGCGCCGCCAGTTCTGGGAATTGATCGACCTGATGCGAGCGCGCCGCCCGGGCATGAGCCTTGTGGTCGCCACCGCCTACATGGAAGAGGCCGAACGGTTCGACTGGCTTGTCTGCATGAATGCAGGCAAGGTCCTGGCCGCTGGATCACCCGCCGAACTCAAGAAAACGACTGGCGGCGCAACGGTGGAGGACGCCTTCATCGCCCTGCTGCCGGCGGAACAGCGCGCCGGCCACAAGGCCATCCACATACCGCCACGCCGTATCCTCGACGCCGCGCCGGTGATCGTTGCCCACGACCTTACTTGCCGTTTTGGCGACTTCACGGCGGTTGACCGCGTGAGTTTCACCATAGCGCGCGGTGAGATCTTCGGATTTCTCGGGTCGAACGGTTGCGGCAAGACCACGACCATGAAGATGCTGACCGGATTACTGCCGGCTACTGCAGGCAATGCCCTCCTGTTCGGCCAACCGGTGGACGCAAACGACATGGGTGCGCGGACCCGGGTCGGCTACATGTCCCAGTCGTTCTCGCTCTACACCGAACTGACGGTGCGGCAGAACCTCACGCTGCATGCGCATCTTTTTCACCTGCCCGCGGGCAAGGCGAAGGCGCGCATTGCCGATCTGACCGAACGTTTCGGGCTTGTCGATTATATCGACGATCGGACGCTGGATCTGCCGCTCGGCATTCGCGAGCGGCACTCGCTCGCCGTCGCGATCGTTCATGATCCCGAGTTGCTCATCCTGGACGAGCCGACTTCGGGGGTTGATCCACTGGCGCGCGACCGGTTCTGGGAACTGCTGATCGATCTTTCGCGCAACGAAGGCGTGACCATCTTCGTCTCGACCCATTTCATGAACGAGGCCGCGCGCTGCGACCGGATCTCGTTGATGGATTCGGGACGGGTGCTGGCGACGGACACACCGGCCGGTCTGGTCAAGGCGCGCGGTGCCGCCACGCTGGAGGACGCGTTCATCAGCTACCTGGAAGAAGCAGCGGGGCCGCGTACGGTGTCGGCAGCCGCGCCCCTGGGAGACGTGTCGGTTCGCCGGCAAACAGAAAGCCGGTCGCGGTTCAGTCCGCAGCGGCTTTTTGCCTATACGATTCGTGAGACGCTGGAGTTGCTGCGCGATCCGATCCGGTTGGCCTTCGGACTGTTCGGTACGGCCCTGCTCATGCTCGTGTTCGGCTTCGGCATCTCGACCGATGTCAACAACCTCTCCTTCGCGGTCCTTGACCGGGACCAGACGCCGGAGAGCCGCGCCTATCTCGAAGAACTGAGAGGTTCGTCGTATTTCGTCGAGAAGGCGCCGCTCGCTGACTATGCCGATCTGGAGAAGCGGCTGCAGAACGGGAATGTTGAGGCCGGGGTCGAGATCCCTCCCGGCTTCGGCCGCGACATCAAACGCGGGCGGCCCGTATCGGTCGGCGCGTGGGTGGATGGGGCGATGCCGTTTCGTGCGCAGACGATCCGCGGCTATCTGCAGGGGATGCACCAATTGTATCTCGTGGACCCGGCGGTGAAGACGACACAGCCGGCCCCGCCGCCGGCGGCGGATATCGAGATCCGGTTCAAGTACAATCAGGATTTCGACAGCATCTATGCGATGGTGCCTTCGACCATCTCCATGCTGCTGGCGCTGTTCCCGGCCATCCTGATGGCGCTTGCGGTCGTGCGGGAGAAGGAACTCGGGTCGATCACGAATCTTTATGTGACCCCCGTCACGCGCATGGAATTTCTCCTGGGGAAGCAGATTCCGTATGTGGCCGTTGCCATGGTGAATTTCGCGTTGATGTTCCTCATGGCGTTGTGCATCTTCAAGGTGCCGCTCAAAGGAAGCTTCCTGGCCCTGCTGCTTGGCGTGCTGATCTACG
>JARLIN010000286.1 GCA_031291715.1 Rhodopila sp. | reverse complement strand
GTGCCAGCGCGGACGCCAGCGCGGTTTCGTCGGCGAAGTCGATGAACGCGACGTCGAATTGCCGTTTCGCCTGCCGCGCACACAGCAGGCGCCAGGTTCCCGCATAGCAGTCGTGCGGTGCGATGATGAGGTCGCCGGGCTGCAGGCAGGCCAGCGTGAGGTCGATGGCGGCCGTGCCGGTGGAGACAACCACCGCGCCGGCACCCGACTCCAGCTGGGCGAGCGTGTCGGCCAATACGTCGCGCGTCGGGTTCCCCGCCCGCGTGTAGTCGTACTTCCCGGGCCGGTTGAAGCCTTCAAAGGTGAAGGTGCTCGACAGGTAGAGTGGGGGCGCCACCGCCCCGAAGGCGCTGTCACTGCCAATGCCGTTGGTGGCTGCAATGGTTTGCGGCGCCTTGTTCGATGACATCAACCCAAATTCCCGCTGACAACGGCCGCCCTGTCGCAACGGCCTGAGTGAATCCGCCGCATCATAGCCTGCCTCGGATCAACGCTCCTAACGCCGGGATCGAAGGTTGCGTCAACCAAAATGCGATGACAGGCGCAGGTCCCCCGCGTTCACCGAGGATAAGGCAACGGACTTAAACCTCGGGCGGTTCCCCCGGGATCGGGGCCTTGTCGAAACCAATAATCAACTGCGTCACCTCGGCGATCGCCCGTTCCGCTGCCGCCCCATCCGTTCCCTTGGCGACCAGGGTGACGCCATTCCCACTCGGCCGGTAGAACGGATAACTCCCAATATCCAGCTCAGGATATCGCTTCTGCACCGCCGCCAGCCCTTCCGCGATCTTACCCTCGGGCAGGCCCACGACATGAACCGAGCGTGATTCGATCTTGGCGCCGCCTTCGAGCTTTGGCGCCAGCCACTCGAACATCGACTGCATGACCCGCGGCACGCCGGCCAGCACATAGACATTCTCCATCTGAAATCCCGGCGCGACACTGATCGCGTTCTCGATCAGCGCCGCGCCACGCGGCATCGTCGCCATCCGTTGTCTTGCCGCATTGAACTCGCCGGGTTTGTAGCTGGCCTCCATCCGCGGCCAGGCGACCGGGTGCGGCTCCCACGGCACGCCGAACGCCGCGGCGATGCACTCGCTGGTGATATCGTCGTGAGTGGGACCGATCCCGCCGGTGGTGAACACGTAATCAAATTTCCGCCGGACCTCGTTCACCGTGCCGATGATCGTTTCGGGCACGTCGGGGATGACCCGGACCTCCCGCAGCGGGATGCCCAGATTTCCCAGATTGGTCGCGAGGAACTGGATATTGGCATCTCGGGTCCGGCCGGACAGCACCTCGTTGCCGATCACCAGCAGGCAGGCGGTAGGATTTTTGGCGGGCATGGACGTTTTCCCTAGAGGAAGTCTCGCAACAGCGGGATCAAAGGCTTGTCGGCTGGCGGCATTTCATATTCGGTCAGTTTCGACGCGCGGACCCAGGCCAGGGTCTGCTTCTCCCTTGGCATCGGGGTGCCTTTCCAACGCCGGCACAAGAACAGCGGCATCAGCAGATGAAACGCCTCATACTCGTGGGAGGCAAAGGCGAAAGGTGCCAGGCACGCGGCCGACACGTCGATCCCGAGTTCTTCCTTCAGCTCCCGGATCAATGCCGCCTCGGGGGTTTCGCCCGGGTTCAGCTTGCCGCCGGGGAATTCCCATAGACCGGCCATCTTCTTGCCCTCGGGCCGGCGCGCCAGCAGCACGCGGCCATCGACATCGATCAGCGCGCAGGCGGCGACCAGCAGCAGCGGCTTGGCACCGGGCGGATGGGTCGCGGGGTCCGTCTTCGGCGCCTCCGGCCGGCCAAAGATGTCGTCGCGCGTCGCCTCGAACACCATGACGGTATGTTCATCGCCGGTGGTGATGGACGAGCGGACGCCGGTCCCGATCTCCCGGAACCCCACCCGGCGCAGCACCTTGCGGGAGGCGTCATTGCCCTCGGTCACCTCGGCGGCGATCAGGTCCAGCGGCAGGTTGGCGAAGGCCCAGCTTGTCAGTCGCCGCGTCGCCTCGGTCGCCACCCCATGCTTCCAGTACGCCCGGCCAACCCAATAACCGATTCGACCCGTGCGCCGCGTGCGGTCAACGCGAAGGCCGACGACGCCGACCAGCGTTTCGCGCTTTCCTTCGTGGCCGGTAATGGCGAGATGATAGGCCGATCCGTCGGCGAGTTCGTTCGCGGTCGAGGCGATCCATTCGTCGGCCAGCGACCGATCGTACGGATAGGGAATCTCCGCCAGGGTGCGGGTGACCTCCCAGTCATTGACCAGGCGATGCATCGCCTCGGCATCGTCCGGGTGAAGCGGACGCAGGGTCAGCCGCTCGGTCTTCAGCGGTTCGAACGTCGCTCCTGTGGGCGCGGCCTTGGGTTTGCGGCCGGTCTTCCGGGGGGGCTTCGGTTGTTCGGTGGTGGGAATCGGACGGACCTTGTCAGCGTGGCGTTGCCGCAAAGTGGCTCAGGCAACGCGGCGGGCGCAAGGGTGGACGCCATCGCTTCAACGCGTCACGCTGCCTCCAACAGACCGGAGGAGGACACGACCATGCAGCTTGGCATCCACCTGCCCCATATCGGCCGCAAGGCCGGACCCGGGAATATCCGCCGCGCCGCCATCCGGGCGGAGGAGCTGGGTTTCAATGACGTCTGGGTCAGCGAGCACATCATCGTTCCGAAAGATGGCGCCTATCCGCCCTCGCCGAACTTCTGGGATCCGGTGCTGACGCTGACCTGGGCCGCCGCCGTCACCTCCCGCGTCCGGCTTGGAACATCGGTGCTGGTTCTGCCGCTGCGCCATCCGCTGCCGCTGGCGAAGGAACTGGCGACGCTACAGAACCTGTCCGGCGGAAGACTGATCCTGGGTGCCGGCGTCGGCTGGCTGGAGCAGGAATTCGATGCGCTCGGTGTGCCATTCAAGGAACGCGGCCGCCGGATGGACGAAGGCATCGCCATGATGCGCGCCGTTTGGTCCCAGGACCCCGTAACGTTCGACAGCAAATGGATCCCGGCCAGGATCGAGGCGATGCGTTCGCAGCCGCAGCCGATCGCGCCAATCCCGATCTGGATCGGCGGGTCGTCTGATGCGGCCATCAAACGGGCGCTGCGCCTGGACGGCTGGCACGGCAGCCGGGTCCGCCTCGATCAGGCTGCCGAGGTGGTGAAGCGCCTCCGCGCCGCAAGAGCAGACAAAGGTTTCACCATCTCCCTGCGCGTCTCCTGCAACGCCGACAATGTGGGTGGCATGCACGACACCCTGCGCGCCTATAGCGACGCCGGCGTCCAGCATGTCATGGCCGCGCCGGACGATCGGGACATCGACACGTACCTGGCCACGGCCGAGGCATTCCGTCGCGCCGGGGAGGGCCTGTAGAGCCACCCCCAAAAACGTGATGTGACGGTTCGTATCGCCCCGATTTCCCGACCGGCGGCGTTTCCCACATGGGCGGGATGGACCTGATCAGGCGATCCGTGGCGCGGGACCTGCGCGTCGATTTCTTCCGCGGCCTGGCGCTGTGGTGGATTTACACGGACCACATTCCGGGCAACATCCTGGGCAACTACAGCCTGCGCAACTTCGCAATGTGCGACGCCACCGAGGTTTTCGTGCTGCTCGCCGGCTACGGCGCCGGGCTGTCGTACGGGATGGGACTGTTCCGGCACGGCTATATCTCGACCGCGGCCGACGTGATGAAGCGCGCCTGGACGCTGTATGTCGCGCATATCTTTCTGTTCGTGCTGTTTACCGCCCAGGTCACCTACTCGGCGACAGCCCTCAACCGGCTGAACTACCTGGAGGAAACAAGGCTGGATGTGCTGGGCGACGACCCTTACCGCTCCATCCTGGAGGCGTTGCTGCTGCGCTTCCAGCCTAGCCTGCTGAATATCCTCCCGCTTTATGTGGTGCTTATGGTTTTCTTCGCAGCGACGATCTGGTTGTTGCGGTGGCCTCGGGTCCTGTTCGGCCTGTCGTTCGCGATCTACATGGTGGTGCGGTTCACCAGCGTGAACCTGAATGCCTGGGGCGGTGACGGCTGGTTTTTCGATCCGCTGGCCTGGCAGTTCCTGTTCATTATCGGCGTCCTGCTCGCGTGTGCGCCGATGCGGTCCCCCGCCCACCCACGGGTTCTTGATGTCCTCGCGACCGTCACGGCGGGGGTGGGCATGGCCGTGACGCTGGTCATCGAGCCACATCCGCACGTGCTGGACTGGGTTTCAGGCTCGGCGATTTTCCGGTATCTCGTCATCGAGGACAAAACGGGACTGTATCCGTTCCGCCTGATCTCGATCCTGGCGCTGACCTGGCTGTGCATT
>JARLIN010000285.1 GCA_031291715.1 Rhodopila sp. | reverse complement strand
GCGCGAGGACTGGAGCCTGCGCGCCCGTGACGGCGGCGAGCGCGTCACCGAACTCGCCGCCCGCGCGGCGGAGGCCCGTGCCGAGCACGCCGCCCGGGCGTCCGCTCCCGATGCCGTCGCGTCCCGTTACGTCGCCGCCCTCGACGCGCTGGAAGTGGCGGAAGCGGCGCATCGCCACACCGCCGACACGCTGGTCCAGGCCGAGACCCGGGCCAGCGCGGCGGACCGTTCGGCGCGGGCGGCCGAGGCGGCGCTCGCCGTCGCGCGCGAGCGTGTGGTGCGCCTGGAAGGCGAAGCGACGCAGGCCGGGCAAGCGTGGGACGTGGTGGCCGAGCGCATTCTGGAGCGCCTTGGCGCCAACCCCGCCATGCCCGATCCACCGGCCGCGATCGGCCCGGAGACGGAGGAAAAAGCCCGGCGCAAGCTGGAGCGGCTGCAACGCGAACGCGAGGAGATGGGCCCCGTCAACCTGCGCGCCGAGGTGGAGGCGGAGGAAATCGGCAAGCAGATCGACACCATCGTGCGCGAGCATGCCGAGCTCACCACCGCCATCGCCAAGCTGCGCGGCTCGATCGGCCATATCAACCGCCAGGGCCGCGAGCGGCTGTCCGAGGTGTTCAACGCGGTGGACGCGCATTTCCAGGCGCTGTTCACGCGCATGTTCGGCGGCGGCCGGGCGCACATGGCGCTGGTCGGTTCGGACGATCCGTTGGCGGCGGGGCTGGAAATCTATGCCCAGCCGCCGGGGAAGAAGCTGGCCACGCTCTCATTGCTGTCCGGCGGCGAGCAGGCCTTGACCGCGCTGTCCCTGATTTTCGCTGTGTTCCGCTGCAACCCCGCCCCGGTCTGCGTGCTCGACGAGGTCGATGCGCCGCTGGACGACGCGAACGTGGAGCGGTTCTGCACGCTGCTGGAGGATATGGTGCGCGACACCGGCACCCGCTTTCTGGTTGTGACGCATCATCCGCTGACGATGGCGCGCATGGATCGGCTGTATGGGGTGACGATGCAGGAACGCGGCATCTCCCGATTGTTGTCGGTCGATCTCGCCCGCGCCACTGACCTGATCGATCCGCCCCGGATGGCGGCGGAGTGAACCATGCCAACCCGTCCACGATCGTTGTCGTTGGGTGTGGCCGCACAGGCGCTCATTTGGCGGGGGTTGACGCAGCGGCCATGCCCCACGTGTCATAGCCGAGCTCGGCCCGGCCACCCACGCCTTACGATGTTGGACGCGGCAAAATCGCGGGCGACCGGGCCGAGCCCGGTCATGACACGAAGGACAACCAAGCGCTCTGAGTGAGCGCCAGAATAGCGCCTATGCGTGACGCCCGGGCGATGACCAGGAGGTTATGGGCCTGAACGCGAGTTGGTATCCGAAGGAGCTGCGGCTGGAGCGCATGCTGCTAGCCGATCTGCCGTCGTTGGCTTCACTGACCGGCATCGAGCGACTGTTTCTCACCCGCACGCCGATCGGCGACCTGACCGCCCTGACGGGACTAATCCGGTTGCGTGTGCTGGGACTGAGGCTGACGCGGGTCAGCGATGTGACGCCGCTCGCCGGCCTGACGGGGTTGGAGAGCCTGATCCTGTCATTTACCCCAGTCGCCGATGTGACACCGCTTGCCGGATTGCGCCGGCTGCAAAGTCTTTATCTGACCGGCAGCCTGGTCCGGGATATCGCGCCTCTGGCGGGGCTGACGCAGTTGACCCGGCTGGACCTGGGCGGGACAGCGGTGGCCGATCTGCGGCCGTTGGCGGAATTGACCGCGCTGGAAAGCCTGCAACTGTCCAGCACGCCGGTGACGGACCTGTCGCCTCTGGCGGGACTGAAAAAGCTACGAGTTCTGGAGCTTGGGGATACGGCGGTCGGCGATCTGTCGCCGCTGGCGGGCCTGACGGCGCTGCGCCGTCTGGACATTCGCGGCACGCGCGTGACGGACATCGCGCCACTCTCGCATCTGCCGGACTGCGAAGTCGTTTCGGCGGCAACATACCGTCGCCGCCGAACCGTGTAGGGAATTACCGCGAGTAGAACTCGACCACGAGGTTCGGTTCCATCTGCACCGGATACGGCACGTCCGACAGCTTCGGCGCGCGCGCGAACCGGCCCTTCATGGCGCGATGATCGACTTCCAGATACTCCGGAACGTCACGCTCGGCGCTCTGGGTCGCATCCAGCACGACCGCGAGCTGCTTGGATTTCTCCTTCACCTCGATCGTGTCGTTATCCTTCACGAGGTAGGACGGGATGTTCACCCGCTTGCCGTTCACCAGCAGATGCCCGTGGGAGACGAACTGACGGGCGGCGAACGGGGTGACGGCGAACTTGAGGCGGTAGCAGACCGCATCGAGCCGGCGCTCCAGGATCTCGATCAGGTTCTCCGAGGTGTCGCCCTTACGGCGCACGGCTTCCTCGTAGTACTTGCGGAACTGCTTCTCGCTGATGTTGCCGTAGTAGCCTTTCAGCTTCTGCTTCGCCATCAGCTGCGTGCCGAAATCGGTCGGCTTCTTACGCCGCTGGCCATGCTGGCCGGGGCCGTATTCGCGCTTGTTGACGGGAGATTTCGGCCGGCCCCACAGGTTGATACCCAGGCGGCGGTTAATCTTGTACTTACTCTCAGCGCGCTTGGTCATTGGCGCGTTGCCCTTTTCGGTCGTGTTGTTGCACCGGTAGGCCTATCGGTCTCATACCCATAGGCGGGCGCGAACCCTGAAGGCCCGTCCACGTTCCCGGCAGTGAAGAGCGGCGCGTATAGGCGCTGGGCCGGCGCCTTGTCAAACACTCCCCTGCCCGGTAGCAAGCCGGCGCATGATCACTCGCAACGACATCCTTTGGCTTGGCGTGGCGTCCGGCGTAACCGGCAGCCTGGTTGGCGGCATGATGCTGGGCATCGGCATGGACCTGATCGTCAACGGACAGCCCTGGGGGTGGCTCCTGCTGCTGCCGGCTGCGCCCATCGCCGCGTTGCCCGGCTGGCTGCTCGCCCGCAAGCTGGCCCGCCAGGTTTAGGCCTGCAAGCTGTCCTGCAGCTCATGCGGCGTTCTCCTCGAACCCGCCTTAGTCCACGTTCAGTCGCTTGCGCCGCCGTTGCGTCGGTATAATAAGGGCGCATTCGTGGATGAGCGGGGATGAATTGCCAGGTCCGGTCACAAAAGGATTCGGATTGCCGCTTGGCGGCCTGATTGCCGCCAATCTCGCAGCCTGGCTCTGGGCCTACGCGGCTTTCGCTGACCACCCCGCCTTGCTCGGCAGTGCGCTGCTCGCCTGGCTGTTCGGCCTGCGGCATGCTGTGGATGCCGACCATCTGGCTGCAATCGACAATGTCGTGCGGAAGCTGATGCAGGACGGGACGCGGCCGCATCTGACCGGGCTTTATTTCTCCCTGGGGCATTCGACCATCGTCATTCTCGCCTGTCTGGCGATCGCCCTCTCTGTCTCCAGCGCCGCGATCGAGCATATCCGCCACCTGGGTGAGGTGATCGGCACCAGCGTTTCGGCGACGTTCCTGCTGATCATCGCCGCCATCAACCTGATGGTCCTGGTTGGCCTTATTCGCGCGCGACGCGCCGATCGGCATGGCGCCGTGGCCGCCACACAGGGACCGTTGACGCGAATTTTGCGGCCGGTGATCCGCATGGTCCGCCGGCCTGCGCACATGTATCCGTTGGGTTTCCTGTTCGGCCTGGGTTTCGACACCGCGACCGAGGTCGGGTTGCTCGCGCTGGCGGCCACGCAGACGGCGGCGGGTGTCGGTTGGCAGCAGGTCCTCATATTTCCCGCACTCTTCACCGCTGGGATGGCCTTGGTGGACACGGCCGACAGCATGCTCATGAGCAGCGCCTACGGCTGGGCCTTCATCGATCCCGGCCGAAAGTTCAACTACAATCTGGTGGTCACCGCCCTGTCCGTGGCGGTCGCGCTTGGCATCGGCGGGATCGAGGCCGCGGGACTGCTGTCCGACCGTTTCGGGCTCGAAGGCGGCTTCTGGCAGGGCGCCAGCGATCTCGCGGACCAGTTCGCCAGCCTTGGCTACGGTATCATTGCCGCCTTCATGGGCACCTGGGCGATATCCGTTTTCTTCTATCATCGCCGCAAGGCAGTCGCGTACGGCGCTTCCGGCCTACAAGCTGCATCGTTGCGCGAAGACTAACAATTGGGTCCGGCATGAACCCGCGACATTGGCTCCTCATCCCGGTCCTGCTGTCATTGGCCGGGGTCGCCATGGCCGCTGATGCCCCTGTCAGCCAGGAGCAGGCGATAACCCTGCTGCGAAACGGCAACCGCGCGGAAGCGCTGCGCGCATTCGATGCCATACTCGCCGCCAAGCCGCCCGACCCGACCACGGCGCTGTTCTTCTTGGGCCTCATCAGCGTGGAGGATGGCAACTGGCGTGCCGCCAAGCCGCGCGTGGAGCAACTGGTCAAGCTGCGGCCGTCCTCGTTTCCAGCGTGGGAACTGATGATCCAGGTGGACCAGGCCGAGGGGGATACCGAGGACCGGGATGCCGCGATCCAGTCGCTCTACACATCCTGGCGCAGCGCGCTGGATCCGCAAATACGGTCGAAGCTGTCCTTCACCCGCGACCGCATATTCGGGGCAAGACATACGGTCATCGCACAGGAGACACTCGACCCAGGCGGAGAAAACATCCTCCGTTTCCTGTTCCGGCCAGTCGAAAATCAGGAAACGGCGCGCCACCTGATCGTCGTCAGATCGGACAACGAGACAAACGAGCGCTGGCGGGAAGATGGGACCGTGCCGTACGGAACCGTGGTTTATCACCTGGACACGGTCGAGCAGCTTACCAACGGCCGCACGGCGGTTCGGCCCTATGAATACTATCTGGAACCGCCGCCCTATGATCGAGTCCGCGCCAAGGTCGTAGAGATCCTCGCCGGTTCAACGCCGCCGCTGAGCGGTAAGGCAGACCCTTACTGGGCTGGCGAACCAAACAAGTGATACCACCGGCCCGTCATTCGACTGAAGAGTCGATACTTCGGGCCGTTGGTTGAGGTGTCAGGCGGCGGTGAGGCCGCCATCGACCTGATAGGCCGCGCCTGTGACATAGCTGGCACGATCCGAGCACAGCCAGACGACCATCTCGGCGATCTCACGCGGCTCGCCGAAGCGTCCCATGGGCGTTCGCGCGATAATGACGGCACCGCGTTGCTCACGGGTCCGAGCGGTCATGCGGGTGGTGATAAAACCGGGGCATACGGCGTTCACCCGTATTCCTTCCGCGGCGTATTCGATCGCGGCCGTTTTGGTCAGGCCGATCACCGCATGTTTCGCGGCCACGTAGCCGGTGGCGGCATTCAGCCCGATCAGCCCGGCGATCGAGGCCGTGTTGACGATCGCGCCACCGCCGGCGGCCTGCATCAGCGGGATCTCGTGCTTCATGCACAGCCAGACGCTTTTGAGGTCCACCTCGATCATGCGGTCGAAGGACGCCTCGGACCATTCGTGGGTCAATTGCCCGAACGAATCCACCTGATACGGCGCGATGCCGGCATTGTTGAACGCGCAGTCGAGGCGGCCATAGGCGGCGATCGTTCCGTCGAGCATGGCCTGAACCTGCGCGGCCACCGTCACGTCACCTGACAGGGAGATGGCCTGGCCGCCGTTGCCGTTGATCAGGGCGACCGTCTCGCCCGCCGCACCGGCCTCGTAATCGGCGACGGCCACGCGGGCTCCTTCACGGGCGAATGCCAGCGCGGCTTCCCGTCCTATGCCATTGCCGCCTCCGGTCACCAGGGCGACTTTTCCGTTGAGCATGCCGGTCATGACGTTTCCTTTGGTCTTTTGTGCCTCACGAGCATCCCGCACTGGCGGCCGATGATCAATCCGCCGCGACCCCTATTTGGCGGGGACGTCATCCTGGATACGGGCCGAGTCGAAGCCGCCCGACTGGCGCCGCCACAGACGGGCATAGACGCCATCCCGGCGGAGCAGTTCGGTGTGGGAGCCGGCTTCGACGATGCGCCCCTGATCCAGCACGATCAGCCGGTCCATCCGCGCGATCGTCGAAAGCCGATGCGCGATGGCAATGACGGTGCGCCCTTCCATCAAAGTATCGAGTTGTTCCTGGATGGCTGCCTCGACTTCCGAATCCAAGGCCGATGTCGCCTCATCCAGCACCAGGATCGGGGCGTCCTTCAGGATGACCCGGGCGAGCGCCACGCGCTGCCGCTGGCCGCCGGAGAGTTTGACCCCGCGCTCCCCCACATGGGCGTCGTATCCCCGGCGGCCGTGCCAATCTTCCAGCCCCATGATGAAGCCGTGCGCGTGTGCCTGTTTCGCCGCTTCAATGATCTGAGCCTCGGTCGCCTGGGGCTGGCCATAGCGGATGTTTTCGCGGATCGAACGGTGCAGCAACGAGGTGTCCTGCGTCACCATCGCGATGTGCCGGCGCAGACTTTCCTGGGTCACCCCGGCGATGTCCTGGCCGTCGATCAGGATGCGGCCGGCGGCGGGATCGTAGAAATGCAGCAGCAGGTTCACCAAGGTCGATTTGCCGGCGCCCGATGGACCGACCAGTCCGATACGCTCGCCTGGTGCGATTGTCAGGTCGATGCCGTGCAGAACCGCCGGAGAGCGTGTGCCGGTGGTTTCACGGACGCGGCCGTAATCGAAATGCAGGCTCTCGATCTGGATGGCACCGCCGGTGACGTGCAGTTCCACCGCGTCCGGCGGATCAGGCATCTGCCGTGGTACGTCAATCGAGCGCATGCCGTCCTGCACCGTGCCGATATTCTCGAAAATCCCCGTGACGCTGCGGGCAACCCAGCCGGCGATGTTATTAAGCTGCCAGGCGAGTGGGATCGCGGTGGCAACCGCACCGATGGCGATATGACCGGCCGACCATTGCCACAACGAGACCCCGGCCATCGACACGAGCAGGCAGGCATTCATGACCATCAGCGTGGAGCTATAGGCAGTGGTCATCCGGGTCTGATCCCGAAACGCCTCGGTATGCTCGTCGATGGCGTCGCGCACGAATTCGTCCTCGTCGCGGGCACGGGCGAACAGCTTGACGGTCAGGATATTGGTGTAGCTATCGACCACGCGGCCGGTCAGGGTCGATCGCATCTCCGACATCCGGCGGGACCGGTCGCGCAGCCGCGGCACGAACCAGCGCAGCATGAGGGCATAGCAGGCGAACCAGACCAGCATCGGCAGGGTCAGGCGCCAATCCAAACGGCCCAGCAGCAGCATCGCACTGGAACCGTACACGAGTATGTACCAGGCGGCGTCGAACGCCATGACCAGGCTTTCCCGCAGGGCCGGACCGGTCTGCAAGACCCGGTTGGCGATCCGGCCGGCGAAATCGTTCTGAAAGAAGGTCCAGCTCTGGCGCACCACATGCCAGTGGTTCTGCCAGCGGATCATGTTGGAGAAGCCAGGATTGACGATCTGGTTGACCAGGATGTTGTGCGCGATGAAGCTGAGGGGGCGCAGAATCAACAGCACGCCCGCCATGCCGAGCAAGGTGGCCCCGGCATCGTGGAACAAGGTTTCGGTCGTGTGGGAGGAGACGAGGCCGACGACCCGGCCGATGAAGGCCGGGATCATCGTGTCCAGCACGGCGATCAGGCCGCCGCAGACAAACAGCGCGACCGTCAGGCCACGGACCTGACGGATATAGAACCAGTAGAAGCGAACCAGGCCGGCGTTGGGCGGCGGCTCCGGCGTGCCGGCAGTCGGATCGAGCAGGGCTTCGAAGCGGCGCAACATGGGTATCAGCGGTGGACCCAGTTGGCCGCGGCGTCAATCTCGGCTCCCGCGATCGTCACCGTGCCGAGGTCAGGACCAATGACCGCCGACCCAGTACGGGCCTTCCCAGTGCGGCGGTACCCAGACCCGGTGTGGCGCGGGATAATAGGCGGGCGGCGGCGGGGCATAGGCGACCGGCGGGGCGACGTAAACCGGCGGGGGGGCAACGACGACCGGGGGGGCGACATAGACCGGCGCGGGGGCCACCACGACCGGGGGAACCACAATCCCGACGCCGAAACCGCCACGCCACCACGCCTTCGCATCGTGCGGCATCGCGGCGACACCGAGCACCGCCAAGCCCAGGACGCCCGCGACCGAGGCGACCCGTTTGGTTTTCACCATTTCAACCTCCTGTTGAATATGGGGAACGATATAGCGTGGCCTTGTTTCAGTCCTGTGTCCGCATTGTTTCTGCTGCCTGCCTACTCGGCGGCGGCCGCCTCCTCCGGTGCGCCGAGTTCCAGCAGGCGGGGCGCGACCTCCTTGCCGAACAGGGCGATATTTTCCTTCGCGTCCTGGTGCGTCAGAAGACCGCCCTGGCCGAAGAACAGCAGATGGCCGACGCCGCCCATCCGGGTGTTGAACGCCTTCAGCTGGTTGAACACGTCGTCCGGCGTGCCGGCGAACACCGTGTCGGTATCCATGAACTGCCCAACGGTCGCCGTTCGGTGATCGATCGGCACGCCGTTGCGATCCGTAACCATCCGATGCGCACGCGGGCCGGCCTTCAGCATCGCCACATTCGCGCCGATCGAGTTGTAGCCAGGTGGGTTCGTGAAGGGCTCCGCCACCACCGGCGCTGTCCGCACATAATCCGCGATGATGTCGGCCCGGCGGAGCCCTTCCTCGCGCGTGTTGCCGACGCCGACGATGGCGGCATAGGCCATGCGGTCCGGACCGGCTTCCCAGCCGCGTTCGCGAGCGCGCTTGCGGTATGCGTCGTACATCGGTTTGGCGAGGCCGCCGGACAGCAAGGTGCCAACGACGTGCCCTTTCTCCGCCGCCATGATGCCGGTTTCGACGCTCATGCCGGTCATCCATATCGGCGGCGTCGGCTGCTGGATTGGGCGCGGCCAGATATTGACGGCGCGGTACTGGTAGAACTCGCCTTCCCAGGAGAACGGGCCGGTCGTCGTGGACAGCGCCTTGATGATCAGGTCGTGCGCTTCCCAGTAGCGGCGCATCAGCCGGCCGGGGTTGGAGTTGGCGGGAGCGATCTCATAGGGCGCGCCCTTCACCAGCCCCATCTCGATCCGGCCGCCCGACAGGCAGTCCAGCCAGGCCATTTCCTCGGCGACACGCACGGGGTCCGGCCGGTTGGCGATCGGATTGCCCAGGCTGAGCAGGCGGGCCTTCGTGGTTTCGCGCGCGATGACGGCGAGGGCCATGGGAACGGACACGGTCATGCATGTGGCCGTGCTGTGGTGCTCGTTCACCATGATGTCGAGGCCGACATCATCGCACAGGGCGAATTCGTCGAGGTAGCGGTTCAGGAGGGTGCCGGCTTCCTGGGGATCAAGGTTTTCACTGGGGAAATTCACCCGCAGGGAACCGCGTGCCAATCCTTTGTCCCAGGCCGGATGGTAAGCCATTTCAGAGAAATACCATGTGCGCATGGCCGTTGCTCCTTGGTTCAGAGGCGATCGGTGAAGGCACGGACGCGGGCGGCGAAGAGGTCGGGCTGTTCCCAATGCGGGTAGTGGCCGGCGTCTGGGATGGTTTCCATCGTGGCACTTGGGATCTCGGCTTTCCACGCTTCGCCATAGGCGGTGGAGACGATGCCGTCCTGCTCGCCCCAGATCAGGTGGGTGGGAATGTCGATGCGATGCAACCAGTGTTTAAGGCGCGGGTTGTGCATGTAGGGCTTCCAGCCGAACACGGCGAGAGCTTCCCGGCCGCGGGCGATGCCGGCGAGTTCGGTGTCCGGCAGTTTGGTGTAGTCGATTTCGCCTTTGGCCGGATCGGCCCAGGCAAGACGCATGAACGCCGATCGGGGGATGGCGTGCATATCGGTAATGTCGCGATCCAGCACGCCGCCAACCTTGATGCCAAGCGGGGCAGCGAGAAGGAGTCCGGCGAAGCGGGCGGTGTTTCGGACGGCCATTTCGGCGGCGATCCATCCGCCGAAGCAGTTGCCGGCCAGGACGGCGTTTTCCAGTTTCAGTTCGGCCGCGAGGTCGAGATAGAGATAGGCAAGGTCATCGACCGTCCCGATCCAGTCGGGGAGCGCGGACCCGCCGAAGCCGGGGTGATGCGGGGCGATGACGTGGTGGTTTCTCGCCAGCGCGTCCAGCCAGGGACGGTTTGGTTGCAGGCCCTCGCCGGGGTGCAGGAAAAGTAGCGGACGCCCCTGCCCTTTCTCCTCGATCTCCAGGCTGACGCCCGAGATGGTGACGTGGCGGCTCATGCCGTTCCCCCTGTTTGTGTCGTTGGATCGAGTTTACGCGTCCGTGTGCGGGCGGCAACCTTGCGCCCGGGGGCATCAATGGTTGCGAACAACGGAATCGCAGGACGAGCGTCACGCTGTTCCTGGACGTTATTCCATCGGTATGGAATTCGCCCCGGGCGCCCGTTTCGGAACGGGTGCAGAAGTATAGTTCAAGATTTCGTGCAAATCCCGGTTTGGCGGCTTCAGTCAAGACGGACATCAGCATTCCTGCCTGCCTCAGGCACTTTGGCCCGGTCCCGCGCCCTTGACTGCTGGCGCATCCTGCTACAGCGTCATCGCCGATGCCACACGTCTAAAGTAATCAAGGAAGCGGCGCAGTGGTGATCTGGAAGCTCGTGACCGAGTTATCGTCGTGCCGCGCTGGAGCGGCCACCCGTTCGCGACGGCAGACAGCGAAACCTTCAGCAAGAGATCGCACAGGCAATCCGCGCATGGTCCGCGCCGGATCTCTTTGCGTCATCGACACCCTGACTCATGATCATCGATACGAACATCGGGATCGATTCTAAATCGATCCACTTCTGGCAAAGGGAGGACAGAAAATGACATATCAGGACGACATCGGTTTGATGGCCCACCTGATGCGACGCGCGGGGTTTGGAGCGTCCCGCGACGAACTCGAAGCGCGCGTGGCCAAGGGGTATGTCGCGACAGTCGAGGAATTGCTGAACCCCGAGGCACAGCCGCCGGTCGATCCCTATGAGTTGCTGCGCTATCAGCCGTCGGCCCTGCTGCCCGGCGGGCAGCCGCCGATGGGGAACGTCAACTATATGTACTACATGGTGACCACCAAGCGCCCTCTTGAGGAGAAGATGGCGCTGTTCTGGCATCATGTTCTTGCCACCGGCAACTCGAAGGTCGACAACTACGATCAGTTGCTGGAACAGATCGTTCTCTTCCGCCACAACGGCATGGGCAACTATCGCGACCTGCTGCTGAAGATCGCAAAGAACCCCACGATGATCTTCTGGCTGGACAACAACCAGAACCATGGGACGGCGGTCAACGAGAACTGGGGTCGGGAACTGCTTGAGCTGTTCAGCCTCGGCGCCGGAAACTACACCGAGAAGGACGTCCGTGAGGCATCACGCGCCTTCACCGGCTGGACCTTCGAGACCAAGATCCCGCGCTTGCCGTATGGACGCTTCCCTTGGAAGTTCGAGTATCGCCCCGAAGATCACGATGACGGCGCGAAGGAATTCCTTGGCCACCGCGGCCATTTCAACGGTGAGGACATTATCGACATCATCGTCCAGCAGCCGGCCTGTGCCCGCTTTATCTGCCGGCATCTTTATAACTTCTTCGTCGCCGATGAGCCGCAGGTGCCCGCCTGGTCGCTTGAGCCGCCGCGCGATCCCGCGGCGATCGACGCCATGGCGACGGCGTTCCGGGAGTCGAACTATGAAATCCGGCCCGTTCTACGCCTGCTGTTCAAATCGGATTTCTTCAAGAACGCCCGCTACCGGCATCTGAAGTCGCCCGCCGAGGTGGTTGTGGGCACGTTGCGTCTGGTAGGTGGATATGACCTGCCGAAGCCGGGCTATGGCGAGTTGTCGATGCAGCCGTCGTACATGGGCCAGGATCTGCTCAATCCACCATCGGTGGAAGGCTGGCACACCGGCTCGGAATGGATCAACAGCGGCTCGTTGATGGCGCGCATCAACTTCGTCGCCGATCAGCTCGGCAATCAGTCGCTGCCGGGTGTGCGCGCAATCATCGACCGCCTGAAAGCCAAGACGATACTGGAGCCGGACGAACTGGTCGGCGAATGTCTGGATCTGCTAGGGCCGGTTGAAGTCGGCGCCGACACACGGCGTGAGCTGATCGATCAGGCCAGACAATGGGGCCGGTTGAGCTGGGATAGCGGCCCGAATGCCCAGATCGCCGCCAAACGGGCCACCGAGATGATGCAGCTGATCGCGGCGACGAGAGAGTACCAGTTTGCCTGAAGAATGATCAATGAGAAGCGTAGGGAGAAACGAAAAATGCCATCAGCGCAGAAGGACCCTGTCTTGGTTGTCCTCCAGCTTACGGGCGGGAACGACTATCTCAACACAGTGATCCCCTACAACAACCCCCTTTACCAGGACAACAGGAAAGCGGTCGGGATACCCGAGGGCCAGATCCTCGCTTTCGACGATGAATACGGCTTCCCGCCATATCTCGCCCCGCTGAAGAAGGTCTGGGATGAGGGCAAGCTCGCCATCATGCATGGCGTCGGCTACCTCGCCTCCCCGCGATCGCACTTCCGGTCCATGGACATTTGGCACACGTGCGAGGCGGACAAGGTCGGCACTGAAGGCTGGCTCGGTCGCGTGATCCGGGAGTTCGACCCCAGGAAAGAGAACGTGGTCACCGCCGTGAGCTTCGGACCTTGCCTGTTCCGCGCCTTGTCCGTCCCGGGGGTTCCGGTGGCGTGCGTGGCCGGCGCGCTGGAGACCTACGGGTTCCTGCCGAACATCCAGGAACCGACGCAGCGTCAGCAGATGCTGGAACGTTTCGCACGCATGTACGCGCCGATCGAAGGCAGTGGCGTAATGGAATATCTCGGCACCACCGGGTTGGATTCGTTGAAGGGCGCGGACATCCTGAAAGTGGCCCCGTCCTTGTATTCCTCCACCGTGCAGTATCCCAACACTTCGATTGCCAGCAAGCTGCGGGGCATCGCCCAGGTGCATCTGGCTGGCCTCGGCACGCGGATCTTCTATTGCGACCATGGCAGTTTCGACAGCCACGCCGGGCAGAATCCGCTGCATGCCAGCCTTTGGACGGCTGTGTCGGAGGGTCTGGACGCGTTCATGACCGACCTCCGGCAGCACGATGCTGCCGACAATGTCATCGTGCTGATGTTCTCGGAGTTCGGCCGCCGCGTTCGTGATAACGGATCCGGAACGGACCATGGCGCGGCGGGAGCGACCTTCGTTCTTGGTGACAGGGTCAAGGGCGGCCACTACGGCGAGTATCCCTCGCTGAAGCCCGAGCATCTTGTCCAGGGCGACCTGAACCCGAGCATGGATTTCCGCGGCATCTATTCGACGATCCTGGACAAGTGGCTGAAGATCAACCCGGCACTGATCGTCAACGGCACCTACGAGCAATCAGCCTTCCTGCACTAGCCGGGCAAGTAGCGCCCTTCCCCGCTCCCTCGGCCTGGGCCAGCGGAGCGCGAGAGGGCCTTGGCGGAGCCTTCTCGATAACGGGAAGCACAAACAAGATATGATGGGAGGAAGCCATGCCGCTTACGACGGTTTCAAACGGAAGGACCTATGATTGGAGCTATGCCATAGGGCGCGCCGCCGCGACGGGAACGGGGTTCAATTATCCGCAGACGATGTGCCTTGGCAACGACGGGGATATCTTCGTCGCCAACCGGGGTAACGAGAATAACTTCGGCATGCGCGTCAACCGGCTGAAGCTGGCTGCCCCCGGCGAGGAGGAGTTGCTGGCGGAATTCTTCACCTGGGGCGAAGGTGACGGACATTCCACCTGGCCGTTCGGCGTCGCGGTCGATAGCCACAGCAATGTCTACGTATCGGACGAATGGACCAACACTATTTCCGTGTTCCACGGAAATGGCACCTTCCTGCGCAAATGGGGCAAGACGGGAAGTGGCGACGGCGAACTGCTGCGTCCGGCTGGCCTGGTTTGCGATCAACATGGCAACGTGATTGTCGTCGACAGCGGGAACAATCGCCTCCAGGTCTTCAGCGGAGATGGAAAGTTCCTGGCCAAGTATGGCAAGGGTGGCACCGGAGACGGCGAATTCAACCAGCCTTGGGGGATAACCCTCGATACGGCTGGCAATATCTACGTGGCGGACTGGAAGAATCATCGCGTCCAGAAGCTGTCTCCCAAAGGCGAATTCCTGATGAAGATCGGTGAATACGGGACGGTCCCTGCACCGGCTGACGCGTTCGCGGTGACCTATCTCGGACCGCACATCTCAAGCACGCTACCCGAGGAGTTCCCAAAGGCGGGCTTGCTCAACCATCCCACCGACGTCGCCGTGGATAGCGATGGGGACATCTACATCGCCGATTGGGGCAACCACCGGATCAGCATCTTCGACTCTGAGGGAAGACCGCTGACCAACCTACTGGGGGATGCCCAGGTAATGTCCAAGTGGGGTCAGCAGAGTATTGACGCCAATCCGGACATGATGAAGGCGTTGCGTCGTGTCAGGAACCTTGAACCGCAATGGCGTTTCTGTTTCCCGACGGCGGTAGACTTCAATCCGAAAACCGACGAGATCATCGTGGCAGACAGCCAGCGCAACCGGCTGCAGATCTACCGTAAGGTTCGCGACTACGTTGATTTTCAGGCAAACCTCTAGCGGCATGGGGTACTCGACCCCTCCTGGTGCCTATGATTTGGCGGCCCTTTCTGTCTCCCCCGTTGTTCTGGCAGCAGGGGAGGCAGGATGGCTTGATTTATCGCTTGATCGCACCACTCGCGCGCCCCGGCGCATCGGGTTGCTATGGCGCCCGAGTTTCCAACGCAGCGAGGACCTTGTCGGGCTGGGCGCGTTCATCCAAAATCAGTTGCCTGACAGCGTGGAACTGATCCGCACCAGACCGGAAACGCTGAACCGCGATCCGCATCAGCAAGCGGCGGCAGGCTGAAGTCACGCCTCCAGTCTATAAGCCTCGGTCACATCCGTGCCTCGGGCATGTGCCGACAGCGACCGGCATGTGCGCGGGCTACTTTCGCGGGGATTTCGAACCAATCGGCGGCGTCATCAAGTCCCTCTTCGCCGCTTGTGCGAGCCGTGCCCTGGATAAAGATCGATACTCTCGTGCAACTCGATCAGGATGGCGGCCCGAACAGTGCCAGCCGTATCGTCGTTCGGTTGAGACACAGCAACAGGGCCGGGCGGTTCGAGCGCTTCCATGTGGCTCCGGGCATGACTGCTCCTGCGATCGGCAATCGCTCGGAACAAGGCAGCCGCGCGTTCGTTGCCCTCGGCGTCGGCTCGCTCCGCGAACGCCTGGTAGCGTCGGCTCGCGCGTGTTTCTTTGGCAAGCGCGATTTCCAGATTCGCCATGGTCCTGCTGGACTTGATTGTCGCCATTGGCGTCCTCCCTCCCGCCTGGATGAGCGGAATTGCCGGTAGGACCAGCGGCTTTTGCGGGGCATCGGGCAACCCGCTGTCCTCGGATGGATTATCATAGCCCACCGCCGCGCAGCATGCTCGGGCGGCGGCTGCGAGTGCATGACAGACCGTATCACGAATCAGCGACTGGCACTGTCTGCTTGGATGTCGGCTGCCAGGGCGTTGAAGAACAAATCGACGGCGGCAATCATCTCCGGCCGGGGGATACCGAGAGGGAGATGGGTCTCGAAATGCCGCTTTACCTGTTCGGAATACGCACGCACGTCGGACGCTGCTTGCCCTCTATCACGAAGATGCTCCCGCATCAGCATGCGGATGACGTATTCCGTTACCTCGAGCCGGGCCATACGGAACGCCAAGAGGGAAGTTGGGATCCTTGCCATTCTGTCCTCCTGCTGCTCATGGACGCTTATAGGCGGCATTTATCGTCAGCTTCCTTGCAGTGAACGGCACCATCCGGCGGGGTCAAGACATGCTGATGATCGCGACCAAGCACCTCGCTCCCCTTTCGCGTCGCCGGGTCGCGCTGAAACGCCCGGCCACCGCCCGCGCGCTTTGCGGGGATTGCCTCAGGGCGCCTTGGTATGGTTCCTGTCCCGTGCGGTCGCGGACGGTTCCGACGGCTGAGAGGGATCGAGGACTATGACCAAACCGCTGGAAGGCCTACTCGTCGTCTCATTAGAGCAGGCCGTCGCCGCCCCCTACTGCGCCGCCCGGCTGGCTGATGCCGGCGCGCGGGTGATCAAGGTCGAGCGCGCGGAAGGCGATTTCGCGCGCGGCTACGACAGCGCGGTGCAGGGTGTGTCGAGCTATTTCGTCTGGCTGAACCGCGGCAAGGAGAGCCTGGTCGCCGACATCAAGAAACCGGCGGACGCGGCGCTACTGCACCGACTGCTGGCGAAGGCGGACGTGTTCATCCAGAATCTGGCGCCGGGCGCGGCCGCGCGGTCGGGGTTTGGATCAGAGGATTTGCGGGCGAAGCACGAGCGGCTGATCACCGTCGATATCTCCGGCTATGGGGAAACCGGCGAGTACGCATCGATGAAGGCATACGATCTGCTGGTCCAGGCGGAATCCGGTCTGGCGATGGTGACGGGGCATCCCGCGGGGCCGGGGCGCGTGGGCGTGTCCATCGCCGATATCGGCTGCGGGATGAACGCCTATACAGGTGTGTTGGAGGCCTTGATCGAGCGGTCGATCACGGGTCGCGGCAAGGGTCTGAAGATCAGCCTGTTCGATGCCGTCGCCGACTGGATGAACGTGCCGCTGATGTATTTCGAGGGCACCGGGAAGTCGCCGCAGCGGCTGGGGTTGGCGCATCCGTCGATCTGCCCGTATGGCGCATTCGCGACCAAGGACGGCGCATTGGTGTTGATCTCCATCCAGAATGAGCGGGAATGGGCGACGTTCTGCGCCGCGTTCCTGGATGCGCCGGATCTGCCGAGACAGCCTGGTTTTGAGAGCAACAACGTGCGCGTCGCCAACCGGGCGATGGTGGATGAACGGGTTGGACAGATGTTCGCCACGCTGACGCGAGATGAGGCGGCGGCGAAGCTCCGGGCGGCGAATACGGCGTATGGATTCGTCAACGACCTCGCGGCGTTGAGCCACCATCCGGCGCTGCGGCGCACGCCGGTGGCGTTGCCCGGTGGCGGCGTGGCGGAGATCGTGGCACCGGCGGTCATACGCGTGGGTGAGGCGCTGCATCTGGGTCCGGTCCCCGCGATCGGACAGAACAGCGATGCGATCAGGGCCGAGTTCGGGGGATAGCCCCCGAGCAGGGCGTTCGGCGGCACCGTCGTGGCCCTGCGGGAAGGCCACGACGATCGCTTGCCCCTAAACTCGTTGCCATTAGCGTTACAAAGTAACGCGTAACGCCTGCGCCGTCCGTTCTACATCTGACATGGTATTATAGCCGTGGAAGCTGACCCGGATGCGTCCCTGGCCGTTCCATGTGTAGATGCCTTGTCCATACAGCGCGTCCACAACGGCCTGCGCACGCGGCGAGGCAATGCAGACGCTCGCGCCATGCCGCGCCGGATCACGAGGGGTCATGACCGCGATCTGGCGGGCAGCAAGCTCGTCAAGAAGCGCCACGGTCAGAGTCTGGACGTGGTGCTGGACGTCCTGCATGTCGAACCCGGACAGATACGACAGCGCGCTGTTCAGGACATAGATCGGGCAATGTGCTGGATTGCCCCGGGTGAAGCGCATCGCGTCGGGTCTCAGCGGCGGTAGCGGATCGTAGCCGCGCGATCCAGGGGCGAAGGAATGCCAGCCGGCCGAAGCGGGTACCCAATCAGGCTGGCGCGCGCGATTCCAGTAGGCGACGGCAACCCCGGTAATGCCAAGCATCCATTTGTAGCAGGCGGAGAATGCGAAGTCGGCAAGCGACGCCTCGATCGGCAAGTAGCCGGAGGCCTGGGTGAAATCCACCAGAAGCATCGCACCGACCTTGTCGGCCAAAGCGCGCAGGGCGGTCAGATCCACGCGCTCCCCGGTCAGGTAGGAGACATAGCTGGTGGCGATGATGCGCGTGCTGTCGTCAACACACGCGGAGAGACGATCCGGTTCGGAGCCGCGGGCCTGGCGCAACTTGATGCTAGGATTGCGCCGCATCGCGATGGGACCGACCACGGATGGATATTCATTCGCGTCGATACAGATCGAATCACCGTCCTGCCACTCGATGCTCTCGGCGACGATGGAGACGCCCTCGGCCACGTTGCTGACGAAGCCGATATCGGCCCGGTCCACGCCCCACAGGCGGGCCATGCCGGTGCGGGCGGCTTCGATCTCGGCTTCCTGTTTGGTGCGGCCGGGGAGGCCGCTGCTCTTGTCGGCGACGTAACGCAAAAGTGCTTCATCGTGGGCACGCAACGCAGCGGTTTCGCCGCCGGCACAGACATGGCTGATCCCGGGTGGCAAGCGGAAGGCGGCTGGGTCGAACAGCGGTTTCATTTGTCCCCGGGGTTGACGAGCGGGTCCGCAGTGGCAGATGTGCCACCGGATGGCCATGAGACTATCGCTGTAGTGGTGCATGGCAAGGGCGCGATATTTTTGGAGATCGGTGGTTTGGCCTGAATGTGCCCACGCCCCAACTATCCGCGATGCGATGTTTCGCGATTACGTCTGCCTGCTGCTGGAAGACTGCACCGAACAGCCGACGTTTCCGCACGCACCGGTTGGAACGCATGAAGCGTCGGTACCGACAATCCAGACCATGTTCGGCTGGGTAACCAATTCCGCGGCGTTCATCGCGGTACTCTAAGTCCGAAGGATCCGACAGGAACCCGATGGACCGGGTGCTGATCGCCGGTGCACTCGATCGGGACCCGACGATCATCACAGATGACGCGGAGTGCCGCGACTACGGGGACGCGACGGTCCGGTGAACCGGCCGGCGCCCCCGCCTCCCGTCAGTCGTCGTGAGAAACGACCGATCCCGCCGTCGTTCCGCCGTCGATCACGATCGTCTGACCTGTGGTGAAGCTACCCGCCGCCGACGCCAGGAACACAGCCGCACCGGCGATCTCGTCCGGCTCCCCGATCCGCTGCAGCGGCGTGTCCTTGGTGCGCTTGCGATACAGCGCCGGGTTCTCCCACAGCGCGCGGGCGAAATCGGTGCGAACCAGCCCGGGGGCGATCGCGTTGGCGCGGATATTCTTCGGCCCCCACTCCACCGCGATATTCCGCGCCAGCTGCATGTCGGCGGCTTTCGAGATCGCATAGGCGCCCAGTTGCGCCGAACCGCGCAGACCGCCGATCGACGAAATGATGATGACCGAGCCGCCGCCGCGCTGGACCATGTGCGGAATCGCCATGTTCGCCAGCCAAAGGTTGCTGCGGACGTTGGAGCCCATCACCCGCTCATACGCCTCATCCGGCATGCCAGCGGACGGACCCAGGTAGGGGTTCACGCCAGCGTTCTCCACCAGGATATCGATGCCGCCGCAGCGGGCGACGGTCTGGTCCACAAGGTTCTGGAGCTCTTCCTTGCGGCCGATATGGCAGGGGATGACGACGGCCTTGCCGCCCTTCTCGCGAATGGCGGCCGCTACGGCCTCACACGAATCCGGCTTGCGGCTGGAGATGACGACGGTCGCGCCGTGCTCCGCCATGCGGTTGGCGATAGCCAGTCCGATTCCCTTGGTCGAACCGGTCACGATAGCGACCTTGCCGGTCAGATCGAAAAGCGACGACATCTTCGTTTCCCCTAAACTTGCCGCATGGCTACCGGTGAGTATGCTGCCCGGATCGGGAACGTCAATCAGGCCAAAACAATGCAGAACAGACGCACCGGCGTTTACAGCCGGGAACAGCTCACGCGGTTGCTCCACCCACAAAGCATCGCCGTTATCGGCGCGTCCTCGCGGGCCGGCTCGTTCGGCGAACGTGTCCTTTTCAACATGAAGCACTACGCGGGCCGGTCCTATCCGGTGAATGCCCGGTATCAGACGATCGGCGATCAGACCTGCTACCCGAATGTCGCCGATCTGCCGGAGGTCCCGGACTGCGCGGTGATCGCCGCGGCGCGCGAAGCGGTGGAGGAAATCGTGCTGGATTGCGCCAAGGCCGGCGTCGGCGGTGCGATCATCTTCGCCTCGGGCTATTCCGAAACCGGAAAGGAAGAGCGGATCGCGCAGCAGGAGCGGCTGGCCGCGATCGCGCGGGAGACCGGGCTGCGGATTGTCGGTCCCAATTGCATCGGCGTGGTGAACGCGCTGCTGGACAGCCGCATGACGTTCATGGACATCACCCCCATCCCGCAGCCGAATCCGCAGGCCGTTGGGATCATCAGCCAGTCGGGGGCGCTTGGCATGGCGCTGGCGCAAGGCGTGGTGCGCGGGCTTTCGGCCAGCCACGTGCTGACGTCCGGCAACTCCTGCGACGTCGATATGGCGGACTTCGTCAACTACCTGGCGACCGATCCGGCCTGCGGCTCGATCGCCTGCGTGTTCGAAGGCATGGCGACACCTGATCGGCTGCTACTGGCGGCGGAGAACGCGTGGGCGGCCGATAAGCCGCTGGTGATCTTCAAGATGGCGACGGGCGAGCAAGGGGCTCAGGCGGCGATGTCGCATACCGGCTCGCTGGCCGGGTCGCATGCCTCCTACCGGGCGGTGTTCAAACGCGCCGGCGCGGTGGTGGTCGATGATTTCGAGGCACTGATGGAGACCGCGGCGTTCTTCGCCAAGGCGCCACCGCCGAAAGCATCGGGCGCCGCGATTGTCGCGGCGTCTGGCGGAGCGGCGATCATGGCCGCGGATCGGGCGGAGCAGCATGGCGTGCCATTGCCGCAGCCGACGCCCGAGGTGCGGACGATTCTTGAATCGCGCATTCCGGAGTTCGGTTCTTCAAGAAACCCGTGCGACGTCACCGCGCAGGTCTTGAGCGATCCGGAGTCGCTGGCGATCTGCGCCAATGCGCTGTTGAGCGATCCGCAATACGGCGTGCTGGTGTCACCGTTGACCTACGGCTATGCGCCGTCCGCAAAACGGCCCCTGGTTTACAACGACCTGGCAAAGCAGCACGGCAAGATGGCCTGTGTGGTCTGGCAGACGGAATGGCAGGAAGGGCCCGGCGTCGTTGAATCGAACCAGTGCGACCGCGTGGCGCTGTTCCGCTCGATGAATGCCTGCTTCTCCGCCCTGGCGGCGTGGCAGTGGCGTGCGGAAAAGCGTGCGGCTGGGGCGCAAGCGGTTACCGCCACTCCGGCGGAGACGATTGCTCAGACCCGTGCGCTGATCGCCAGGGCAGCCGGCCAAACATTGACCGAACGGGAGGCCAAAGCCGTCCTCAGTCACTACGGCGTGCCGGTGGTGGGTGAGCGCCTGATCCAAACCGCCGACGACGCGGTCAATGCGGCCGCGTCTCTGGGCTATCCCGTGGTGCTGAAAGTCGAGTCTCCCGATCTGCCGCACAAGACCGAGGCCGGTGTGATCCGGCTGAACCTGCGCAACGCCGACGAGGTGCGGGCCGGTTACGCCGCGGTGATGGCCAACGCGGACAAGGTATCGCCGCCGCCCCGGATCAACGGGGTGCTGGTGCAGCCGATGTTGCCGCAAGGGATCGAGATGGTTGTCGGCGCACGCAACGATCCGCTGTTCGGGCCGCTGATCGTTGTCGGGCTTGGGGGCATCCTGGTCGAGGTGCTGAAGGACACCGCTCTGTCCCCTGCCCCTGTGACACCATTCGAAGCCGAAGGGCTACTGCGGCAGTTGAAGGGTGTGAAGCTGCTGGAAGGGTTTCGCGGCATGCCGGGGGTGGACATCCAGCGGCTGGCTCAGGTGATCAGCGACGTGTCCCGGTTCGCCGCCGATCACCGCGATACGGTTGTGGAACTGGATGTAAACCCGCTGATTTGCGCGGGGGATCGGATGACCGCGGTGGATGCGCTGATCGTCGTTGCTTGAGCGACCTTGATCGATAGGAGCCTGTGAGGGCCTGACTTAACTATGCCGGCCGACGTCGGTTTCTTCCTTCCTCGTGTCATGACCGGGCTTGGCCCGGTCACCCACGACTTCGCCGCATCCAGCAGCGCAAGTCGTGGGTGACCGGCTTCCGCTGACCATGACATCGAAGGAACAGCCCGTGCCCAACCCTCAGGGCCACCCGGGAGACACGTCCGGATCACGATAACAGAAACCTGAGGCCGCCCTCAGTACTTCCGCAACAGTGCAACGATCCGCCCCTGCACCTTCACGCGATCCGCGGGGAAAATCCGCGTCTCGTGCCGCACGTTGCAAGGCTCCAGCGCGATCGAATTCCCGCGCCGACGCAGGCGCTTCAGCGTGACCTCAGCGTCGTCGACCAGCGCCACGACGATCTGGCCGTTCTCGGCGGTGTCGCCTTTCAGGATGATCACAGTGTCGCCGTCCAGGATGCCGGCTTCGACCATCGAGTCGCCCGCGACCTCCAGCCCGTAATGCTCGCCAGGGCCGAGCAATGCGACCGGCACTTCGATTTGGTTGCTGGTGTCGCGCAGCGCTTCGATCGGCAGACCGGCGGCGATACGGCCATACATCGGAAGCTGGATCGCACCGGCGTCGGCGGCCGCGCGCACGCCCGACAGGCGTTGGGTGAAATCGCCCCGGATCACATTCGGCGCGAAGACTTGCGACTCCTCGGCGGCAGCCGGCACCTCACGCGGCAGCATGTTGTCCGGCAAACGCAGCACGTCCAGCGCGCGGGCGCGATGGTGACGGCGGGCGAGATAGCCGCGCTCCTCTAATGCTGAAATCAGCCGATGAATGCCGGACTTCGATTTCAGGCAGAGCGCATCCTTCATCTCCTCGAAACTTGGAGAGAAGCCGGTCTGCTTTAGGTGCCGATCGATATACACCAGCAGTTCATATTGCTTGCGCGTCAACATAGCGGACTTCCTCGAATGATCGCCGGAACAAACCGGAAACCGTCACGGCTGTTCTATGTTGGTTCCGTTACCGTCGTCAAGCGAAACTGTGGGTAGATTTGAATATCCAAGCATGCACACGGATTTCCTTGAACCGATCTCGTCACAAACCGAGCGAATCGAGGCGAATGATGCCTACTTCTGCCCCTTCCGGCAGTGTCGGCGCATGGGGCGCGCGCAGGATCAGCGCATCCGCATTGGCCAGACGCCGGAGCATCGCCGAATCCTGCACCGGGAACGGAGTCGCCACGATCCGGCCGGCTGCATTGGTGCTGATCGTCGCCCGCAGATGATCGGCCCGCTGGTCGTTCGGCTTCAGCGGCGCACCAAGCAACGCGGTGGAAACCGGCGGCGGTGCCGCTGGCAG
>JARLIN010000284.1 GCA_031291715.1 Rhodopila sp. | reverse complement strand
GCCTGCACGGGGCGGCTGCCATGACGGTCTATACGGCGACGGCGGCGATGGGCCGGACCGTGCGAGGGCGCGCGCTTGTGGCGAGTGACGGGTTCTCGGCACGGTATGACCTGGACCGGATCGCGGGGGTGTTCTCCCGCCCGCAGCACAGGTTGTCCGGGCGGTCCTATGTTGGGATGGTGCTGATCCTGGATCGGGCGAAAGGTGGCGTGGCAACGGCCTGGATGCTGCACGAGATGGCGGCGCGGGGGATCGTGCCGGCGGCGCTGGTGTTCAACACGGTAAATCCGATCATGGTGCAGGGCGCGGCGCTGGCCGAGACGACGATGATGTCGGGGTTCGGGGTGGATATCACCCAGGCGGTGCCGGATGGCGCGCTGGTGGAGGTGGACGCGGAGGCGACGCCGCCGGTGCTGCGGGTTTTGGGGTAGAGCGATTTCGGGGTTGCGGTGTGTGCGGCGACGGGTTAGGAAGCGCGCCTTCTCGCGGCGGATGGGCGCGTAGCTCAGCGGTAGAGCATCGCCTTCACACGGCGGGGGTCACAGGTTCAATCCCTGTCGCGCCCACCATCCGAATCAATGGTTTAGCCTGCCCAACCAAGGCAGCCCACGATCGTCGGAAGCAAGACGGAAGCAGGCGGGAAAATCCCCGATTCGCGCGCCGTCCGGCCAATTTGCGTGGCCGTGGGACAGGCGTCTGGCTGGACTGATCGAACAGCAAGCCGATACGCTGCAAGGAAATGATGTCGATGGCCTGACGGGCAAGCCGCACGACGATTTCCAGGGAAAAAAAGAGCTGCGACCCGTCGGTTGGTTCTGATCATCGTGAAGCTGACGATTCTCGCGCATTCAGACGACGCGCTCGACCTGGCGTCAGCTAGGCGCGCCCTCTCGGCGCATACTGCCCAAACGCTCACTATTGGCCCTTGATGGCCTTTGCCGGCGGTGGCGGGATTTCAAGGAACACGAATGATTTTTGGACCCGCAAATCAGGCCAGCGGGGTTCGCTCTGCCCACTCGGCTGATGCCGAACTGGGAAACGCCAGCCGGTCGCCCATCACCAAAAGCCCCTGCTTATGCAACCAGGCCAGCGCAGCACTGCAACGCGCCGAGCCGCCAAACCACTGACGAAAGACCTTGGCATGAATTGTATATCGCCGGCGGCCGCCCGCGACATCATAGAACCCATCGTGCTGGTCGGGGTCGAATGGGCGGCTGTGCTCGCGGAGGACCACAACGTCCGCGAACATCGCTCTCGAGAACCTTCAACAAAGAATCGCCAGAGTCACGTCCAGCTCCTAGGAGGCCAATCCAGGCGACTGAAAACGAAAAGGCAACATTGAGTGACGGCGTCACTTAGTTCGATCTCAGCCGTACTGCGGCTGCAACGGCCGGGGACGGCGAGCATGTTACGAACGAGCGTACGGAGAGCATTCGGTTCCAGCATCTACGAAGGTCCTCTTTCGAGAGCGGTCCACGCGCCACCGAGTGACCGATCTGGGCGCAGAGCGGCAGCCCATGGCGCGGCACAGTTTGTCTCGCCCGCCCCATGGCTGAGCGGTTGTCTGTTGAACACAGGTGACGGCGGCTATTCCTCGTCTGCGAGCATCCCGCCTACGAGTGGAATAACCCTGCTCCCGTATAGCTCGATGCTGCGCATGAGTTATTCATGCGGCAATGGGCCGGCGCTGTATTTGAGCTGGAAGCGCGACAGGCGCAGAGCCTTCACCGTGGCGGCGATCTTGCGTGCGACGGTTTCAGGCGAGCCGACATAAAGAGAGTCCATGATCTGTTTCCCTGTCCAATTCGGCGCGCTGCATCGGCGGCTGGACGACCTGCTGCGCTGGATGTTCGAGGTGATACAGCAGGCGTACGGACTGCGGCCTGGTGCGATTGCCTGGCCATTGGTGGATCAGCAAGCGGATTGCCATCCTTCATAGCGATTCGCTGACGGTCGAACCCACGGTGCTCACCGTTGCCTTGTGATTAGCATGCCTTGCGGGGCCACTACTTAGGCCCGCACATAGCAATCTCTAAGTAGAATCGGAGATGACCGCTGTGCGGCCGTGTCACGCAGCACGACACAGGGGCGCAGGTGTTGCGTGAACGGCTCGAAGAGCGCGGATTGGCGCACGCGCCGTCGGGCGCGGGAACATTGAGACGCCACGCCGGCTTTCAGCGACAGGTAGTCGTTTATCGAACGGTCTTCGGCCGGGCGTGCATCTACGGCCGCGCCACCGAAGGCTTTCGCGGCCCGGCACGTTCACACCGGCAAGCCAGGCGTTACGTTGCCGGCAGACCAGGAACGGTCGTCAGAACGCACACATCGTCTGCAGCTCGATGCTACGGCATCGACTGACCAGCACCCGCCTGGCATTTATGCCTCGAGATCGAAGCGCCCTTCGTCCACCTTCACGTGGACCCCGGAGAACTCCGTCGCCTGCATTTGCGCAATGACTGATAAGTTGTCGGTGATCACGACCGCCCGTCGCCCGGCATCAGCGTCGACGATCGCCACG
>JARLIN010000283.1 GCA_031291715.1 Rhodopila sp. | reverse complement strand
CTACCCCTGCGACCTGACGATCATGGGCGTCAACTATGCGCCCGGTTGCACCCTGACCTCTACGACAACGGAGCGTGTAGAATGAGAAAGAAGATGTCCTCCGCAGCTTCCTTTATCCGGACCCTCAGGAGCGACCGGCGCGGCGCGACTGCCCTGATGGTGGGTGTCGCGATCGTGGTGCTTGTTGGGTTGGCTGGTTTCGCGATCGACCTGGGTCATGCCTACGCGGTCCAGCGTTCGCTCCAGGCCTCTACTGATGCGGCGGCACTGGCGGGGGCTCAGGATCTCGCCAACGCACCTGGCAATGCCACCACGACGGCCAAGACCTATAGCGGAATCGTCGGCAGCAAGAACGCCTTATCCAATCAGACTGTCACGATGGTCAGCGGCTATCCGATGTTGAAGTGCTTCAAGTCCACTGGTGTTTCGTGCGATGGGACCAGCACCTACAACGGCATCCAGGTGAAACAGCAGGCGACCGTGCCGATGTGGTTTGCCCAGGTACTCGGGATCAATTCGATTACGGTCACGGCGACAGCGACCGCGGGTGAATCCGGCGGACTGGCCAAGCCGCTCGACGTGATGCTCGTGCTCGACACGACAGCATCTATGAATAATCCTGACCCGCACTGTCCGATCGCGGGTGCATCAGAATTGACCTGCGCGCTTGCGGGCGTACAGACCATTCTGACGACACTGTCGCCGTCGGCGGATTACATTGGCCTCATGGCCTTTCCGGGCCAGCAAAGTGCCGCCACTTTCACATGTGGCAGCTCACCGAAGACCGTCGCGTATAACGCCTCACCCGTGTACCAGATTGTTCCGCTGAGTGCGGATTACCGCACCTCCAACGGAGCGACGAGTTTGAATTCCAGTTCCGCACTGGCCAAGGCGAGCGGAGGGATTTCGGGCTGTGGGGGCTTGAAGGCCCCAGGAGGCTTTGGAACCTTCTACGCTGACGCGATAACCGCCGCCCAGACTGCCCTCGCGAACAGCGGCCATGCGAACACGCAAAAGGTGATCATCATGCTCAGCGACGGCGATGCCGGCGCCTCATCCAGCAACATGCCCACGAAAGAGTACAATAACCAGTGCCACGAGGCGATTACGGCGGCCAAGACCGCGGCGGCTGCCGGGACTTGGGTGTATTCGATCGCCTATGGCTCTTCGACATCCCCGACGCCCGGCAGTTGCAAGTACGATTCGCCGCCGATTTCAGCGTGGTGCACGATGGCGCAGATTGCTTCCGATTCGAGTAAATTTTACTCCGATACAGCCAACACTAAGACCAGCGGATGCAGTAACGCCGCGCAGCCAGTTTCTAATCTGATCAGCCTGTTCCAGTCCATAGCGTATTCTTTGGTGCCACCGCGGCTGCTTTCGGACAATACGACCTAAACGAACTGTGAGCGGAACCGCCGCAGAAGTCGGGCACCGGCTTGCGTTTCGCGGAACCGCGAGCGGCGGTAAGCTGAACCCCGGTCGTGCGACCGATCTGAGGTTAAAAGTAATTTCCCTGCGGAGGCAGCTAGATTACATACAGCGACATGCTCGAAATACGTCCAGCGGGACGTCGATCTTCTGCTGTGCGTGTTGCCGTAGGAACGTCGGCATGCCCAAGATCGATGACGAAACGGCTACCATCACCACAGCAATTGGCACGTGTTTCGCTTATCGATGCTGAAACGCTGCTCAGATAAAGCCTGTCATCTCTATGTATCGATACGCAAATAACACTCAATAACTCGAGAGATCGTGGCGCCGTGCCTTGACGATTTTTGTGTGATCATATAGTCGAAACGATTGCAAAACCGACCAGAGGCGGAGGTATGGTCACATGCATTGCCGCAGGCTTCCAGAGGTCGTCGTGTCATTTGCAGCGCGTTTGTGCACCTGGCCTGGAGTCGCCCGCGCACTCAATGCCGGTAAGTCACTGTGCGGCATGTTGCGCGATCGTCGGGGTGTCACGTCGCTCATGTTTGGCGTTGGCGCAGTCGGTGCGATTAGCCTGGCCGGCCTCGCAACCGAGGGTGGAACCTGGTATCTCGAAAGGCGGCATGGGCAGAACGCCGCCGACGCCGCTGCGATCGCCGGTGCGCTGGCGCTGGCCGGGGGGGAAACCAATGCGGCGGCGATCACCGATGCGACGAGCATCGCAACGGCAAACCTTTATACCAGCGGCACAAGCAACGGCACCACAACCACCGTCGCCGTTTCCAATGTGACTTATAATAACCAACAGGGCGTACAGGTTGTGGTGACACGGTCTCAGCCCCGGTTGTTCTCTGCGTTGTTCCTGACAGACAACATCAGCATCAGTGAAACCGCGGTGGCCGTGATAGCCGCAAACGGCAGTAACGCCTGCGTCCTTGGTCTGAGCGGTGGCCTCAGTTTTGCGGGCAGTACATCGATCAACGCGAGCAACTGCGCGCTGGCCAGCAACGCGAAGGGGCCGAACTCGATCAGTTTTACCGGCAACAAGGCTACTGTGACCAACGGCCTGCTGATCGCGGAAGGGGGCTGCAGCAACTGCGGCAACGCGCCCGGTTATGCGACCTATCAGCCGCCAACCACGAACCCGTTCAAATCGATCTACGACCCAACAACCGGAACCGGGCTGACGATGCCAAGCTTCACCGGCTCCCAATGCCTCAGCATTCCCACCGTGCGCGGAACCGCCGGTGCGCCAACGACGCTGACACCGTGGACACAGGGGAGCCAGGTGGCGTATTGCGGCACGGGGAACGGTAATGGCAGCACGCTGAAGGTCACCGGCGGAGCCTATTTGAACTTCCTCCCTGGGACGTATTTCTTCCAAAATGCGTCTCTCGACTTCAATGGTGGGGCAGTGGAGTGCACGACCTGCACGCCAGGTGGTGCGGGTGTCACGATCATCCTGACCGGCACGTCCGCCAGTAAGATCGGCACCATCAGCGTCGGCGGCAACGCCAACGTGACCCTTAACGCGCCGGTAACCAACACATGGTGTCACGCCGTGGGAACCGGCTGTAATCCAAACACCTCGTTTGATGGCGTGCTTTTCTACATGAGCAACGTCGCCCAACCCACCAACGGCAAGGGCAACGCCCCGGTCTCGTTATCCGGCAACGGAACCGTGCAATTGACCGGAGGCATGTATTTCCCGACCGTCAACGTGACCTATAGCGGGAACGTCGCCGCCTCGAACGCGGCGGTTGCCTGCACCGTGATTGTCGCCGAGGCGTTGGATTTTACCGGCAACTCGACGCTGAGCATCGCCGGCTGCGGTGCAGACGGCACGCCCGTGCCGCTCCCCCAGTCCGTTCAATTGGCACAATAAGGCATCAAATCGTGGATAACACCCGACGGTGGATCCGTCAGTTTCTGATAGACCGGCGCGGTGTATCCGCGGTCGAGTTCGCCATCATGGCATCAGTGATGGTGATGCTCATGCTGGGCGCATACGACCTCGGCAACGCGGCCCAAGAGCAAATCGCCTTGCAAGCGGCGGTTCAGGCCGGTGGGAGTTATGCCCTTCGTTATCCCACCAATCCGTCAAGCGTGCAGAACGCGGTCACCGCCGCGCTGCCCGCTGGGTGGACATTGAGCAATGCCGGCGGCAAGCCTGCCGTCGCCTGTAGCTGAAGCGGCGTAGGCGGCACATTTGACTGCTCGGCCCCACCCGCCAGCTGCAGTCCTCCGATGCTGGTCAGCATTACGGCGACCATGCCTTACACGTCGATAGGATCGCTTTTCGCGGCGGCTATTCCAAACAATACAGCCACCTATGTCGTACGCTTTCAATAGCATTCGCTGCGACCTGTCTGGGACAGGCGGGCACCTCCAGCATCGAATTCGCGATTGTTGCGACCGTTTTCCTTTCTTTGCTGATCGTAGGGATGGATCTCGGTCGCTACTTTCTTACCCAGCATTCGCTGCGGACGCTGACGAGCGAGCTGACACGAGCAACTATGCTGCAATGTTCATCCAGCACGGCTGGCTGCACTTTGTCAGCGGCCAACATTCAGGCCGTCGAGGCCAAGGTTCCGTTCCTGGTCCCGGGAAACATTACTTTGAACCCGGGACCGACCCGGACGGCACCCGATCCCAACACAGGTGTCATGACGATCACCGCGTCAGTGTCCTATCCATTTACGTTTATGCTTCCGGTCTTCGCCGGCCTTAATGGTGCCATCACAGATACAACGCAGGTCTCTTATTGATCGGTCTTCGCTCACCGAGACGATGCGATGGGCATTGTTCCGGGGGCCGGTATTTGCGAACTCTTCCCTGAAGGTGCCGCAGGAATCAGACAATACGTAACGGACTCAGGTGACGACGAGCAGTGCTCACACCACGCGGCACGGCCGCATGTTCACTGGACATCGGCCTCCAGCAGGAACGTCAGCATCGGTTGCTGTTCGGCATTGTACATATCGATGCCGACGGATCCCCGGCAGCCTTTGGCCCGTGCCGCCGCGACCCAGGGTGACACGCTCGGCGCCGTGATAACGCAGCCGAAAAACATCGAGGCGTCCAGTGCTTCGACATCCACCGGATAGGGGTCCTCTGGTCGCATCCCGGCGGGCGAGGCGTTGGCGATGAGCTGGTAGCCGCGCGGATCCGATGAACCGACGCCGACGCGGCCGGGATGAATCCGGGCGAGGCGCTCGATCAGCGCATCACGGCGCGTCACGTCGGCGTCGTGGATGGAGAGGCGCGACACCCCCGCGTCCAGCAGGGCAAGGCCGATCGCCGAACCCGCGCCGCCTGCGCCGATCATCAGCGTCCGCTTGCCGGCCGGGTCGCCGCCATGGTTCCGTAAGGCACCGACGAAGCCAACGCCATCGAACATCTCGCCATGCCAGGTGCCATCGGCATTGCGCCGCATGATGTTGACGGCTTCCAGGGTGCGCGCGCGAGGGGTCGCGGTCGCACAGTGCCGGTAGCAGGCGACCTTATGCGGCACGGTGACGATGATGCCGTCCAGGTTGCGCGCCAGCCCGATGCCGTCCAGCAATGCGGACAGATCGGCCGGAGCCACATGCACCGGCATCACCACCGCGTTGCGCCCGGCGCCCTGGAGGGATTCCGTCATGCCGGCCGGCGATTTTACCTGGGCGATCGGGTCGCCCACGATGATCAGAAGCCGCGTCGCACCATCGACCTTCATGTCTCAACCCTCGATATTCGGCCGTTTCCACCATGCATCTGCGGTGGAGCGCAAGATGCACCGGCTATGCGTTGACTCCCGTTCCGGTATACCATCTATATGCGGTCCTCGATTTCAGGCTCGCGCGGGCGGATCACACCGTTTTCCGACCGCCGGTCGCGTGACGAACCGGCTGGTTGGCGTCATACTTCGGGTCAATCACGGATTAACTGACGATAAGGGGAACGAACGCCATGCCACCGCTCGATAAAGTATACGACTACAGCCAGTACGGCGGGCTGAAGGTCGAGAAACAGGACAAGGTGATGACGATCACCCTGAACGCGCCGGAGTCGATGAACGCGTTCTCGGCCGAGATGCACTACTCCATGTCCCGTATCTGGGAGGATGTGCAGGATGACCCGGAGGTGAACGTGGTAGTCCTGACCGGCGCCGGACGCGCGTTCTCGGCGGGCGGCAATGTCATCGCCATGCAGCAGAAGATTGACCGGCCGGAGCTATGGGACGCCACCAGCCTGCCGGAAGCGAAACGGATCATCTTCCGCATGCTGGAATGCGACAAGCCAGTGATCGCGCGGGTGAACGGCCATGCTGTCGGACTTGGCGCCACGGTAGCACTGATGTGCGACATCATCATCGCCGCCGACACGGCGAAGATCGGCGATCCGCACGTGAACGCCGGCCTTGTGGCCGGTGATGGCGGGGCATTGATGTGGCCGCAGTTGATCGGCTTCGCACGGGCCAAGGAATACCTGTTCACCGGCGACCTGATGACCGCGACCGAGGCGCACCGGATCGGGCTGATCAACCACGTGGTGCCCTCGGCCGAACTGGACGACAAGGTCTACGGCCTCGCGCGCCGGCTGGCGGCCGGGGCGATGAAGTCGATCCGGTGGACGAAGCAGGTGATCAACATACCGCTGCGGCAGATCGCGCATTCCACGATGGATCTCAGCCTCAGCCTGGAGACGCAGTCGAACCTGTCGAAGGATCATCAGGAGGCGGTGTCGGCATTCGCGGCGAAACGGCCGCCGAACTTTACCGGCGGCTGACGCGGGCGGCAGATCGCGGTGCGCGGTGAAACAAGTCTGCTATGTGCAGGAAGAAAATATGTTGAGTGCGGAACGGATGATGAATCTCGTCATGACGTGGTGAAGCATCAGGGCAACGCCTGGCGATTATACCAACCCGCGTTGGTGCCGACTCTCAATCCGGCCATGACGGGGGACAAACGGTCACGCGGCTACCGTTTCACCAGTTGGAATCAGGCTATTCCACGGCGGAGGCTACACCATCTTGCAGCCGCCCTCGGCGATCGGGCGGAAAGCCTCGGCTGCCGGAATGGTGCGGCGGACATTGCAGTAATCCCAGGCATACCGGCTCTCGGCCGGGGTCTTCACCTGATACAGGAACATGTCGTGGATCTTGCGCCCATCCGGCCGGATCGATGCGTTGCTGAACAACGGATCTCGCGGCGGGATCGCCTTCATCTGCGCGACGGCCGCCGCGCCGTCGGCTTTTGCCTTATCGACCCCCATCGCCGCCACCGCTTTCAGGTAGTGCAGAGTCGCCGAATAGCAGCCGGCATGCAGCATGGTCGGCATCATCTTGCGATACCGCGGGGCGAAGCGTTTCGAGAATGCCCGTGTGCCGTCATTCAGGTCCCAGTAGAACGGGTCCGCATAAACCAGGCCTTGCGCTGTCTCCAACTCCAGCGCGTGCAGCGTTGTCATCAGGATGCCCAGCCCGACAATGCGCTGACCAGAGCGGGTGATGCCGAATTCATGCGCCTGCTTGATGCAATTGATCAGATTGCCGCCCGACATCGCCAACGCCAGGATTTTCGCTCCGCTCGCCTGTCCCTGCAGCAGGTAGAAGGAAAAGTCCGACGTATCGGGGAAGGGGAAGGCGCGATCGCCCAGCACCTTTCCGCCACCGGCCTTGATGAAGGTCGTGCAGGAGTCCACCATGGCATGGCCATACGCATAATCGGCGGTGATGAAGAACCAGCTATCGCCCCCATCGGCGATGACGGCCGTCGTGGTTACATGCGGGATCGACCAGGTGTCGTACAGCCACTGTAGATGGTTGGGGCTGCACGCCGAACCGGTCAGCTTGTCCGCCCCGGCGCTGACGAACATCGCGACTTTGTTCTTCTCGCGCGTCACAGTGGCCACACCGAGGGCGACGGCGGAGTTCGGCATGTCCACAATCATGTCGATCCCATCCTGGTCGTACCAGGTACGGGCCAGGGTGATGCCGATATCGGGCTTGTCCAGCATGTCGCCGGGCACCACCTCGATCGTGAAACCCGGCTTGTATTCGGCGATGAAATCCTCGACCGCCATTTTCGTGCCTTCGACCGAGCCGTAGCCGGCGGCGTCGGTGTACTCGCCGGAAAGGGCGGTTAGAACGCCGATACGAACTGCTGGACCGCCCGCGACGGCCGCGTTCGCGACAATGGCGGGTGTTGCCAGGGGGATCGCGGCGCCGGTCGTGAGCAGGCGACGGCGGGATAGGGTCAGGGGCATAACGGCTCTTCCGGTCGGTAGATGTCCGTCCTTATTAGTCCAATAAGATACCAATGGGTAGGACGAGGCGGTCAACCGCACGCCTCCAACGGCGATGTGGGAAGTTGTACCAGGTCACGTTGATACCGACTCTCCGCCTATTCCCTCGACGTCATGGCCGGATCGGGCTCGGCCGAGATGACCGTGGGACAGCGGCCGGAGTGTCAGTCTTTGTGGGGACTGGTAGTATACCAAGCGGCGGAAGGATCAACTCCCGGGCATGCCCCAGCCGTCATGGCCCGGCGACAGTCCGGGCCACCTGATCCAGCACCGTGCCGCCGCAGATGGCCCGGACTGTCGCCGTGCCATGACGAGGCTAGAGGGTCAGCGTCAACGCTGGTTGGTATTACATGTGCGCGACGACCCAACAGAAAATCCGCCCGGAATCCGGCAACGCGCCGCCGCTCCGTCAGGCGCCTATTGGAGCGAGATCATAACGAAAATTTCTGGTGCAGTACCGGCATCTCCACGCGTCCCTCGGTCAGCAGCGCGGCGAACTTCGCCATGGCATCCGCCTCCCCATGCACCAGGAAGGTCGTGCGAACGCCGGACACAGAGCGTCGCCAGGCCAACAGCTCCTGCCGATCGGCGTGGGCGGAAAACCCGTTGATGGTATGAATCTTTGCCCGCACCGGGATGTCCTCGCCGAACAGATCGACGACGTTGGCGCCGTCGATGATCCGTCGCGCCAGGGTTCCCTGTGCAGCGAAGCCGACGAAAACGATGCCGGCGTCCGAACGCCAGATGTTATGCCGCAGGTGGTGCCGGACTCGCCCGCCCGTGCACATGCCCGATCCGGCGATGATGATCGCGCCGCCGACGATCTTGTTGATCGCGATCGACTCCGATGTATCGCGCACGAAATGCAAACCAGGGACGTGGAACGGGTCCTCGCCTTGCCGGAACAACGCGGCGAGTTCCGGCCCGTAGCACTCCGGGTGACGCTTGAAGATGTCGGTGGCGGATATCGCCATCGGCGAGTCCAGGAACACCTGCACCGAGGGCTGCAACTTGCCGGCGGCGATACCCGCGCGGATCGCGTAAAGGATTTCCTGGGCGCGCTCCAACGCGAAGGTCGGCACGATGACATTGCCGCCGCGGGCGAAGGTGTCCTGGATCGCGGCGTGGAACTCGTCCACCGACTCCCCATAGGGCCGGTGCTGCCTGTCGCCATAAGTGGTTTCCATGACCACCGCATCCGCGGCCGGTGGCGGGCTGGCCGTGCCCAGAAGGGGGTGCCCGGGGCCGCCGATATCACCCGAGAACAGGATCGTCCGCGCCGTCCCGCTTTCGCGCGCCTCCAGCAGGATGCTTGCCGAACCCAGGATATGCCCGGCGTCGTGGAACGTCGCGCGCAGCCCGTCGCCGAGCGTGACGGTCTCCCCGTAGCTCACGCCGGGTCCAAATCGATCCATCGCGTCCAGCGCATCGATCAGCGAATACAGCGGCGCGTCCGCCCGCGGGTGCTTGTCGCGGCGCGCGTGCCGGGATCGCCTTCGCGCCTCCTCCTCCTGCAGATGGGCAGAATCCAGCAGCACGAGGCGAACAAGATCGCGCGTGGCGCCGGTGGCGACGATCGTGCCGCGAAAGCCCTGTTTCACAAGTAGCGGCAGACGTCCGCAATGGTCGAGATGGGCATGCGTGAGCAGCACGGTATCGATGCTCTTCGGGTCGAAGCCGAACGGCTCGGCATTATCCCGTTCGATCTCCCGGCTTCCTTGGAGCAGGCCGCAATCGATCAGAATGCGCCGGCCGCAAGCCTCGACCAGATGGCAGGAGCCGGTGACGGTCTGGGCCGCACCGTGAAACGATAGTTTCACGCGCCTTCTCCCTGATTATCGGTTTGCAGCAGGGGACCACCGGCTCGTTCATACCAGCGCAGGATGCCGTTCCAGATTTCATCGGCCGTCTCGGCGAACCAGAACAGTTCGCGGTCCTCAAGGTCGATCATGCCCTCTTCGACCAGGAAGTCGGGGTCGAACACTTGCCGCCAGTAGGCCTGGCCGACCAGCACCACCGGCAACGGCGCGATCTTGCGCGTCTGCACCAGGTTCAGGACCTCGAACAGTTCGTCCATGGTCCCATAGCCGCCGGGAAACACCACCAGGGCCCGTGCCCGCAGGAGGAAATGCAGCTTGCGGACGGCGAAATAGTGGAAGCTGAAACAGAGTTCGGGGGAGACGTAGGGGTTCGGATACTGTTCATGCGGCAGCGCGATGTTCAGCCCGATCGACCCGCAGCCCACATCGTGTGCGCCGCGATTGGCGGCTTCCATGATGCCCGGGCCGCCGCCCGTCATCACCATGATGCATCCGCCCCGCGCGCATGGGGAAGCAGCGCCGACCAGCGCGCCCAACGCCCGGGCGATATCGTAGTAGCGGCTGTTGGCCAGGACACGCCGCGCGATCGCCAGCCGGCGTTGCAGGATCGGATCGTCCGGGCTGGCGGCCTGCGCCGCGATACAGGCATCAAGATCGCGCCGGGCCGCCTGCGGTTCGGCGACCCGCGTGCCGCCGAACACGACAATGGTATGGGCGACGCCATGCGCCTGCAGCAACAACTCCGCCTTCAGGTAATCGAGCTGCAGCCGCACGCCACGGGTGTCGTTCCCGTTCAGGAAGTCCACGTCCCGGTCGGCTTCCCGGTAACTGGGATGCCGGATGATTGCCTGTACAGCCTCCGCCGCCGTCGAATCGTCTTCAATGGACTTGGGCCGATGCCAGGGCAACGCCGATCGGCGCGCCGTCGGATGCGGTACTGGCGGCAGGTCGGCGGTGTCACCGGCACCTGGGGGCTCGGTCATGGTGTGACGTATGGAGGAGCGCCGATCCATCGTTGTACTATCCCGGTTTGACGCCAGCCGGATGCCGGTCATCCGCCCACAGGTTGCGCTCGCGGAACGCGGCCATCAAGCGTACCATGATCGGAACACCGCTTCGGGCGACGGCACAGGCGTTTGGAACCATGCGTTCCGTCACTTTCGGCCCAGACGCTGCTTCCAGGATTCCATGAGTTCCGTAAGCTGACCCAGGGTGAATGGCTTAGCGATATAGTCATTCATGCCGGCCGCCAGAAGAGTTGCACGATCGCCTTCCATGGCTTTGGCGGTCATGGCGATGATCGGTACCGCCGACCTGGGTCCTTGAAGGGCGCGGATGGTTTCGGTCCCAGCGATGCCGTTCATCCGCGGCATCTGCACATCCATCAGTACTAAATCGTAGTCAGTCACCTTGACCTTTTCGACCGCCTCTGCGCCATCGTTGGCGACATCGACCTGATGGCCGAGCTTGGTCAGGAGCCCTGCCGCCACCTGCCGATTAATGGCGACATCATCGGCCACCAGGATGCGGAAACCAGACTCCGAGCCGAGCCAACAATGGTCCGCGACCCTCGCGGGTGCGGTGCGCGAAGATCGGTCGCCCCCGGTCAGTGCAAGAAGATGGGCGATCAACACGCGTTGGCGGATCGGCTTAGCCAGGACGGAGTCGATGCCCATGGACGTGGCCTGTGATCGCAGTTTCGCGGTCGATACCGAGGCGGTCAGGATCACGGGCATCGCGGCCAGGGCCGTGTCTTCGTTAATTATCGCCGCCATCTCGTACCCCGAGTTGCCTGGCATCTGGTGATCGATCACGGCCACGTCGAAAGGCTTTCCGTCGGCGGCGGCTTTGCGTGCCAAAGCAAGCCCCGAAGCGACGCCGGTGCTGGCCTCGACCTGACCCGCCGCGTCCTCGATCTGGCGTCGAAGAATATCGATATGGACCGGATTGTCATCGACCACGAGCACCCGCACCCCGGCGAGGGCCCGGCTTCGCGTTCCGGCCGAGGCGATATCGCCAGGTCGTTTGATTGGGATCGAGAACCAGAAGGTGCTGCCCCCGGTCAGTTGGCTTTCGAACCCGATCGTGCCTCCCATCATATCGACGATCCGGCGCGAGATGGCGAGGCCGAGACCGGTCCCTCCGTATCGTCTCGTCGTCGATGAATCGGCCTGGGTGAACATCGAGAAAAGTTTGGGCTTGGCATCGTCTGCGATGCCGATGCCGGTATCCTTGACCTCGAACCGGACGCCATCGCTTCCGTCGGGACGGCGTTCCGGACCGGCGGTCAAGACGACGCTGCCATGTTCCGTGAACTTGATGGCATTGCCGACGAGATTAAGCAGCACCTGGCGGATTCGCCCCGGGTCGCCTAGGAATGTGCCCTGGAGTTCGGGGGCCATGTAGCAGGCCAGATCGAGATCCTTTCCGGCCACACGAGGCGCCAGAATATCCAAAACGCCGTCCACGACCTGATCAATCTCAAACGAGCGATTTTCGAGGCCGAGTCGGCCCATCTCCATTTTGGAGAGATCCAGAATGTCGTTGATGATCGACAGCAGCGCTTCGGCCGAGGTCCGGACGGTGTCGGCGTATTGGCGCTGGTCGTCGTCCAACCCGGTATCGAGCAGCAGATCCGTCATGCCGATGATGCCATTCATCGGGGGCCGGATCTCGTGGCTCATGGTGGCCAGGAACTCGGACTTCGCCCGGTTACCGGCCTCGGCCTGCTCCTTGGCCCGGAGCAGACTCCTTCGGTAGGCGCGGGAACGTCTTGCCATCACGAGCGATAAGCCGGTCCCCCACACGATCGCGCACAACCCGCCGAAAACGATCGCGAATATGCTGAACCGCTCCTTTCGCAGGCCCGCGAAGCCGTCGATCGGGGCTAATACATAGGCGGTCATCCCCTCGGTCTGCAATTTGTGGCGGGATATCACCGCCGGGGTCGCTTCTGCGCCGACACGAAACGGGAAGGCTTCGCCTTCGGCCCGGACCAACGGCACCAAAGCGATGTCGTTGCGCTTATAGGCCAGGCGGCGTTCTTCGCTGGTCCACGTAAAGATCGTGGTGTCCGGGACAGCCTTCAGTAGCCAGTCCGGGTCGGTCGCGATGACGACCACGCCGTGACGGTCGGTGACGAAGGCGCCCTTCGCTGAGACTATGCGTTCGATATTCGGGATGTCGATCTTCACCACGGCGGCGCCGACGAAGCGTCCGTCCTTCCGGATCGGCGTCGAATAAAAGATGCCGGGGATATTCGTGCGCCGTCCCACCGCATACTGCACGCCTGGCACACCAGCTCGCGCGGCCGCGAAATACTCGCGGTCGCCGAAGTGCTCGCCAACCAGCGTATCGGCCTCCGCGAAGTTGCTGGTTGCGATACATAGGCCTGAGGCATCGACGACGAAGGCGAGATCGACCTTCATTGTATTGGCGATGAAGGCGAGATAGGCATTGAGCGAGGCGGTGTCGCCCTGTCCGGTCGAAAGGGTTTCTTCGACGACCGTTTCGTGGGCCATGACGACCGGCACGGTACGAATATAGGCCAGGGATCTCTCGAAATCGCTGACAAACCCGCTGAGCCGCTGATCGGCCTCCCGCTGGGTGCGGTTCATTTCGGATTTTGTCTCATGGTCCTGCCACACGCCGGTCAACCACCAGGTAGCCCCGGCGAGGAGGACCAAGGTCGCCAGGACTGCCGGTTTGGTTCCCCGCAAAAGTGCCCAGTTCATGCTCGTCATCTTCGCGTGGCTTCGTGGCCTGGGCGCGGGGCTGTGCCATGCGCTTTTCTGTGTGGTCCAGGATGGATACACCCCAAATACCATAGGCCGAGGCTGTTTGTCCTGGATAGGTCGCCAAAGTTTACGAAGGAACGGACCGGGTCAGCCAAGGCCTTCCACAACCGTCGCCATGAATTTCTCCGAGGTTGGTCGATTGCGATCAGCGGTTGGAGGCGAGAGTGTCGGGTCCAGGTCGCAGCGTCAACGCGCCGCGCGGGATCTGGAACAATCGCAACCGGAGGCGTCTATTTCTCTGTCGCATCGGCGCTGCGTCTCGGTTGCGCTGGTCGTTACCTCGCAGAATGGGTTCGTCGTCCCGCAGATGCGCGCATGTCTCGCTGCTGGTAGCGGGCCAGGTGGCGGTGGCTGGTGCGCGATCGTCTGAGATGGCATCAACTTCAGACGTGAGTCGCCCTCTCAAACACAGCGTGATAGTTTCAACTTGAAGCCATCACGCTCTGAGCCCAACGCCTAGCTTGGCATGCCGGAAACCACTGGTCATGCAGCGGGTCGTGCTAATACCGAACGCCGTAAAGATTAATCCACGGGCAGCCCCCCTTCGTCATGGGCGCCGGGGGGGGGGGGGGGGGGGGGTCCCCCGCCGGGGGCGGCGGGGGTGGGGGCGGCGGGCCCCGGGGGGCGTGCGTGCTGATGTGAGGGGGGGGG
>JARLIN010000282.1 GCA_031291715.1 Rhodopila sp. | reverse complement strand
GCACGCGCGGATGTGGTGATCGACGCGGTGTTCGGTGCCGGCCTCACCCGCCCCGTCACCGGCCTGGTCGCCGATACGCTCCAGGCAGCGCGGCGGGTGGTGGCGGTCGATGTGCCGTCGGGGCTGGACGGCGGAACCGGCGCGGTCATGGGCTATGCCCCGGCCGCCGAGATGACCGTGACCTTCTTTCGTCTGAAACCCGGTCACCTGCTGCTGCCGGGCCGCGACCTGTGCGGTGCGACGGTGCTAGCCGATATCGGCCTGCCGCCCGCGGTGCTGACGGAGATCGCGCCACACGCCTTCGCCAACCTGCCGACGCTGTGGCAGCTGCCGACGCTGGAAACCGACGCGCACAAATATACGCGCGGCCACGTTACCGTCGTCGGGGGCGCCACGATGACCGGCGCCGCTCGTTTGGCGGCCGAAGCCGCACGGCGCGCAGGGGCCGGGATGGTGACGATCGCCGCGCGGGGGGCGGCGGAGACGTACAGATCCGGCGAGCCAGGCCTTCTGGTCAGCGAGGCCCATATCGCCACGCTTCTTCAGGACGAGCGGCGAAAAGTCTGGGTGTGTGGCCCCGGCCTGGGTCCGGGCGAGGCCCGCGCCGTGTTCCCTGCCCTGATCGCCGCGAACCGGACCGTGGTTGGCGATGCGGATGTGTTCTCAGCCTTCGCCGGCCACCCGGATGCGTTGCGCGGCGCGGCCGTCCTGACGCCCCACGCCGGGGAATTCGCGCGGGTGTTCGGTGCGCCGGCCCATGACCGGTTATCCGCCGCCAGGAAGGCCGCGGCACGGACCGGCGCGGTGGTGCTGCTGAAAGGCGCCGACACCATCATCGCCGCACCGGATGGAAAGGCCGCGATCAATCTCTCCGCCCCACCCTGGCTGGCGACGGCGGGCGCCGGGGACGTACTCTCCGGCATCATCGCCGGGCTGTTGGCGCAGGGCATGCCGGCCTGGGACGCCGCCGCGGCCGGCGCCTACCTGCATGGGCACGCGGCTGCGATCGCCGGGCCCGGCCTTGTGGTCGAAGACCTGCTGCCGGCACTTGTTCGTGCTCTCACCTCTACAACATGAAACCCCTCTTTTTCGCCGCGGCTTGTATGATCCCCTCGTCGTCTGAATGAGGCCTGCATGAGCGAAGCTGTTTCGACCGGTCTGCTGGATCGTGCCATCCGGCGCATAACCGAGGTCTGGCGCGAAATGGCGTCCAGCGTCTCGGGCGAGGTGGACGAAACCCTTGAAGCGCAGATGCGGGCCTGCCTGGCGGGTCGCGGCGGCGAGGTCAGCGCGCGGAACCGGGCGGCCAAGCTGGCGCAGACCTACCTGACACAGGATGAGGCCGGCCGGAAAGAGTTCCTGCGCACACTGGCCGGGTTCGATTCGGACCCTGGCGCGGTCGCCGCTGCCTATGCCAAGGTGCAGGCCGCCACCGACCCGGCCGAACGTGCCACCGCCAAGGCCGCGCTGCGCCGTGCGCTGGAGCCGCCGCGGCTGAAGCTGCTGACTCAGTTCACCTCGATCCCGGACGGGCGGAAGTTCCTGGTCGATCTGCGCGGGTCGCTGCTGAAGGTGCGCGGTGCCGACAAGCTGCTGTCGGCGCTGGACGCCGACCTGCGTGGATTGCTCGCGGCATGGTTCGATATCGGCTTCCTGGAGTTGCAGCGGATCGACTGGAACAGCCCGGCCGCGCTGCTGGAAAAACTGGTCGATTATGAGGCTGTGCATGCGATCCGGTCCTGGCGCGACCTGAAGAACCGGCTGGATTCCGATCGCCGCTGCTACGCCTTCTTCCATCCCCGCATGCCGGGGGAGCCGCTGATCTTCGTCGAAGTCGCGCTGGTCAAGGGACTCGCCGGCAGCGTGCAGGACCTGCTGGACGAGAAGGCCCCAGTGCAGGACCCGTATCAGGCGGATACCGCGATCTTCTACTCGATCAGCAACTGCCAGTCGGGCCTCGCGGGGATCAGCTTCGGCAATTTCCTGATCAAGCGCGTGGTCGAGGAATTGTCCGCCGAGTTCCGCAATCTGAAGACATTCGCCACATTGTCGCCCATTCCGGGTTTCCGGCGCTGGCTGGACCCGCTGCTGGCCTCGGATGAGCCGGGGCTGTTGAGCGATGAGGAGTCCGCCAGCCTGGTATCAGCCTTCCCGGCCAAGACGGGCTGCCTGGGGCTGGCCGGGATTATCGGCAAGCGGCATTGGTGGCGGGACTCGGCGCTCCGCAAGACGGCGGAACCGGTGCTGATCCGGCTGGGCGCGCGGTATCTGATGGTCGAGGCGAACGGCAAGCGGGCGAAGGACCCGGTGGCGCATTTCCATCTGTCGAACGGGGCGCGGGTGGAGCGGCTGAACATGGCCGGCGACACGTCCGACAAGGGCGCGAAAGAGAGCGCGACCCTGATGGTCAATTACCTCTACGATCCGGGGAAGATCGAGGATTGGCACGAGGATTACGCCGGCGAGGGCAAGCGCAACGCCTCAACCGCGGTGAGGAAGCTGGCGCGGGGGTGGAACTGATGGTTCGTCATCGGCGCGGCGCGTCGGCATAGGGTGTTTTCTCGCGCCGTCATGGCCCTGCGCTGGGCCATGACGGCGAGGAAGGATCGTCCTCAGTCGCAGCGGGCCGTCATGCCGCCATCAACGACGATTTCCGTGCCGGTGATGAAGCGCGCCTCATCGGATGCCAGGAACAGGGCGGCATTCGCGGTGTCCCGTCCGTCGCCCATGAATCCCAGCGGGATGCGCGCCACCCGGCTCTTCAACAAAGCCTCCACGTCGCCGCCGGCACGCTGGCCGGCCAGGCGCACTTCCACCATCGGCGTGTGCATCTGGCCCGGCACAACAGTGTTCACCCGGATACCCTTCGGCGCGTACTCGACGGCCGTCACCCGGCCGAACTGGATCACCGCGGCCTTGGATGAGGCGTACCCGACCTGCGCGGCGCCGGTCCAGCGCAGGCCCGAGGTGGAGGCGGTGTTGACGATCGCGCCACCGCCCGCAGCCTCCATCACCGGGATCACGTGCTTGCAGGCCAGGAACACGGTCTTCAGGTTGAAGTCGATCTGGCGGTCCCACGCGTCCTCGGATAACGCGACCGCGCCGCCCTTGGCCGAGCCGCCAACGTTGTTGACCAGGATATCCACCCGGCCGTACGCCGCGACACAGGCTTCCACCATCGCCCGAACCTGATCGTTGTCGGTGACGTCGCAGGTATAGGTGCGGATTTCACCGCCATGGGACGCGGCCTCGGTCGCGCGTGCGACCGTCTCCGCCATCGCATCGGCCTTGAGGTCCACCGCGAACACCCGCGCGCCCTCCCGCGCGAAGATCACGGCGGCGGCGCGTCCGTTGCCCCAGCCGGGGCCGACGCATCCCGCGCCGGTGATGATCGCGACCTTGCCCTGAAGTCGTCCAGCCATCTTCATTCTCCTTGAAAGGCCGTGGCTTTTCCCGGCCTTGCTGCTGTTATGCGAACAAGCGTTGAGCCTGACGCTCCGCCCTCATCATGGCCCGACGACAGTCCGTGACATCTGCCGAGGCTTGGTTCTGGATCAGGTGGCCCGGACGGTCGCCGGGCCACGACGGTAGGTTGGCATGGGTATGACCCGGGCCATGACGGCGGAGGGAGGGCCGGCCATTACTCTTTTCGCCTGTTGTTATTACAATTCGTCCGACAGTTCCGGGCTCTCCCCCTCGGGCAGGCCGATTTCGAAGGCGTTCAGGGTCATCGCCACCAGCGTATAATAGCCGAGCAGGCCGACCAGTTCGACCACGCCTGTTTCCCCCAGAGCCGCCAGGGCCGCCGTGTGCACCGGCTCCGGCACACGGTGCTGCGTGTGCAAGGCCACGGCGTAGTCGTACACAGCCTGGGCCTTCGGGTCGGGCAGCAGCGGGGTCTGGCGTTTGGCGATCGCATCGACCACCGCCGGGTCGATCCCGGCCTTCAGACCCTCCCGCTTATGCGCATACCACTCGTAGTGAGAGGTCCAGAACCGTGCCGTCACCAGGATCGCCAGTTCCGACAGCACCGGGCCGAGCGTTGTATCATAACGCAGGAATTCCCCCAGGTGCTGGGCTCGGTCGCCCAGTTCGGGGCTGTGCAGCCATGCACGAAGCGGGGCGGGAACCCGGCCACGCTTGCCGGAGGCGGCGGCCTCGGCAACCCGGCGCTGTGACGGGCTCATCTCCTCGGGACGAAGATCTCTTACACGCATTGGTCAACTCCGGTTCGGTTGGGGGGCTGGCGAAACGCCAAACGCGGCACAGACGTGCGTCACCGGGTGACGTCGGGTGGGTTGATCCGGCTCATGCCATTTGGCACGAGACGGCGGTGCGGCGTTGCACACTGACTCCTCGGGAGATGTACCACGGATATCCGCGAACTCCGCACCTTCGTGCAGGTCGCACGCATCGGCAGCATCAGTCGCGCGGCGGAACGGCTGAACATCGCGCAACCCGCGCTCAGCCGTCAGTTGCACAAGCTGGAACAGGAATTGGGCGTCCCTCTGCTGGTTCGCCATGTCCGGGGCGTCACGCTGACCCAGGCGGGCACGCTGCTGCTCGACCGCGCCGATGCGCTGCTGCATCAGTTCGATCAGCTTCCGCACGACATCCGAAGCTCCGAGGATGCATTCACCGGCCACGTCGTGCTCGGCGTACCGCCCTCCGCCGGGCTGCTGATCGCGCCGGCGGTGTTCAAGCTGTTTCGCGCGCGCTGGCCGAATGCCACGCTGCAAATCCGCGAGGGCATCAGTTCTCTGCTGGAAGAGTGGCTGCTCGATCGGCGGCTGGATATCGCGGTGTTGCACAACCCGCTGCCGCTGGACGACATCGACATCACGCCGGTGCTGCACGAGCGCATGGTCCTGGCCGGCCCGCCCTTGGAGACCGACCGGCCGATCCGCTTCAGCGATATCGGCACCGTGCCGCTGATCCTGCCCAGCCTGCCGCACAGCAACCGCCGCCTGGTGGAGCGCGCCGCGACCCAGCACGGAGCGCGGCTGAACCTGATGCTCGAAGTCGATAGCGTGCCTTTGACCAAAGCGATGGTCCGGGGCGGCATCGGCTCCACGATTCTGACCTATGCGAGCGTCGCGCGGGACCTGGCGGCCGGGGATCTGACCGTCCGCCAGATTCATCATCCGCCGCTGATGTCCACGATTTCGCTCGGAACGCCCCGCACCACGCAGGCGCGTTGGCTGCTGGGCGAGTTGACCGGGCTGGTGCGCGACGTGATCGCCGAGCTGGTAACGAGCGGCGCCTGGCCTGGCGCGCGGCTGGTCGCATCCCGGCCGGCGCGCTAGTGGCGGCACGTGCGGATCAGCCCCGCACGGTCCCGTGCAGGGGTTCGGCGCCCGCGGGCTGGATCTTGCCGGCCGCCTGCTGCGCCATGTAGGCGTTGAACTTCGCACGGTCGAACGCCCGTTCCCACTTCGCGATGATGAACACGGCGACCGTGTTGCCCACCACGTTGGTCAGGGCGGTGCATGTCGCCATCAGCCGATCGATGCCGAACAGCAGGCCGAGGCCGCTCAGCGGCAGGACGCGCACGGTCTGCATCGTCGCCGCCAGCTTGATGAACGCGCCGCCGGCGACCGTCGTGCCGCCCTTCGACGTCAGCAGCAGGATGGCGAGCACGCCGACCTGCTGCCACAGGCTGAACGGCGTGTCGGTGGCCTGGGCGATGAACGCGACCGAGATCGCCATGTAGATCGAGGTGCCGTCCAGGTTGAAGCTGTAGCCGGCGGGCAGCACGAAACCGACGACCGATTCGTCGCATCCCGCCTGCTCCAGCTTCAGGATCAGCCGCGGCAGGGCGACTTCGCCCGAGGCGGTGCCGAGCACGAGCAACAGCTCCTCACGGACCAGCCGCACCAGCTTGAAGATGGACAGCCCCGCCATGGCCGTCACGGCGCCGAGCACGACGACCACGAAGAAGACGGAGGTCACCCAATAAAGGAGCACCACTTTGGCCAGGCTGACCAGCGTCGCGGCCCCGAATACCCCGATTGCGGCGGCCATCGCGCCGAACGCGCCGATCGGCGCCAGGCGCATGATGAAACTGAGCACGCGGAACAGGATCTGCTGCCCTTCGGCGATCACCTTCAGGATGGTCGAATCGCGTCCGACGCCGCCAACGCTGAGCGCCGCACCGGTCAGGACCGAGATGAACAGGACCTGCAGGATCTCGCCCTTGGCGAAGGCATCGACCAGCGTGTACGGAATGATGCTGAGGAAGAAGCCGACCGCGGTGAAGTGGCTGGCGGCGCTCGCGACCTTCGTGACGCCCGGGTCCAGCGCGAGGTTGGTTGCGTGCAGGCCTGCCCCCGGTTCGACAACGTTCACCACGATGAAGCCGAGGATCATCGCGACCGTTGACATAACCTCGAAATAAATCAGCGCCTTCCCCGCCAGCCGGCCGAGTTGGCTCATGTTGCTGACATGGGTCAGGCCGAGAACCACCGAGCAGAAGATGATCGGGGCAAGCAACATCCGCAGCAGGGCGATGAACGCGTCACCCAGCGGCTTCATCTCCGCCGCCACGTTCGGCGCGGCGATGCCGAGGATGATGGCCAGGACAATCCCGATCAGGACCTGGACGTACAACTGGCGGAAGATCTTCATGGCACGTTTTCTCCAAGGCTCGGCGACTTCGACCGCCATTCCGATCCGATATGGTCAGAGCCTCGGGAGAAACGCAAAAACCTTTGAACGATGGCTAGCCATGCCGATTCAGCATGGCGTTTGTATGACAGAAACTCGTTATGATCGTGAGACGTGATCAAGAGGAACGCGCTGTAGCGCCGGCCGCGCCGCATGATACCCGGTCCGGGTCATGACGGAGGACCGGGTGGCGTGCGGCCTCTTTTCGGTCGATTGGCATCAAATAACAAAAATGCCAGGCACAACGGCCACCCAAGTCGTTCAGTGCAGCGCGGTCCGCGGAATCCACCCCTGCGCCACGGCGAACCGGCTGATCCGCCGGGCGATCGCGTTCGCGAGCTGGTCGGCCTTCGCGGTGTCGGTCGTTCGGCGGGTTTCCGCTTCGGCATGCGTGGCGCCAGTCAATGTTGCGGCGGTGCCGACCCGTTGAGCCGCCGCGTCGGCCCCCATCGTCTCCGCCGCACCGGGCATGCGACCGCTATCGGCCTGGCTCTTGAAGGCCATTATGAATCGCGGCGGCTCCGTCTCCGATAACTTGTAGAGTTGCGTGTCCGCGCTGATGCTGCTCTTGCCGGCACCCAATCCGATCAGCACGCGCCGCGTCCGGTTACCCTGATCAATACTGACGATCTGTCCCTGCACCAGCAGGCCGGGGCCCATCCCGGTGTTGTTTGTCGCGATCTCTCCTGGCAGCCCATATCTCTTCAGGCGACCGACGAGCGCTTGCGCCAGAGCTGCCTGCGTGGCCCGCGCGGCCTGCAATTCCTGGGCACCTAAGGGCTCGGCGTCCGCGGCGCGCATGATCCGCGTGCCGACGCCTTGATCGAGCCGCACCTGCTTGGGAGCGATAGAAAAATGGGCGACGAAAATATGATCTGGCCTGGACAGGGGTGGCCCCTGATAGGATTCGACTGTCTGGACTTGGGCGTGTGTGCAAGCCGCGAGCATAGGGATCACGGCCAGAAGTCGTAACGAACCCATCCTTCGCATGACTTCACGCCCCCCCCAACACCACGCCGCGCATCGAAGCATGATCGCGCTGGGTGGAACGTCCAAATCGCGTGAACCATGCGATCAAGCAAAGAGGTCCTAGCGTGGCCTGGAAGTTCGTCGCATTTTGTGGCGAGCTTCGGGGATAAGCAGGCCACTGAAAATAAAGAGCCGCTGTCGCGGATCTGAGGTCCCGCCCACTATGGCGAACTTCGGATTCGAGACACCAGCGCCTGAAACGTCCGCCACCACCGAACCGCTGCGTACCGGCGAAACGTGCCTGGCGATCCTGCTCCAGTTGTTGATACGACGTGCTGTCCATCGACTGACGCCTGTGGTTGGTACACCACCACGTGGGTACCATTCACCGTCAGGGTGTGCGGCCATGCCGGGCCCTGCGCCTTCGCCGGCCCCATTCCGGGCGAGCACAAGCCAATCGCACAAGCAACGACCAGAAGCAGCACCGATTGGCCGCGCATGGTATCCCCCGATCGTGCTGCGTCAGGCATGGTCTGATAGTATGACGCGGCGTTAGGGCAGCATCCCAAATATATGCAAGACGTCTCCCAGTGTTGTTAAAATACCAGATCAATATCGCCGTGATTCGACATGCATGGTGACAAGGCGCGCAAGCAGGATCGCAAGATATAGTTGACCAACGACGGACTCAAGATTGGCCATGCTGCGCGCGAAGGGATTGACCGGAAGGATCTCGCCGAACCCTGTGGACGTCAGCGTGGTAAAACTGAAATACAGCATGCTGCTCGCGGCCGCCGCCTCGGTCTGATGCGCCGCGATGCTGGTGAAAGCGGCGGGATCGAGTTCCGAGATCAGGCGATAGACCGAGGTGAATCCGAGGGCGATGTTGAGATAGAGGATGATCGCCCCCTCGATCCGGTGATGCGTCACGCGGCCGGGCGCGAACACGGCCCTTCCGATAACGATAGAAATGGCCAGGAGCGCCGCGATCACCGCCATGTGACCGAGCCAGACAGTCACGAGCGAGGGATGATCGATTCGGATCATGGCACCGCCCACCGCGAGTGCCGTTGCGACGATCGCGAGGAGCCGCGCCCCTGTGCTGGAAGAAATGATCACGATCGCGAGAATGAGCGGCACGACAAGCAGGCCGCCTATGAACAGTGGTGCCTGGACACCTATGGCCGAGAGCGGGGCCGCAACAAAAAGGATCAGCGATTCCAGCACGAGAAACGCGGTTAACGCATAGTCCCTTACGCTGCTGTCGCCGACATTACCCAGTGGCCGGGACTGGCCCCTTTCGTCGTCAGCCATGGGCGCGCTCCGCATAGCGTTGGCGATGGCGCTTATACCACACGGCGAATGGAGTGACGCACAGTTGCCTCTTCACCGCCGTGGCCCGGCGCCCCCCGGCCCTCGTCATGGCCCTCGGCAGGGCGGCGGTATCGGGACCCGCCCTAAAACGAAAATGGCCGGGCATTACCCCGGCCACTCACGTTCAAATCCGCGCCTGCTTCACCGGATCGGCGGCGCGTATTGCAGCCCGCCCTTTGACCAGATGTTGTTGATCCCCCGAGGCACACCCATCGGCGTGATATTCCGGTCCCACATCTCCCCGAAATTGCCCACCGCCTTGATCACGTTGTAGGCCCACTTGTTATCCAACCCCAACGCCTTGCCCATATCGCCTTCGATCCCAAGCAACCGCCGAATATCCGGGTCGGTCGAAGTCGCGAAGGTATCGATATTCGCGCTGGTGATACCCTTCTCCTCGGCGGTGATCATCGCGATGAACGTCCAGCGCACGATATCGAACCACTTGTCGTCACCCTTGCGGACCATCACGCCCAGCGGCTCCTTGCTGATGATCTCCGGCAGCAGCACCAGGTCGTTCGCCTTCGGTCCCTGGCTGTAGCGGAACGTCGCCAGCGCCGAGGCATCCGTCGAGTAGGCATCGCAACGACCAGAGAGAAACGCGCCCTGGATTTCAGACAGGTCCTGGATCAGGATCGGCGTGAACTTCATTTTGTTCAGCCGGTAGAAGTCGTTGATCGCCAGCTCCGTGCTGGTGCCGGGTTGCACGCAGATCGTCGCCCCGTCCATGTCCTTCGCCGACGTCACGCCAGCCGACTTCTTCACCAGGAAGCCGGTGCCGTCATAGTAGTTCACCCAGGCGAACTCCAGGCCCAGGTTGGCCTCTCTCCCCAGCGTCCATGTCGTGCTGCGCGACAGCACATCGACCTCCCCCGACTGCAGCGCGGTGAACCGGTTCTGCGTGGTGGTGGCCACGAACTTCACTTTGCTGACGTCGCCCAGCGCCGCGACCGTCACGGCCCGGCAGGAGTCCGCGTCCAACCCGCGCATCACGCCCTGACTGTCCGGCAGGGAGAAGCCGGGAACCTGCCCGGAAATGCCGCACAGCACCTGTCCACGCGCCCTGGCCGCATCCAGCGTTGCCGATCCGGATCCTTGCGCAACTGCCGGCTGAAGCCAACCCAAGCCCAACACCAATCCGGTCAGCAGCCCCAGGGTGCCGGTCCTACCAATTCGTGTCATGCCGCAGACTCCCCGTTTTGTGCGATGCATCCCGCATTACCACCGGACTGTGCGGCGCCTCGGGCGCAAGATCAATGACGGAATGTTCGATCGTCGGAGCCCCCCTCTCCCCCGACACCGCCATGCCAACCTCCTGCAGCCCAGCCCGGCGCAAGCCGTCGGCGTAGCGGGCAATATCCTCCGGCCGCGACAAGGGCGACCGAACCATCGCCTCCCGCACGGAAAAACCAGGTTCGAGCGCCAGCAAGCGGCCCAGCACCTCCACAGCCTCGCGGCTACGGCCCATCAGACCCAAAGCGGACAGATAGCCCTTGTAGGCCGACGAGAAGAGAGGGTTGATCTCGATTGCCCGGCGCCCGGCCTGCACCGCGCTGGCGTAATCGCCGCGCAGCAGATGCGGCATGATCAACGCCATGTCAAAAAAGAACCCATGCGGGTCCGAGGGCGAAAGGCGCAACGCCTGATTGATTCGCCGCAAAGCCTCTTCGTGATGCCCCATATAGGCGTAAGCGAGGCCCGAGAAGCACCACGCGATGGCGAGGTTTGGGTTCAGGGCGATGGCGCGCTCGTGCAGTGCGATCGCCTCCTGCGGGTGCTTGCCGAGGAAGCCCCTGACATGCCCGGCGAGGGTCAAGGCGCGTGCATCGCCCGGATCGAGCATTACGGCACGCTCCGCCAGCCGGGCGGCTTCGGCCGTGGACGCCGTCGGATCGTCCGACCACCCCTGGCCGACATACAATAGATCCCAGTACGCGAGCCAACCATGCGCGACGGAACTGCCTGGGTCGGCCCGCAGCGACCTTTCCAGCAGCCGCCGGGCATTCAGGAAGCTATCCCGCTCCAGCCGGTACATCGCCGGCAATGCCTGCAACAAAAGGTCCTGCGCGGTCAGGTCATACGATCGTGCCGCCGCGGTGCGGCGCCCCTCATGCTGCATCAGCTCGGGATCGACCTGCGCAACGATCGCCGCACCGAGTTCATCCTGTAGCGCCAGTGCATCTGTCATCTCGCGATCGAAACGGCCTGCCCAGACGATCTCCCCGCCCGCGCGCATATCGACAAGGCGCACGATGATGCGGACCCGTCCAAGGCCGCGCTGGATCGTCCCGTCCAGGATCAGGTCCGCTTCCAGACCGGTCCACGAAGTGTCACCGGTATCGGCGAGTGAGCTGCTTGCCGGATATCCCGCCGACACTCCGGTTGGCCACAGCGTCGGAGGCACGCAGGAGATCCACCGAAACCTGGACAGGCCAGCGGATATTTCCTCCGCCAGGCCGACCCCAAGGCCGTCGTCGCGCTCCTCCCCGATCGTGCGCAAGGGTGCGACCCGCAGCCGCACGGTCGAGCGTTCGCGGCGCACCATCGTCCGGGCGGCCGTGTCAGTCATCGGGGCCAACGGCGGGGCCGCGACCTCCGGCAGACGGCCGGCCAGGCCCTTCGCACGGATCCGCTCGATCAGGTCCTCGGTTTCGGTGGACGGCCGCGCATCCAAGGCTTCGGCGAGAACGCCGCGGCACCGGTCATAGGATCGTATCGCCGCGCCAACATCCCCGCGTTCGGCGTGACAGCGCATGATCGTCCGCCATGCGCCTTCGTGCACGCGATCGATAAGCAGGAGTTGTTCGGCTGCTTCGATCGCTGCAATCGGATCGTCGCACTGCGCCAGGATGCTTTCGCCCATGGCACGGCCGATACGGGTGAACCGCGCCCGCTCGCCTTCAAGCCAGCGATCGAACGCCGGATCGAGGCCGTTAAGGTCTTCGAGCAGTAAATCCTCGTACCGATCCAACAATTCCGCTGAAACCTGGGCAGGCTGTGCGAGCGACAGCGCGTCGATATCGAGTCCCGCGCCGCGCAGCGACAGGTGGTGCCGATCGGCGACGAAAACGTGGCTCCAGGCGAATCCCAGTGTATCCTGCAATTCATGCACGCTCTGCCGCAGCGACGCCCGGGCCTGCTCTTTCTCCCGCCGGCTCCAGAGCAGCCCGGCCAGTTGCAGGCGCAGAACGGGCTTCGGGCTCGCCATCGCCAGGACCGCCATCAAGGCGCGGGTCTTGCGGGTCCGCGGCAGGTAGGTCCGGCCCTTTGTGTCGTCCACCGCCATGTGTCCGAAGAGACGCAGCCGCAACCGAGGCGCACAGTCCACAGCCGCTTGGGAGACGTTGGTGCGTGAGGCTTGCCGATGAATAGCGGCAACCCTGTCAGGCGGAGGCTGTATTCATGGGATATTCACAACCTTAGATAGAATAACTTTTCAGTTAGTATCTGAGAACGTGACGTACATCAATATGTCTCCAACCGTAAAAGTCACGAAATCGCACAGACCGCTCAGGCGTCTCCGACGGTGGCGGTGTAATTTTCCGCCAACCCATTGATGCCCGCCATAATTTTTTATGTTCGGCCAGATTGGTGACAGAACTTGGTTCATACCCCAATATCGGGTCTGTCCGAGTGAGGGAGGATAGTGTGGCGGTCCAGGGCTTGACGTTGCCGGTTCAATCGCGGGTTGGGACGCAAACGTGGCTCCGCCGCGGACTCGGACTGCTCTTATGTATCGGCATCGCGGCGCTGGCGGAAATCGGCGGCTCCTTCGCACCGTTGATCGGCGCGCCCCTGTTCGCCATCGCCATCGGCGTGCTGATCGCCAACGCACTGCCCGCCCTCGCGCAACAGAAATCGCTGCGTATATCCGACACCAGCAAGCTCTGCCTGAAGGGCGGCATCATCCTGCTGGGCGCCAGCCTCGATCTTGGCGATATCGTCCACACGGGCCTCGGATCGCTTCCGCTGCTGGCGGTCACCATGGCTTCCGGCCTGATCTGCGCCTTGTGGTTCGGCAAGTCGCTCGGCATCGACTGGCGGATGCGCTGCCTGATCGGGATCGGCACCACGATCTGCGGCGCATCCGCGATCGCCGCCCTGGCCCCGGTCATCCGCGCCAAAGCCGGGGAAATCGCCTACTCGGTCACCGTCGTGTTCTTCTTCAACATGGTCGCCGTCTTCACTTTCCCCGCGCTGGGCCATCTGCTGGGACTGAGCGACAACGGATTCGGGATCTGGGCCGGCACGGCGGTGAACGACACCTCGGCCGTCGTCGCCGCCGGGTTCGCATTCAGCCAGGCCGCCGGCACGACTGCGACGATCGTCAAGCTGACCCGCACGACGCTGATTATCCCGCTGGTCCTGGGTTTCGGGCTGGCATTGCCGTTCCTCGTCAAGAATGAGGATGCCGGATCGCAGTCACTGGTGAAGCGCGTTTATGCCGCCGTGCCGACCTTCATCATCTTTTTCGTACTCGCGGCGGCCGCCAACACCGCCGGTCTGATTGGGACTCACGCCATGCAGGTCCAGATGCTCGGCCGCCTCGTCATGGTGGTGGCGCTGGCCGCGGTTGGGCTGCAAGGCCACTGGCGCGCGTTTGTCGGCGCCGGCAGCCGGCCCCTCGTCCTGGGGCTGGCGACGTGGTTCGTCGTGGCGATATCGAGCCTGGCGGTGCAGACATGGACTCAGTCGCTTTGATGACCGGAGAGGATAATGGTCATCGACATAGGAAAATTTATCTTGACCAAGGTTTATAATCCGGATAAATCTGCCCTCGCCAACGGGACAGTTATGTCTTGCGAGCGATGAAACGTTGAGGCTCTGGCGCAACCCCTGCCTTTCCGGTGCCAATAGGATGCCGGTCTGAAAGGCCAGGGATCGACTTACGAACCATAACCGAGACGATTTCAACAGGGCAGTCCGCCAACCGCGGTCTGCCCTGTTTCTGTTGGCGTGTTTCATTCAACAAGGAGTTTGCAATGCTGATTTCCGCGAAGACCGATAGCGCCGCCGTTCAGACCACCGACGCCGGCAAGATCCGCCTGGGCGGCGGCTTCCGTCTGCCGGCGCAGACCGCCGATATCGGCAGGATCCGTCTGGGCGGCGGCTTCCGCCTGCCGGTTGCCGGCGCCTAATCATTCGGCCAGCGCGGCATGACGCCTGCCGGCAGGCGGTCGCGCCGTGCCGCGCCATGGCCAGTACCGAGAATGGTTCCCGGTGCTTTGGCTTCGTATTTTGGCCGATACAAAATGGGCCGCGCCTCGGTTCGGAGCGGCCGGCCATTTTCTGCCGCGACGATACGTCCCGCCCAGTTTCGTCGTTTCTTCCGATGACGAACCGGTAAATATTCCTGACGATCCCGCGCGATGGCCGATCAATCCCGGCCTCGCGCGGGGTACCTCTTACCAACCGGCCCGAAGCATTGATCCTTCAGTCGAATGACGGGAGGCCGACACGACCGCATGTGCGTTCAGGGGCCTGATGGGTCCCCGACTCCTGCCGCAAAGGTAGCCCTCGGATGACCAATCGCAGCGATCCCATCGTCCGCTTCCACCAGCTCACCGGCCGCGGGCGAGCGCCGATGCGGGCGGACCGGTCCGCCTGCGGAACGCTGCCGCTGCGTGCCGTGCGGTATTGCGAGGCGCTAACCAGCGCAACGGCTTTCGGATGGTGGCTGTTCCCGCCGATCGACCTGGAGCTGCTATGGGATGGCTCCGACGTGTTCTGGCGCTGCGACGACGCCCCCGACTGGATGCCCTTGCTGCCATCGGCGCAGCTTCCCGGCTATGTCGCGGAATTCGATTCTGTCGCCCCGGAAGCCCTGAAAGGCTGCTCGCCGCCCTTTCTGACGGCTTTGCCGGAGCCGGGATCCCTGCAAATCTGGACCGGCCTGATCGCCCAGACCGCGCCGGACTGGCATCTGCTCCTTCGGGCGCCGGCCAATATGCCCCAAGCCGGGGGGATCTGCCTGTTCGACGGGATCGTCGAGACCGACCGCTGGTTCGGCCCTTTGTTCAGCAATATGCGTTTCACCCGCAGTCACATGCCCATTCGTCTGCGGGCCGATTATCCGCTGGTGCAGGCCCAGCCGGTGCCGCGGCAGAGCTACAGCAATGACACGCTCGATCGAATGGCCGTGACGGCGGGACCGGCCGAACTGACCGGCGAACATTGGGACGCCTATCGCGCGTCGATCGTAGAGCCCAACGGCCGGCCGAATCGTCCCTTCGGCGCCTATGCGACGGCGGCCCGCAAGAAACGGCATCAATGCCTGCGCGGGCAGGAAGCAGGCGCCGAATAAGGTCGGCCGCCCCGCGCGCCCGGCACAGGATGCCGCCCGGCCCCAAAGACGAACGGCTATCATGCCGCCGCGGAAAGATTAACCCAGAGCCATTGCCGCCACCAAGCCGCGGAAAGATTGACCCAGAGCCATTGCCGCTCCGTCATGGCCCGGCGTCAGTCCGGGCCACCTGATCCAGCACCGTCTCGTGGCAGTTGGCCCGGACTGTCGCCGGGCCATGACGAAAACGAGCGCGGGCCATGACGGGGATACGCGGGGCCATGACGAGGATCGAGAGTCGGCGCCAACGCGGGTTGGTGTCAGACCGGCACCAGCCGCAGGCAGCCCGCCTGGCGGCCGGCGCTGAAAAGAAACGCGACAAGCTGGCCGGCCAGCGGAAATCCGCTGGAGAGGTTGACCGACGTGAGACCCCAAAGATCCTGCACCGCGTCCACCGCGCCCATCAGCACCGGGTCGCCCCCCGTGAGCAGCAGCATCGGCAAATCGCGGCTATAGCGCGCAACCATCTTCATGGTGTGAAAACCGTCCTGGTCCTCCCCCTCGATGTCGCTGATCACCGCCATCGGCCGATGCTCCCGCAGCACCTGCATCAGGTCCGTTCCAGCCGACACGATTTCCATTTTCAGTTCCAGGAACTCACAGACAGGCGCCAGATTCTGGATCGTGGCCGGATCGTCGCTGACAATGACGACGACACCTTGTTGCGTGCCGGTCCATGTCCCCAGGAACTCATGATCCCGAGACAAGTCTTTCGGCGCGATCATATTCATGGCTTTTCTGCCTTCTGCGAACGAACCCGGCTTTGACCGGGCGAATGATCACATTCTGGTGAAAAGGCGCGCGAAGGGTTAGCCACGGAACGGGTAGTTCTGCGTTGGCTTGCGGCATTTCTCCGTGAAGAACCGTGAATTACAGGCGAGTCGCCTGAACCGGCCTTGATGCGGTCAGGGTACGATGGCCTCGCCGGGCAGCACGCCCCAGAACTGCTCCCGCCGCAGGAACCCGCGATACGATCCGGTTTGGACATTGCACCAGTCGGATGACGCCGCGCAGGAACGGATGCGGCCGATCACCCCCGGCTTGAGGATCGCGACGGCTGAGGCCGTGTCACTGGCGTCCGACCGCAGCGTCGCATCGGCCTTCTGCACGATGAAACTACGGCGCCCCATCAGAGTCGCCTGATGGACCCATCCCTGGATTCCATCCGCATCGCGCACCCAGCGCCAGACATCGAATTCCCGCTCGATCTCCACCGGCAGGTCGCGCCGCTTGTACACCCAGTCGATGCGGTACCGTGTCCCCGGCCCTGCCCGCATATTCACATCGTCGGACCGGAGCGAGACGAAGCGCGGCAGCTTGGACGGGGCGCCGTCGGGCTTCTCGGGATCGGGCAGTTTTTCCGGTTGCGCCGCCTTCGTATCAGCGTCTGTTTCAGCCGGCTTGGCGGGCGGTGTCACGGGTAGCGCGGGCTGCGGTGGTTTCGCGGGCACGGCGGCCGCGGCGGGCACCGGCTTGTGCGGATGCGTCGGGCCGTGCGGCGGAACCACCGGTGTCTTCGGCGTGCTGGCGGGGCCCACCTTGTGCACAGGCTCCCTCGGTGCCGCCGCGGGGGGTTTGATCGGCTGTTCGCGCGGCGGTTTCGCGGGCACCTGAAGTGTCCCGGTCTGAGCCCAGGCCGCGCCGGAGCCAGCGGCCAGAAGCCACGCCAACATGAAAGGGACCCGAGCTGGAAAACGCATAGGCTATCCGTGCCAAGTCAAGACGAATCGGGTCAAGCTCATGTGTGCCCATGACTCAGATCGTGATGATCTGTCCAGCCCCAACGGCAGAAAGAAACGTCGCGATACCCGCCACCTCGACCTGAGGCAGCAACAGGGCCGCGTCCAGTGCCTCGGCCCGCAGACCGGCCTCGCAGGCGATCATCCGGACGTCCATCTCCACGCAGGCATCGCGAAGTGTGTCCAGCCCGGCAACCCCGCGAGCCTGGATCCGCCCATCGCGATCGGCATCGGACAGAGTCGACCAGTCGCGGCAGAGCGCAAGACAGCCCTGGTTGGAAGCAAACAGCACCACCCGGCGTCCCAGCGCCGCCGCCCCCGACGCGACGACGAAGGCGTAGTGCGCCCGGTCGTGCGAACCCGATAGCAGCAGCACACCCAACGCGGAATCAGACGGCACAGGCCGGTCCCTCCGGAACGCCGTGCCCACTCAAATCCTTGATCGTTGCCTCGGGTCCGCACAGCGCGCAGGACGGATCGGGCCGCAGCTTGATGTTGCGGAACCGCGTCGCCAGCGCATCCCAGACCAGCAGGCGGCCCGACATCGTGTCGCCGATGCCCAGGATTTCCTTCACCACCTCGGTCGCCTGCAACGTGCCCATCACGCCGGTGACCGCACCCAGGACGCCGGCCTCGCTGCATGTCGGCACGGTACCGGGCGGCGGCGGCTCCGGATACAGGCACCGGTAGCACGGGCCGCCTTCATGTGGCTTGAACACGGAAAGCTGCCCCTCGAAACGCAGCACGGCAGCCGAGACGAGCGTGCGCTTCGCCAGCGCGCAGGCATCCGCCACCAGAAAGCGCGTGTCGAAATTATCGGTACCATCGCACACGATGTCGTAGCGGCCGATCAGGTCCAGCGCGTTGCTCGCGCTCAGGCGCATGGCGTGGGTTTCGACCCGAATCTCCGGGTTGATCGCGGTCGCCGCCTGGGCGGCCGAGGCGACCTTCGGCACGCCGATTCGCCCGGTCGTGTGCGCGACCTGGCGTTGCAGGTTGGAGATTTCGACCACGTCGTCATCGACGACGCCGATCGTCCCGATCCCCGCCGCCGCGAGATACAGCATCAGCGGCGAGCCCAGCCCGCCGGCGCCAATCACCAGCACGCGCGCGGCTTTCAGCTTTGCCTGGCCGATGCCGCCGACTTCCTGCAACAGGATGTGGCGGGAGTAGCGTTGGATTTCGTCTTCCGTGAAATCGAGGTCCATGCTCCTGATGATAGGATGACAGGACGCGACTGGACAGAGCAGCGATGACACAGCACAGCCAGACCGAGGATACCGCCCTGGTGCTGTTCTCCGGCGGGCAGGATTCCACCACCTGCCTGGCGTGGGCGCTGGCGCGGTATCCCCACGTGGAAACCGTCGGCTTTCGCTACGGACAGCGCCATGCGGTCGAGATGGATTGCCGCGAACCGATACGCCAGGCAATGGCGTCCCCGCGGCTGGGGATGGACCACGTTGTCGATCTCACAGCCACGATCGCGGGCCTCGGCGAGACGGCGATGACCGCGGACATCGCGATCGAGATGGGCCAGAGCGGCCTGCCGAACACCTTCGTCCCCGGCCGGAACCTGTTGTTCCTGACCTGCGCCGCCGCCATTGCCTATCGTCGCGGCCTGCGCCGCATCGTCGCCGGTGTGTGCGAAACGGACTATTCCGGCTACCCGGATTGCCGGGACGATACGGTCAAGGCGATGCAGCTCGCGGTGAATCTGGGGATGGAGCGGCGCTTCGTGCTCGAAACGCCATTGATGTGGCTGGACAAGGCGGCGACGTGGGCGCTGGCGTTCGATCTGGGCGGAGCGGCCCTCGTAGAGGTCATTCGCGAACGGACCCATACCTGCTATCTGGGCGACCGCACCAATCGTCATGCCTGGGGCTTCGGATGCGGGACCTGCCCGGCCTGCCAACTGCGCGCCCAGGGATGGGAGCGCTGGACGGCCGCCGGCAACCCGTCCTCCGATCCCGGGTAAAACCCTTCCTGACAGGAGAATCCGCATGAGGAAATTTTTCGCGCTCGCGGTCGTGGCTTCCAGCGTGGCCGCGTTGGGCATGGCGGCGTCCAGCGCCGGGGCGGCGGAGGGAATCTCGATCCGCACCAATACGACCGGCGAGTTGGCTGATACCTGTGGCGTTAATCCGCGCGAACCAGGAGCGGATGCAAGACTCAATTTTTGCCGCGGCTTCGCCCAGGGGGCGATCGACGTCGAACTTCGTCATGACGGCGACAAGAAGCCGTTCTGCTTCCCCAACCCGGCGCCGACCCGTGCCGAGACGATGAATCAGTTCGTCAACTGGGTCCGGGCCATGCCGGATCGCCGGTCGATGCCGTCATCCGAGGGGTTGTTTAAATTCCTGGGAGAGCGCTTTCCCTGCAAGTAGGATTGATCGAACGAAAGACTGACGCACGACTCCCCGTTTCGTCATGGCCCGGCGTTCGGGGACGTCATTTGCGGTGAATTTACTGTGTCTCCATCTTGCGGGCTTGTGCCGCCGGGCACGGATCGCCTTCTTCTAGTTCGATTGCAACCAGATCCCGTTCAGGGACATTCGGAACAAGGGAGACATGTCATGGCGGAACTCAACGCTGCCTTGATGCAGGCGATCGCTCCACACAATAGCGGGACACGCGGTGCAAGCCAGGCCAGGATCATCGCATCCGTCGGCCCCGTCCTGGCGGAGACCCTGACGGCCTACGACATGAACAGCGGCCTGCGGGCCGCCCATTTCCTGGCCCAGGCCTGTCATGAGTCGGACGGTTTCGTGACCACGGTGGAATACGCGGACGGGACGGCTTATGAGAACCGGACCGACCTGGGAAACACCCAACCGGGCGATGGCCCCCGTTACAAGGGTCGCGGCCTGATCCAACTGACCGGGCGGGCGAACTACAAGCAATACGGTGACCTCCTCGGCCTCGACCTGATCGGCTCGCCGGACATCGCGGCGGATCCGCCGGTTTCCTTGAAGCTCGCGTGCGCGTTCTGGAAGCAGAAGGGGCTGAACGCCTTGGCCGACCTGGACGATACCATAACGATCACGCGCCGGATCAATGGCGGCCTGAACGGCCTCGACAGCCGGCGGCACTATCTTGCCCTCGCGAAGGCGGCATTGGGATTGCCTGCCGACGTTTAGGACGAGCATCCGGTCCTGGAACGCGGCGCCACCGGGGACGCCGTGAAAGCCTTGCAGCAAGGCCTCGCAAAGGCCGGCTAATGCGGCCGCCATCGATGGGAATTTTGGCTCAGGAACCGAAAGCGCGTTAAAACAGTTCCAACAGGTACAGGGCCTGACAGCGGACGGGATCGCCGGCGGGACGACCTGGGGCAAATTGCAGGACTAGTCGGGAGGGTAACCGGGCATGCGGACAGCCAGCGTCGCCATCATCTGCTGGCTTTCGCTCTACGGCGCGGCTGCCGCGGCATGCGCCCCACCGGCGCCGGTGCGTTTTGCGCCGGGTGCCGACGCCACCGACCTGCATGGTGGCGTCGCACGGGGGGAGCGTGCCTGCTTCAGCATAGGAGCCCGGAAAGGGCAGACCCTGTCGATCACCCAGCCCGACACCCCGCATCCGAACATCGCCATCCAGTTGTACCGCCCACCCTGGCATATCACGGACGAAGACGGCGTGGCGTCGGTAACCGGAACCCCACTGAAAGGTGCCGAGGAAGGCACCGATGCAACCCAATGGCGCGGCGCGTTGCCGGCCTCGGGCAACTATCTTCTGGTGGTGGGCACGATACGGGGCGGCGACGAATATCGCCTGCATGTCGAGATACGTTAGCGTGGCAATGGCGGGTCCAAGCCGCAAGCGGCGGATCATTCGCGTGAGGCGCCCGCTACGTCGCTTTGGTCATGGTTGTTCCTGACTTTCATGGCATAGCGGTGCTGCTTCACACCACAAAGCCTAAAGCCTTCAGGAAGGTGTCCGAACATCCGTCAGGAAGGTGTCCAGCCTCTACAACTGCGCCGGGCCATGATGGTTGTAGGAATCATTTCTTGACAAACTTCACAACCTGAGGTAGAAGGCCCCGCATCGCATCCAGAGCGCAGCGGCATGACCGAGACCACGATCTCCACCGAAGTAACGACCGGTTCAGACCTTCCCCTCCACTCCACCGACATCCTGAGCAACCTCATCGTCGCCTTCCTCGCGCCGATGTTCCTCGGTGTCAGCGCCGGCGATATCGGCTTTGCCCGCCTGGCGGCGATCGAGACGGTGAACGCCTATCAAGCCCGCAACCAGGCCGACCTTGTGGCCATCGCCCAGATCATCGGCTTCGGCCTCGCGGCGCTGGGCTCGCTCAGCCTGTCGATGGCCGACAACCTGTCGCTGTCCATGACGCTGCGCCTGCGCGGCAACGCCACTGCGCTGAACCGCGCCGCCGAACAGAACCGGCGCGCGTTGAAGGAAAGCCGCGGCGACACAGCTGTCCCGCATCAGCCCGCGACGGCAGCAGCACGCGAAACCCCGGCCACGCTCGCGGACGAGGAAGAGCTGAATGAGGCCGAGGTGATCGCCGGCGTGGCGGCGGCGCAGAAGTTGGCCGCGGACGCCCGGGCCCGCATGAGCGCAGCGGAACCGCCCGCCGATCCGGCCCCCGTCCCCGCTGAGGCCGCGTCCCCGGTGACGGCGGCCCCGCTGACGGCAGAGCAGAGGAACCAGGCGATGTGGGCCACCGCGATGGCCAATGTGGCGGAGAAATACACCGCGGGCCTCGCCCATCTTCCGCCGGCCGAGCGCAAGGCCGCCTCGCTCCGCGCCGCCGCGCTGACCAGCACCGCCAACGCCCTGCTGTCCGGCACCGGCGCGCCGCCGCTCAAACCAGGTGCCCTGAGCGCTATCATACGGCCGAACAGGATC
>JARLIN010000029.1 GCA_031291715.1 Rhodopila sp. | reverse complement strand
GTGACGGCGAAAACGCCGCTCGCCATCGTCGATACGCCTCTGGCCGGCTGAGGAGTCCACCATGCGAACGCTGTTCCCACGGATACTTATGCTCGCCTGCCTGATCGTTCCGGCGGCGGCGCGATCTGACACCGGCAGTCAGATCACAATCGACAACTTCACCTTTTCTCCGGCCAAGCTGACGGTCAGCAAGGGGACCGAGGTGACCTGGACCAACCAGGATGACATCCCGCACACCATCGTCCTGACTGGGATCGGGGTGCGCTCCAAGGCGCTCGATACCGACAAGACGTTCGCCTACCGTTTCGACAAGGCAGGCACCTTCGCCTACGTCTGCGGCCTGCATCCCCAGATGCACGGCCAGATCGTGGTGAAATAGCGTTGCCTCCGAACCACCGGGGCATTGCCGTCAGGTCGCGCAAGGTGAAGCTGGACCGCCATCTCGGCCGGCCTGGCTTCACCAGCCGCGGATCGCGTAACCGGCGCAGAGCGGTTTAGGAGACCGAAGCTTGACAGATATCATTTTTATGGTTAGGTTGGTCTGGCCTGGCTAAGGACCAACTCCATGCCTGTTTTCAATATGCTGGAAGCCAAAACGAACCTCTCCCGCCTTGTGGAGGCCGTCGAAACCGGCGCCGAAGCCGAGATTGTCATTGCCCGCAACGGCCGTCCCGTCGCCCGCCTCGTTGCCATCAAACCGGCCAAAACCGGAAAGCGCATCGGTGTCGCCAGGGGCAAGTTCACGGTGCCGGAGACGATCGACGCCGATGAAGCCGCGATCACGGCCCTGTTCGCCGGTTCCAACGCATGAGGCTGCTGCTCGACACCCATATCGCGCTCTGGGCCATCGCCGACCACCCCAGCCTTTCGGCCAAAGCCCGGATGCTGATCGACGATCCCGATAACCAGGTCGTCATCAGCGCCGCCACTGTTTGGGAGATCGCCATCAAGCACGCGCTGGCGCGGGGCCGTCCCAACGACATGCCGATCTCGGGCCAGGAAGCTCTCGGTTATTTCCGGGATGCTGGTTTCGAGATGCTGGACATCTCGCCCGCACACGTCGCGGCGGTCGAGACACTCGCGCCTCTGCACGCGGACCCGTTCGACCGCATGCTCGTGGCGCAGGCCATGACGGTCCCGCTCCGGCTTTTGACCCATGACCCGAGGGTCGCCGCCTACAGCGATTCGATCATCGCGGTTTGAGTGTCAGGCGCTTCGCCTATTCCGTTGGAAGGTCCCGGAAATAGGGCTCGACTGGCCCGCTGGCCTTCATTGTCAATGGCTTACCCCGACGGTCGACAGTCTTGCCGACCGCGACCCGGACCCAGCCTTCGCTCACGCAGTATTCCTCGACGTTGGTTTTCTCGACCCCCTTGAACCGGATGCCGACGCCGCGGCGCAAGGCGGCCTCGTCGTAGAACTTGCTGCTTGGGTCGTTGGACAGGCGGTCGGGCGGAACGTCGGACATCGGGACACCTCTAAGCGATCAAGCGGTGCCCGATACCGATCCCGGGCGAGGCTGTCCATGCAGATCGAGGCGAGATCAGCAGCCACACCCGCCGATCGCGGGCTCACCGCGCTGGCAGATAGTCCCGATACCAGGCCAGGGTCGGCTCGATCACCTGACGGAACGCTTCGCCGGTATAGACCTCGTAGTGCCCCCAGCCCTTCAGCACGATCAGCTTTTTCGGCTCCCCGGCCTTGGCGTAAAGGGCTTCGCTTTCGTCCGGCGGCACCAATCGGTCGTCGTCGGAGGTGATGAACAGCACCGGCCGCGGCGCGATCTTGTCGACGATCCATTCCGGGTGAAAACCGAGCGTGTCGTCGATATATTCAAGCGGGATTTCCCCCACCGCGCCTGGATTGCCGCGCCGTGCGGCGGCGGCGAGTTCGGCGGACTGGCGGTCCGGAAGCAGGATTTCGCTGCGGTCGGCGAACTCGGACTTGCCCGTCATCACGCGGCTAATCCGATCGGCCTCGGACCGGGCGAGCAGGTCGGCGAACTCATCCGGCCGGCGGACGCTGCGCATCCAGCGCCGGCCATGGCCGATGCCGACCACCGAGACGACCGCCTTCACCCGCGGATCGACCGCCGCCGTCCATACAACAGTCGCTCCGCCATAGCTGGTGCCGTAGATGCCCAGCCGATCGGCGTCCACCATCGCCTGCGCGCCGAGGAAGGTCAGCGCCGCCTGCGAGTCGATGACCCGTCCATAGGGTGAAAGCCGCGATTTCGGTCCGTCACTGTCGCCCCATCCCTTGTAGTCGAACGTCAGCACGACATAACCGGCCTCGGTCAGCGCCTTGGCGGTATCCGGCAAGTACAGGTTCCGCACCCCGGTATAGCCGTGGCACAGCAGGATGCCCGCCCGCTTCTCGCCCGGCCGCAGCCCGTCCGGCAGGAACAGGTCCCCCGCCAGCCGTGTTCCCTCGCTGTAGAAACTCACCATCTGGCTCGCCATGGCATTTCCCCCTGCCCTGTGCTGATCTTGGCGCAGAATGACGGGGGGAAAATGGAAATGGCAACCTATGTGCTGCTGCACGGCGCCTACCAGGGCGGATGGATCTGGCAACGCGTGACGCCGCATCTGCGCGCCGCCGGCCATACGGTTTTCGCGCCAACCCTGGATGGCTGTGCCGAACGCCGCCACGCCCTGCGCCCCGGCATCGACACCGAGAGCCAGGCGGCCGAGATCGCGGACATGCTGTTCTTCGAGGATCTACACGACATCGTCCTGGTCGGCACAAGCTGCGGCGGCATGGTGACCGCTCGCGTGGCCGAGACTGCCCGCGACCGGATCGGCCGTGTGGTCCTGGCCGACGCGCTCGCGCTGTTCAACGGGGAGTCGGTCGCCGACCACGTGAAGCGGCCCACGGCGGTAACCACCGAGGTCGGGACCGGCCCGTCCTATGAGGACGCCGCCAACCGGATGTTCATCTCGCTGGACGGCCCCGCGAAGGAATGGGCACTGGCGCGCTACACCCCGCACCCGATCGCGGCGATGGCGGCCCCGGTGAAGCTGGACAGCTTCTGGCAGCAGGACTGGAACGCCACGGTCATCTGGTGCCGGCAGAGCGTGAACCCGTCGGTCAGCCACCAGAGACGGGCGGCAGAGACGCTGAAGGCGCGCTGGTTCGAACTCGAAACCGGGCATTATCCGATGCTGACGGAACCGCAGGCCCTGGCGCGTTTGATGATGACCGAATAGGCGACGAGAACGCGGACTGAGACGCCCCGTCCGGGAACAAAACAAATCGGCCCGCAATTGGGCCGATGAGCTATGTCAATATCTGCACATTCTATCGAGTGGGGCGATCCCGGCTGGCTTCCCGATGGTGCTTACACACTTGGAAATCAGCCCGGGATCTTGCCCTGACCGGTTCAGACCGCGCGGCGCCGAGCCCAGCCGAAGAGTCCGACCAAACCGGTGCCCAAGATCGCCATGCTGGCGGGTTCTGGGGCATTCTGCGGAACATTGTTAACCACCAGGTTCAGGGATGGCGCCTCTTCCAACGAGAAGTAAGCGGTGCCGCCTGGAGCGATGCCCTCGTTACCAAAGACGACCGTCCCGGTGTCGTTGCTGTACTCCGCGAAGAAAGTGTTCTCCCCAGAGCTGGTCTTGCCGCCGTAGCCGGTGTCGTCAGGCGTCCCGCCAAGGCTGGGATCGTAGCTCTGCAGGCCGTCACTCTCAAACCCAAACAGGTTGCTGCCGCTCAGAACGATCGAGAAGATCACGGCATTCGTGTTGTTGACCACGCCGACCAGCGTGTCGTCCGAGCCGTCATACGGGTTGGAGTTAGTGACCACCGTGCTGATACTGCCATCAGCCCCGAACGTAATGATTTCGTTGCAATTGTTGTCCCCAAGGCCGCCGATTTGGGGACACACGCCGGTCGCGTGCGCGGCGGTTCCGGTGAAGCCAATGCCAATCGCCAAAGCCATGGCGGCAAAGGCGCCGATGGAAACTTTAAACATCACTGCAGAATTCTCCCGCATTGGCTGTGCAACATCGCGATTTCGTGAGCTACGACGCAATCCATATGCCAAATTTAATATTGTATATATTCCAATATGTTAGATAAGTTTCAGCGGGACATGCGCAGGCACATGTAAAGTTTTCCGACAGTTCGCGGTGATGCCTCATTTACCCGCTGACGTTTCCCCCCACGTCGTAACTGGGAAGCTCAATCGACTCGATGTCCATAAGAAATGAATTCGTTTCGGATGTCCGCACCGGTTACACGTTCGCACCGCGGCCGGCATTCCGTGTGAGGTTCGCCGACAGGTCCGATAACCTGACATCCCGCTCGAAGCCAAACCATGCCGATGCGGGGGACTTCGCACAGCGAAATTCCATCCTCTCTCCGGAGCCCCATCCGAGAAGAAACCGACCTGCCGTCCGGCTCTGGTTGGAGGATGCGATCAATGGGACGTTGGTCCCGGGCCGGCCGACCACGACAGCGGCGTGAAACCTGTCCGGGGCCCGATTGATCCCTTCAATCCTGCCCCGCCTCGCCTTCCCGCGCCTGATCGGCTACCCTGCCTGCAAACCAAACTTCCCCAGGAGGGACCCTCATGACCGAAGCCTGTATCGTCGGCTGGGCGCATTCGCCGTTCGGCAAGCTGGACGACCCCGATATCGAGTCCCTGATCGGCCGCGTCGCCGGGGCCGCGATCGAAGATGCCGGCATCGCCGCGCATGAGATCGACGCGAGCTTCGTCAGCCTGTTCAACAACGGGTTCTCGGCGCAGGATTTTCCGGCGTCCCTGGTGCTCCAGCACGTTCCGGAAATGCGGTTCAAACCGATCACCCGGTTTGAGAACGCCTGCGCCTCCGGCTCGGCCGCCGTGTATGGCGCACGCGACTTCCTGCTGGCCGGCCGCGGCCGCTTCGCCCTGGTGATCGGGGTGGAGAAGATGACCGCAACCCCCGGCAAGGAGGTCGGGGATATCCTGCTGAAAGCCAGCTACCAGAAGGAAGAAGCGGACATCCCCGCGGGCTTCGCCGGCGTGTTCGGCCGCATCGCCGAGAAATACTTCCAACGCTACGGCGACCAGTCGGACGCGCTGGCGGCGATCGCGGCGAAGAACCACAAGAACGGCGTGGACAATCCATTCGCCCAGATGCGCAAGGACCTCGGCTACGACTTCTGCCGCAATGTCAGCGAGAAGAACCCGTACGTCGCCCCGCCGTTGAAGCGGACCGACTGCTCGCTGGTGTCGGACGGCGCCGTCGCCCTGATCATGGCGGACGAGGAAACCGCCAGGGCGATGGGCAAGGCGGTGCGCTTCAAGGCCGCTGTCCAGGTCAACGACTTCCTGCCGATCAGCAAGCGCGACATTACCGGGTTTGAGGGCGCGGCGCAGGCCTGGGCACGCGCGCTGGATACCGCGGACATCGGACTGACCGACCTCTCCTTCGTCGAATCGCATGACTGCTTTACCATCGCCGAACTGCTGGAATACGAGGCGATGGGCCTGACCGCGCCCGGCCAGGGCGCCCGCGCGGTGCTGGAAGGCTGGACGGCGAAGGACGGTCGGCTGCCGATCAACCCCTCGGGCGGATTGAAGGCGAAGGGCCATCCGATCGGCGCCACGGGCGTGTCGATGCACGTGATCACGGCGATGCAGCTCACCGGCCAGGCGCCGGGCGGCATGCAGTTGCCGAAGGCCGACATCGGCGCGGTGTTCAACATGGGCGGGGCGGCCGTGGCCAACTACGTTTCGATCCTGGAGCCGGTCCGCTGATCCCGACAGCCAATCTCGCCTCGCTGCTGATCCAGACCGCCCGCCGGTTTCCCGACCGGCCGGCGATCGTCTGGCGCGACAGCACCTGGACCTGGGCGTCGTTTCGCGACCGGGTCCAGTCCGCCGCCGGTGCCCTGGCGGCACGCGGTGTCCGCCATGGCGACCGCGTCCTGCTGCACGCACGGAATTCCAATGCCGTGCTGGAAACCATGTTCGCGTCATGGATGATCGGCGCCACCTGGGTGCCGACGAACTTCCGTCTGACCCCGCCGGAGGTGGCGTATCTGGCGCAATCCTCCGGCGCGACCGTGCATATCTTCGACAGTGCCTTCCCCGACCACGCCGCCATCGCCCGCGCCGAAAACCACGCTTGCCGGCTGGAGATTTCCATCGGCGGCAGCGGCGCCGACGACTGGGAGGCATTCGCCACGCATGCGATCCCGATCACCCGGCCGGCCGATGTGGACCGGGACCATCCGGCGTGGTTCTTCTATACCTCCGGCACCACCGGACGGCCGAAGGCCGGGGTGCTGACGCACGGGCAGATGGATTATGTCGTCTGCAACCATCTCTGCGACCTGATGCCGGCCACGACGGAGCACGACGCCTCCCTGGTCGTCGCCCCGCTGTCGCATGGCGCCGGGGTCCACGCACTGCCACAGATCGCGCGCGGGGCCGTGTCCATCCTGCTGTCCGGGGAACGCCTGGATTGCGAGGAAGCGTGGCGTCTGGTCGAGCGGCATCGCGTGACGAACATGTTCACCGTGCCGACGATCCTGACGATGCTGACCCGGCATGAGTCGGTGGACCGTTACGACCATAGCTCCTTGCGCTACGTCATCTATGCCGGCGCGCCGATGTATCGCGCCGATCAGATCCATGCGCTGCGCAAGCTGGGCAAAGTGCTGGTGCAGTATTTCGGCATGGGTGAGGTCACCGGCAACATCACCGTCCTGCCGCCGGCATTGCACAGCGAGAACGACGCGGAGATGCCAGTTGGAAGCTGCGGCTTTCCGCGCACCGGCATGGATGTCGCGATCCTTGACGATGCCGGCACGCCGGTCGGGCCAGGAACGACGGGGGAGATCTGCGTGCGCGGCCCTGGCGTCTTCGCCGGCTATCATGACAACCCGGAGGCCACAGCGAAGGCCACCGCGCATGGCTGGTTCCATACCGGCGATCTGGGCCATGTGGATGCACGCGGCTTCGTCTATATCACCGGCCGGGCGTCCGATATGTACATCTCGGGTGGATCGAACGTATATCCGCGGGAGATCGAGGAAGCCCTGCTGCTGCATCCGGCCGTCGCCGAGGCCTGCGTCGTGGGATTGCCGCACGAGAAGTGGGGTGAGAGCGGTGTCGCGGTCCTGGTGCTGGAACCGGGGGCGCAAGCGTCGCCGGCGGAGTTGCTGTCGCACCTGGACGGCAAGCTGGCGAAATACAAATGGCCGCAAGACTTCGTTTTCTGGTCGGAACTGCCGAAATCCGGATACGGCAAGGTGACCAAGCGCGACGTGAAGCATCTGTTGCAGAAGGACATGTGATGGCCCCCTCCCCCGTCGATCCGGCTCGGATCACCGATTATCACATCCATGTCTATTACGACCCCGAAAGCCGGGAGCGCGCCGCGCTGTTGCGGCAGTGGGTGGAGGAGCGCTTCCCGGTTCGCATGGGACGCTGGCACGATGTGCCGGTCGGGCCGCATGTGACGGCGATGTACCAGATCGTTTTCACGCCCGACATCTTCCCGGCCCTGGTGCCGTTCGTGATGATGAACCGCATGGGGCTGACGGTTCTGCTGCATCCGGAATCCGGCCGTCCTCGTGACGACCACACGATCAACGCGACGTGGATGGGCGCGGTGCTGCCGGTGAAGACCGAGGTCCTGCCGGAGACGGATTGACCATAGGCCAGGGCCCGACAGGCACGAAACCAGGCGAACGGGCGCGGAGCTTTGCTTTTGTTTCATGGCCGGGCCAGGCCCGGCTGTGACACATTGATAAACCGCCCGAACCGCCAAAGCCTCCGGCTCACGCCTGACGCCAGCCGTAGCTATCGAAGGCGATGCCG
>JARLIN010000281.1 GCA_031291715.1 Rhodopila sp. | reverse complement strand
TGCATGGCAAGGCGATGACCACAGTGGCGTCCTTCACCGCCGAAGCCGGGCAGCGCACCCGCTTCGTGCTGAGCCACGCCGCCTCCCATTTGCCGCAGCCCATACCGCCCAACGCCGATCAGGCACTGGACGACACGGAGGCCGTGTGGACGTCCTGGTCGGGTCGCGGCACCTATCGGGGATCGTACAGGACTGAGGTGCAGCGCTCCCTGCTGACGCTGAAGGCACTGAGCTACTACCCCACCGGCGGCATCGTCGCGGCGCCTACCACATCGCTGCCGGAGCAGCCGGGCGGGTCCCGCAACTGGGATTACCGCTTCTGCTGGCTGCGGGACGCCACTTTCACCCTGCTCACGCTGATGCACGCCGGATATCGCGAAGAAGCGCAGACCTGGGGTGCCTGGCTGCGACGCAGTGTTGCCGGTACCCCATCTCAATTGCAGACGCTCTATGGCATCGGCGGCGAGCGCTGGGTGCAGGAGTGGGAGGTGCCGTGGCTCGCCGGCTACCAGGGCGCCAGCCCCGTCCGCATCGGCAATGCGGCCAGCACCCAGCTTCAACTCGATGTCTTCGGGGAGCTGATCGATGCGCTCTACCAGGAAGCAGCACTCGGTTTGGTCCGGCCGATCGCGGGTTGGGACCTGCAGCTCGCCCTGGTCGACCATTTGGAGGAAATCTGGGAACAACCCGACGAAAGCATCTGGGAAGTTCGTGGCGGGGCGCAGAACTTCACTTTCTCCAAGGTAATGGTGTGGGTCGCGATCGATCGGGCGATCCGTGGCGCCGAGACGTTCAAACTACCCGCTCCTCTGGACCGCTGGCGGGCGCTGCGCACCCACATCCATGAGACCGTCTGCCGCGAAGGGTTCAACGAGAGCCGCAACAGCTTCGTCCAGTATTTCGGCGGCGACACGCTCGATGCCAGCCTGCTGCTGCTGCCGCTGGTGGGTTTCCTGCCGCCCGAGGATCCTCGGATCAAAAGCACCGTCGAGGCCATCGGGCGCGATCTGATGGCAGACGGTCTGATCCGCCGCTATCGCCCCGGCGAAACGCATGATGGCCTGCACGGCGGCGAGGGCGTCTTCCTCGCGTGCAGCTTCTGGTATGTCGATAACCTGGTGCTGCAGGGGCGTGAGCAGGAAGCCCGGGCGATGTTCGAGCGGCTGCTGGGACTGTGCAACGACGTCGGACTGCTGGCCGAGGAATACGATCCGGCCGGACACCGCCAGCTTGGCAATTACCCGCAGGCGTTTTCCCATCTGGCACTCATCAACACCGCACTGAACCTGGACACGCATGCCGGGCCCGCGACACAGCGGAGCAAGGGTGACCGGACCGCTGCCCGATCGTGACACGGGCACGGAACGCCTTCGCTGGAGGCGTTATGCTGACACCTCGGCCAGTGCATCAGCCCCAGTGCATCAGCCAAAGCTCGCTTCGGTAAGTGGCGGTACCGCAAACGTGGGGAGAAGGCCATGCGCACTGTTCCGCCAGTTGTTTTGGCGAAACGATCAGTCGCGCGGTGGGATCAGGATTTCCAGCACATCGGCCATCGAGTCAAACAGCATGGTGCGTCCCATGGCCGGCTGCACGACGATACCATCGCATGAGCGCCAGATCATCCATCGCCGGAATGCAGAGTTACCGTCGTAAAGCCCCAACAATTCCTCGTATTCGTCACCTTCGGCACAGACATCGAGTTCAATCGCCATGCGAAGATCATGGAAATCCGTCCATCCCTGCAACATCAGCAAGTCGGGGACTTCGAACGAAAGGCCGGTGGGCAGTTTGACGGACGTGCGGGGCAGTTGCACTGAAACCTCCTTCGCGACGGCCGAAAACCGGCCGGCGTCATTCACCTGTATGTGACTATCTGTGTCACGCGACCGTGAGGTCGCAAAGACTTTATTTCCAAAGAATCTCTCCCTCAACGACTCACGAAACCGTGATCAGACGGCGTATGACTGACAGCTCGCAACCATTTGAAACTTAAATTCGCCTTCTGAAATTTAATGCGGAAAAACACCAGTTGGTCAACCGATTTTATTGCGTCATTTTGTTTCAACCCATTCATGAATATCCGCAACCCGTGTATTCGATTCGCTCGCGTGCATGTGATTGATGTTTGCCTGTTCTCACCATCCTGTTATCGAACCTCTCAACAAAAGGAGAGATCCGGTGCGACATTACAGGTCAACGACACAGTCTTTGTACCAGGCTCGTCCCAGGGCGGCAGCGGCGGTGGCAGCGGAAGCAGCGGCGGCCGACGAGCAGCAATCGATGATGCGCGGCCTGGTCCATGGCATCATCCTGTCGCTGGCGATGTGGGTCGCCGCGGGCTACGCGGCTATTATTCTGCGCTGACCGGTCCGGGACCGGTCACGGCGGGATGCAGGATCGCTGCACGCCGGCCAGCCAGACGCTCCAGCGCAAGATAGACCACCGGCGTCGTGTAAAGCGTCAGCATCTGGGAGACGATCAGCCCACCCACGATCGCGATGCCAAGCGGGCTGCGCAGCTCGGACCCGGTACCGAACGCGAAGGCCAGCGGCAGGGCGCCCAAAAGAGCCGCCAGGGTGGTCATCGTGATCGGCCTGAAGCGTTCCAGACAGGCGGCATGGATCGCCTCGAACGGCGACAGGCCGTGCTGGCGCTCCTGCTCCAGCGCGAAGTCCACCATCATGATGGCGTTCTTCTTGACGATCCCCATCAGCAGAATGATGCCGATGATACCCATGATCGACAGGTCGGTTCCGGTCACCCACAGCGCCAGCAGCGCGCCCAGCCCCGCCGATGGCAGCGTCGAGATGATCGTCAGCGGGTGCAGCAGGCTCTCGTACAATACGCCCAGCACGATGAAGATCGAGATCAGCGCGGCGGCGATCAGCAGCGGCTGCGTGGCCAGAGACTGCTGCAGGAACCGCGCGTTGCCGGCGAATTCGGTGCGCACGTCCTCGGGCATACGCAATTCGCGCGTGGCGTCCTGCACCGCGGTCTCGGCCGCGCTCAACGCCACGCCGGGGGCAAGGTTGAAGCTGACGGTCGCCGCGGGAAACTGGCCTTGATGCTGCACAGCCAGCGGCGCGGTCCCCCGTACGAACCGCGCCACCGAGGACAGCGGCACCTGCGCACCGCCGGCGGCACCGACATAGAGATGGTCAAGAAGGGACGGATCGACCTGTAGCCTGGGGTCGATCTCCAGCACCACCTTGTACTGGTTGCGCTGCGCGTAGATCGTGGAGATTTGCCGCTGCGAGTAGGCATTGTTCAACGCATTGTCGATGTCGGCGATCTGTATGCCCAGCCTGGCGGCGGCGTCGCGGTCGATCGCCACGTCCACCCGCGGGCCGGCCCGGTCCTGGTCCGAAGTCACATCGACGATCCCGGGGGTCTTCTTCAGCTTCTCTTCAAGCGCCAGCGCCCAGTGCCGCATCGCGGCCAGGTCCTGCGCGACCAGGGCGTATTGGTATTGTGAGCCACCCTGCCGACCGCCGCCGCGCAAATCCTGAGCCGAGAACAGGAATGTCTGGATCCCGTCCACCCGGGCCAGCTTGCCGCGCAGGCGGTTGATCACCTCGTCGGACGACAGGCCTCGTTCACCCAACGGCTTCAGGCTGACGGTCAGTTGCCCGCGATTGAGCGAGGACCAGCCGGACGACACCCCGACGGTGGAGGCGACGGTGTCCACGGCCGGATCGGTCAGCAGGACATCGACCGCCTGCCGCTGCCGGTCCTCCATCGTGTGGAACGAGACGTCCGGATCGGCCAGGGTCGATCCCATGATGATGCCGGTGTCCTGCTGCGGCATGAAGCCCTTCGGCACCAGTCCGTACATCCGGACCGTCAGCACGACCGTCAGCAGCGTAATCAGCAACATGAAGGCACGGTGCGCCAGGGCCCAGCCGAGGGTGCGGGCATAAAAGCGTTCGATCCAGCTCAGGACGCGGTCGATGCTACGCCAGACCAGGCCGTGGCCGCCGGCCGGTTCGGCGACACTCATGTAGCGTCCGCAGATCATCGGTGTCAGCGACAGCGACACGACCGCGGACACGGCGATCGCCATGGTCAGGGTCATGGCGAACTCGTGGAACAAACGGCCCAGGATGCCGCCCATGAAGATCAACGGGATGAACACCGCCACCAGGGAGATGCTGATCGACATCACGGTGAAGCCGATCTGCCTGGCGCCGATGAGCGCGGCCTTCAGCGGAGGCATGCCGCGTTCGGCATGGCGGACGATGTTCTCGATCATCACGATCGCGTCATCGACCACGAAGCCGACGGACACCGTCAGGGCCATGAGCGAGAAATTGTCGATCGTGTAGCCCATGAACCACATGCCGGCGAGCGTGCCGCTGATCGAAAGCGGCACGGTCACGGCCGCGGCCAGGGTCGGGATCAGCCGGCGCATAAACACCAGCACCACCATCAGCACCAGGACGATGGTGACCAGCAAGGTATATTGCACATGCTCGACGCTGGCGCGGATGGTCGTCGTGCGGTCCGAGATGACCGAAATCTGGATGTCCGGCGGCAGCCATCGCATGAGCTGCGGCAACAAGGCCCGCAGGCCGTCGGCCGTTGCGATGACGTTGGCGCCGGCTTCCTTGGTGATGGTCAGCAGAATGGCCGGCTGCTTGCCGTCCCACGCGGCGAGCCTGGTGTTGGCGGTGCCGTTGATCACGCTGGCGACGTCCGACAGCCTCAGGATGGCGCCGTTGCCGGTCTTGATGACCAGCGGGCGGTATTGCGCGGCCTGCCACATCTGGCCATTGATGCCGATCGTTTCGGCCCGGTCGGGTCCCTGGAAGCCGCCGAGTGGCTGCAGCGCGTTGGCGCCGCGGACCGCGTTATAGACGTCCTGCCCGGACAATCCGGTGGCCGCCAGCCGCACCGGATCAAGCCGGATGCGCACCGCCGGCTTCTCCGCGCCGTTCACCGTGACCTGCGCCACGCCGGCCGCCTGGGACAGGCGTTGCGCCAGGATGGTGTCGGCAGCGTCGTAGATCTGCGCGGTGGACAACGTCGCGGAAGAAAGAGCGATCTGCATGATCGGCGCATCGGCCGGATTGAATTTCCGGTAGTACGGCCGGGTCGGCAGGTCGGACGGAAGATCCACCGTGGCGGCGTTGATCGCCGCCTGCACGTCATGCGCGGCGCCGTTGATGTCCCGGTCGATGTCGAACTGGATGACGATCGATGTGTTGCCGATCGAGGAGGTGGAGGTGATTTCCGTCACCCCGGCGATCTCGCCCAGCTGCCGCTCCAGCGGTGCCGCGATCGAGTTGGCCATGGTTTCCGGGTCCGCACCCGGCCGGGCGGCGAAGACCACGATGGTCGGGATATCGACGCTGGGCAGTGCGGCAACCGGCAGAAAGCGGTAGGCGACGATGCCGGACAGCATCAGGCCGATCGACAACAGGATGGTCGCGACGGGCCGAGCGATGAAGATGGCGGAGAATCCCATTGGTCAGGCCGTGCCGGTGCGGACGCTGCCGGGGCGGTGCGACCATGACAAGAGGGGCACGGTCTGTGCCATCATCACCTGTTCGATCACCGGCATAACTGGTATCGCGTGCTGCGCCACCACCGGCATTGCCTACTCCGCCGCCGCGGGTTCGGGTGATCCGGGGCCGGCCATCCGCAGACGAAGGCGCTCGAACGCCAGATAGATTGCCGGGGTCGTGTAGAGCGTCAGGAACTGTGACAGCAGCAAGCCGCCGATGATGGTAACGCCCAGCGGGAAGCGAAGCTCCGACCCGGCCCCGCGTTCAACCACCAGCGGCAGGGCACCCAGCAGAGCGGCCATCGTCGTCATCATGATCGGGCGGAAACGCAGCAGGCAGGCCTCGCGCATCGCATCGTGCGGGGAAAGGCCGCGGGTGCGCTCCGCCTCGATGGCGAAGTCCACCATCATGATCGCGTTCTTCTTGACGATACCCATCAGCAGCACGATCCCGACCAGCGCCACCAGCGACAGGTCGATGCCGCAGATCATCAGCGCCAGCAGCGCGCCAATGCCGGCCGATGGCAGCGTCGAAAGGATGGTGACCGGGTGGATCCAGCTCTCATACAGTACGCCCAGGACAATGTAGATCACCACCACCGCCGCCAGGATCAGCCAGGGTTCGGCGGACAAGGACGACCGGAACTCGGCCGCGTCGCCGGAATAGCTGCCGGTGATCGTTTCCGGCATGCCGATATCCTTCTCGGCCCGTGCGACAGCATCGATCGCATGACCCAACGCGTAACCAGGTGCGAGGTCGAAACTCAGGGTGACCGCGGGAAACTGCTCCTGGTGCGTGATCACCAGCGGCGCGGTGACCCGATCGACCCGCGCCACGGCGGATAGCGGCACCTGCACGTTGTTCAGCCCAGGGACGTACAGCAGGCGCAGGCTGTTCGGATCGCCCTGCCACAGCGGATCGGCTTCCAGCACCACGCGATACTGATTGGCCTGGCCGAAAATGGTGGAGATCTGGCGCTGCCCGAAGGCGTCGTACAGCGTGTCCTCGATCGCCTGCATCGACACGCCCAGGCGCATCGCCGCGTCGCGGTCAACGGTGATGAAGGTGCGAAACCCCTCGTCCTGCTGGTCGCTCGCCACCGCCCGCAGTTCCGGCAGGCTGGCGAGCCTGTCGCGCAGCCGCGGCGCCCAGGTCGCGAGTTCGGCCGCATCCGTATCTATCAGCGTATATTGGAACGGCGTCCGGCTGACCCGGGTGCCGATCTGGATGTCCTGCACCGGCTGGAAGAACGCGGTGAGTCCGGGGATGCCAGCGATCGCGGCCTGCATCCGCGTGATCACCACATCCATCGGGTCACGCGCGCCGATCGGCTTTAGCGCGATCGTCAGCCGGCCGGTGTTGGGCGTCGTGTTGATTGTGCCGGCGCCGGCGAACGACACCACGCCGGTGACCGCCTTGTCCCGCCGGATCACCTCGGCCATGCGCGTTTGCAGCGCGATCAGCTTGGGGATCGAGGCGCTCTGGGCCGCCTCGGTCACCGCCAGCACCACACCGGTGTCCTGGCGCGGCAGGAAGCCCTTCGGCACAACCATATAGAGACCCAGCGTGCCCGCCAGGGTCAGTCCACCGACCGCCAGCACGAACGTCTGATGACGGAAGCTCCAGTCCAAGGTGCGGCGATACCCTGCCAGCAGCCGGTCGAACCCCCGCTCGCTCAGGCGGGCGATCAGACCCGCCTTGTGGTCGTGCGCGGGGCGCAGCAGCCGCCCGCACATCATCGGGGTCAGCGTCAGCGAGACGATCGCCGAAACCACCACCGACACCGCCAGCGTGACGGAGAACTCCTTGAACAGCCGGCCGACCACGCCGGTCATGAACAGCAATGGGATGAACACCGCGATCAGCGACACGGTCAGCGAGACGATGGTGAAACCGATCTGCGCGGCGCCCCGGAAGGCGGCCTCCAGCGGCGGCACCCCGCGCTCGATGAAGCGGACGACGTTCTCGATCATGACGATCGCGTCGTCCACGACGAAGCCGGTGGCGACCGTCAGTGCCATCAGGGACAGATTGTCCAGGCCGAAGCCCAGCAACTGCATGATTCCGAACGTGCCGATGAGCGACAGCGGCAGCGCGACGGCGGGGATGAAGGTCGCCCGCGGGCTGCGCAGGAAGACGAAGATCACCAGCACGACCAGCACGACGGACATGATCAGGGTGTACTGAACGTCTGCGACCGATGCGCGGATCGTCTCGGTGCGATCCGTCACGATCGAGACCTTGATCCCCGACGGGATCGCCTTGCGCAGCCGGGGCAGCGCCTCCTGGATCGCCTGCACCGTTTGCACGATATTCGCCCCGGGTTGGCGCTGGATGTCCAGCACCACCGCCGGCGTGCCGTCATAGATCGCCCCGACCCGGTCGTTCTCCACCCCACTCACCACGCTGCCCACGGCGGACAACCGCACCGGCGCACCGTTGCGCCAGGCGATCACCAGGTTCTGGTAGGCGGCCGCATCGACAAGCTGGTCGTTGGCGCCCAGCGAAAACGCCAGGCGAGGCCCATCGAACCCGCCCTTGGCGCCGTTGACGTTGGCAGCCGCGACCGCGTTGCGCACATCCTCCATCGCCAGGCCATAGGCGGCCAGCCGTGCCGGATCGACCCGCACCCGAACCGCCGGGCGCATGCCGCCCTGAACGGTGACCCGCCCTACCCCGTCGATCTCGGACAGCTTCGGCTGCAGCAGCGTGTCGGCGGCGTCGCTGACGGCGTCGATCGGCAGCCCCTCGGAGGTCAGCGCCAGGGTCAGGATCGGCGCATCGGCGGGATTCACCTTCGAGTAGGTCGGCGGATACGGCAGATTCGACGGCAAGGTACCGGCCGCGGCGTTGATCGCCGCCTGCACATCCTGCGCCGCTGAATCCATCGACCGGTTCAGCGCGAATTGCAGGGTGATCTGGCTGGTGCCCTCGGCACTCTGCGAGGTCATCAGCAGCAGGCCGGGAATCTGGCCGAACTGGCGTTCCAGCGAGGCGGTGATCAAGGTCTCGGTGGTTTCCGGACTGGCGCCCGGCAACTGGGTCACCACCTGGATGGTCGGAAAATCGACCTCGGGCAGCGCGGAGACCGGAAGCGCGCGATAGCCCAGCGCACCGGCCAGCAAGATGGCCAGCGCGAGCAGCCAGGTGGCGATCGGGCGCGCGATGAAGGGCGCCGAGATGCTCATCGCCTATTGCCGCTGCCGGCTGGTGCCCGGCGCGGTTGGCTGACCCGGCCCGGTCGCCGCCTCCGCGTCCGGTTTAGCCAGGCTGACCTTGCTGCCGTCCGACAGGCGGGAGGCGCCGTCGATCACCACTTTCTCCCCGCCCTTCAGGCCGGCGGTTACCACCGAGGCCTGCTCGTCTTCATAGCCGACCGTCACCGCCTGCCGCTTCGCCGTGTCACCGTCCCCAATCACGAAAACGTAAGCCCCGCGCGGTCCGCGCTGGATCGCCGCGGGCGGCACGACGACCGCGTCCTTCGCCACATCGACCTGGAGCCGCACGTTGACGAAACCGCCCGGCCATAAACGGCTTTGGGCATTCGGGAATGTTGCCTTCAACTTGATCGTGCCCGTGGTGGAATCGACCTGATTGTCCAGCACGGTCAGCGCCCCGGTATCCAAAAGCCGCGAGGCGCCCCCGGTGGCGTCCTGCGCCAACGCCGTCGCGCGGCCGGCTGCCAGCGCGCGTGCCACCGCCGGCAGCGTCTGCTGCGGCAGGGTGAACAGAACCGAAATCGGCTGCAGCTGCGTGATCACCACCATGCCGATCGGGTCGGCCGCGTGTACGATATTCCCCGCATCGAGCTGCCGGATGCCGGTTCGCCCGTCGATCGGCGCGACGATCGTGGTGTAGCTGAGCTGAGTCCGTGCCGTGTCGATCTGAGCCTGGTCCTGCTGCACGAGGGCCTGAAACTGCGCGACCTGCGCCTTGGACGTGTCGGCCTGCTGCGCGGACGTATAGTTGTTCGCCACCAGCTTCTGGTAGCGCGCCAGATCCAGGCGGGCGTTGGCAAGCTGCGCCTCATCCTGGGCTTTCTTGGCGGTCGCGTTGTCCAAGGCCGCCTGATAGGTGCGCGGATCGATCTGCGCCAGCACGTCGCCCTTGTGGACGTCCTGGCCTTCCTTGAAGTTCACCGAAAGCAGCGGGCCATCCACCATCGCCTTCATCGTGACGGTGTTGAAAGCCTGCACGGTCCCCAACCCGTCCAGATAGACCGGCACGTCCTTTGTCGCCGCGACCGCGGCCAGCACCGGGATCGCCTGACCCGCGTCGCGGTCACGCCCCTTGGTCGAGGGAGCCGCCGACGGGAAGAACCAGATCGCCCAGCCGATCGCGGCGACGACCAGCAGGCACAGCAGCGTCACACCCCAGCCACGCAGGCGGGAGCGGGCGCGTGTACGGACCGGTTCTCGGGTCAGAGCGTCCATGCAACGGAGCCTTCGGTACCCTTACGGCGATATCGGGCCGATTGGCCGTTTCGGCAATCTTTCATTGTAGGTTGCCTCCTACCGGAAGCGCGACGCCACCGGGGACCATGCCCGGTTTCAGGCCGGGAAACTGATCGGTGACCGGGCGATCGGGTTCCACCCAGCCTCCACCAAGCGCTTTGTAGAGGTTCAGCAGGGCTTGTGCACGGGCGAGGCGGACCTGGACCAGCGTGTCCTCGTCGTTGAACAGCGTCGTCTCCGCGTTCAGCACGGTGGTGATATCCACCGTCCCCGCCGCCATCTGCGCGCGCGCGATAGTCGCGGCCCGCAGGGCCGTCTCGACGGCGATACGCTGAAGTTTCTCCTGCTCGGTGGTGTAGCGCCAGGCGGTCAATGCGTTATCGACGTCGGTAAAGGCCTGCACGACGGCCTTGCGGTAGTCCGCCAGAAGTTCGTCGTAGCGGCCCTTGGCCAGATCAAGCTGTCCACGCAGCGTGCCGCCGTCGAAGATCGGCAGGGTCAGGCCCGCGGCCGCGGCGGCGAGCGCCCCGCCGGGGGTCACCAGGTGGTTCAGCGCGGACGCCTGATAGCCGGCGCTGGCGGTCAACTGGATACTGGGAAAGAATGCCGCGCGCGCCACCGTGATACTAAAATTCTGCGCGATGAGCTGCGCCTCGGCCGCTGCGACGTCCGGCCGGCGCGCAAGCAGTTCCGACGGCAGGCCGGATGCGACCGGGGGCAGGCCCAGCGCGGTCAGCGTACCAGGCTGGGCGGTAATCCGCTCCGGCGGCTGACCGGTCAGGATGCCCAGGGCGATCAATTCCTGCTCCAACTGGTTGCTGAAATTGGGGATAAGGGCACGTTCTCCTGCGACCAGGGCCGCCTGCTGGGCGATATCCAGCGCGCTGGCGGTGCCGGCGTCGAAGCGGCCCTGGATCACCGCCAGGGTCTGCTCCGCGTCCCTCAGGTTCTGGCGGGCCACCGTCAGCCGATCGGCCAGTGAGAGGGCGGTGAACCAGGTGTTCGCGACATTGGTCACGACCGTCAGCGCCACGGTCTGCTGGTCGAACCGGCTGAACATGGCGGAGGCGACCGCGGACTGGCGGGCGGCGCGGTTCTGGCCCCAGAAATCCAGCATATAGCTGGCATTCAGCCCGGCGCTGTAAGTGTGGAAGTCGATGCTCGCATTCGAGCCGCCGAAGGCATTGCTGCCCAGCCGGCTGCTGCTGCCGGCGCCCAGGCCCTCATGCTGCCAGCTCGCGTTACCGCTTCCGCTGATATCCGGCAGCAGCGGGGCACCGGCGATTCGCACCTGCGCATCCGCCTGCCGGACGCGCGCGATCGCCGCCGCGATATCGAAGTTGCCTGCTCGTGCCGCCGCGATCAGCTTGTCCAGTTCCTCCGACCGGAACCCGTGCCACCAGTCCATCGGCGGCCACGCGGCCGCCTCGGTCATGGGAGTCGCGCGATAGGCGTCCGGCACGTCCAGGGCCGGCCGCCTGTAGGCGGACCCGACATCGCAGCCCGCCAGCGGCAGGACAGCGGCTGCGACTCGGGAAAGAACAGGCAGCGGATGACGTCTCACGAATCAGGCATCCTTTGGCGCCTCGGTCCGGGACCGGCCTGGCCGGCCGGTTGATCTGGTTGGCTTCTGTAACGGCCTTGCGTCCGTCCGCACAGCCCCAGGCGCGGCACCGGCGCCGTCACCAAGGCGAGCGACCCGCGACCCAATCGGATCGTTCAGGCATTTTGTATCGGAGTCCGGCCTTGCACCGGGGCGCGGTATATGCAAAACGCCACGCATACTGGAATCAATTCCAACGAGGAGACGTCCGGGGGTGACAGACACCATCCTGGAGACAGAAGGTCTGACGCGTGAATTCGGCGGCTTCGTGGCCGTCGATGGCGTTGAGCTGCGCGTTAAGGCGGGGACGATCCATGCTTTGATCGGCCCCAACGGCGCGGGCAAGACGACGTGCTTCAACCTGCTGACTTCTTTCTTGCCCCCCACACGCGGCAAGATCAAATTCAAGGGCCGTGACATCACCGGCATGAAGCCGGCCATGGTGGCGAGGCTGGGGCTGGTACGCAGCTTCCAGATTTCGGCGGTTTTTCCGCACCTTACCGCACTGGAGAACGTCCGGCTGGCGTTGCAGCGTGCGCGCGGCGCAAGCTTCGACTTCTGGCGTTCGGAAAGCACGCTGAAGGTCTTCGACGACCGCGCCCGGGAACTGCTGTTCGATGTCGGCCTGTCCGGCTACGCGGAAACCGTGGTCAGCGACCTGTCGTACGGCCTGAAGCGCGCGCTGGAGATCGCCACGACGCTGGCGCTCGACCCGGAGATGATGCTGCTGGACGAACCGACGGCCGGCATGGCGCATGGCGACGTGGACCGTATTGTCCAGTTGATCGCGCGTATCCGCAATGGCCGCACGATCCTGATGGTCGAGCACAACCTCTCGGTCGTCGAGGGCCTGTGCGACAAGATCACCGTGCTGACCCGCGGCAAGGTGCTGGCAGAGGGCACCTACGACACGGTGTCGAAGAATCCCGAAGTGATCGCCGCCTACCTGGGAACCGCCGATGCTTGAGATCAAGGGCCTGAACGCCTGGTACGGCGAAAGCCATATTCTGCACGGCGTTGATTTCGAGGTGCGCGAAGGCGAGGTCGTGACGCTGCTGGGCCGCAATGGCGCCGGCAAGACCACGACGATGAAGTCCATCATGGGCCTGGTGCCGCGCCGCGAAGGCAGCGTGAAGTTTCGCGGTGCCGAGATGATCGGCCTGATGCCGAACTTCATCGCCAAGGCCGGCATCGCCATCTGCCCGGAAGAGCGCGGGATCTTCGGGTCCCTCTCGGTGACCGAGAACCTGATGCTGCCGCCGGTCGTGGCCCCCGGCGGGCTGTCGGTGGACGAGATCTACACGCTGTTCCCCAACCTGAAGGAACGCGCCAAGACCGCACACGGCACCAAGCTGTCGGGCGGCGAGCAGCAGATGCTGGCGATCGGGCGCATCCTGCGCACCGGCGCGAAAATGCTGCTGCTGGATGAGCCGACGGAAGGGCTCGCACCCGTCATCGTGCAGCAGATCGGCCGCACGATCCGGGAAATCAAGAATCGTGGCTTCACCGTGCTGCTGGTGGAGCAGAACTTCCGCTTTGCCGCCACCGTCGCCGACCGTCACTATGTCATGGAGCACGGCAAGATCGTGGACATGATTCCGAACTATCAGCTTGAAACGAGTATGGACAAACTGCACGAATATTTGGGCGTCTGACAATATGGCGGGGCCGACCCGTCCATAATCCTGTTCGGCAAGGAAAACTGGGGCGCCTTTAAGAAGGCTCCGGAGGGAACTGGTGTCATGAAAATCTCGCGCCGTGCCGTCACGCTGGGTAGCCTTGCTTCCGCTGCTGCTACGATCGCGCCGATGGCATCGGGGCGGGCGCAGGCGGTGCCGACACTGAAGATCGGCTGCCTCACCGACATGTCCGGCCCCTACAAGGACCTGGCCGGCCCCGGCGCGGTCGCCGCGGTGCACCAGGCACTGGAGGAGTACGGGGTTTCCAGCAAGGGCTTCAAGGTTGAGGTTCTGGCCGCCGATCACCTCAATAAGCCCGATGTGGGCACAACCATCGCGCGCGAATGGTTCGACCGGGACGGTGTGGACCTGATCGTCGAGGTGGCCAATTCCGGCGTCGCTTTGGCGGTTGCCAACGTCGCCAAGGAGAAGAACAAGGTCTATCTGAATTCCGGCGCGGCGACCTCCGATCTGACCGGGACCGGTTGTAACGCCAACACGATCCATTGGGTGTACGACACCTATATGCTGGCGCAATCGACCGGCGCGGCGATGGTGAAGGCCGGCGGCGACTCCTGGTTCTTCATCACCGCGGACTATGCGTTCGGCAAGGCGCTGCAGCGCGACACCACCGAATTCGTCACCGGCGCCGGCGGCAAGGTCCTTGGCGGCGTAGCCTATGCTTTCCCCGGCACGACCGATTTCTCCTCCTACCTGATCCAGGCGCAGGCCAGCGGCGCGAAGGTTATCGGCATGGCGAATGCCGGCACCGACACGATCAACACGATCAAGCAGGCGAAAGAGTTCGGCATCAAGATGCAGCTCGCCGGCCTGCTGCTGTTCCTGAGCGATATCCACTCGCTTGGTCTGGACGTCGCGCAGGGGATCGTGCTGACCGACAGTTTCTACTGGGACATGAACGACCGCACCCGCGCCTTCTCCGACCGCTTCACCGCCAAGGTGAAGGGCGTTCGCCCGACCATGGTGCAGGCCGGGGTCTATTCCTCGACACTGCATTATCTGAAGGCCGCCTCGGCCATGGGCATCGAACAGGCGAAGAAGGACGGCGCCGCGACGGTCGCGCGCCTCAAGGCGATGCCGACCGACGATGATTGTTTCGGCAAGGGCTCCATCCGCGTGGACGGACGCAAGATCCACCCGTCCTACCTGTGGGAAGTTAAGAAGCCGTCGGAGAGCAAGGGTCCGTGGGATTATTACAAGCCCGTCGCCTCTACCCCGGCGGACCAGGCGTTCCGGCCGCTCGACAAGGGCGGCTGTTCCTTGGCCAAGGTATAAGGGGGTTCACGATGGCACTGACACGTCGTTCCGCTCTCAAGACGGTAGCAGCGGCCTCCGCGCTGCCGTTGATTCGTCCTGCCCGCGCGCAGGCGCCGACCATCAAGATCGGTGTACTGAACGATCAATCCGGCCCGTACACCAACACCGGCGGCATCACCTCCGTGATCTGCGCCAAGCAGGCGCTGGAGGATTTCGGCGTCTCCACCAAGGGCCTGAACGTCGAGGTCATCACGGCGGATCACCAGAACAAGCCGGACCTCGCTGTTTCGATCACTCGCGAGTGGTTTGACCGCGATGGGGTCGATGTATTGCTGGATGTCCCGACATCCTCGGTGGCGCTGGCGGTGCAGTCGGTGGTCCGCGAGAAGAACAAGGTCTATCTCAACGTCGGTGCCGCGTCGTCGGCGCTGACCGGCAGCCAGTGCTCGCCGAACTTCATCCATTGGGTGTACGACACTTACATGCTGTCGAAGTCCACTGGCGGCGCGATGGTGAAGGCGGGCGGCGATACCTGGTACTTCCTCACCGCCGACTATGCGTTCGGCAAGCAATTGCAGGATGACACCTCGACACTGATCAAGGCCGCGGGCGGCAAGGTGCTGGGATCGGCGCCCTACCCCTTCCCCGGCACGACTGATTTCTCCTCGTTCCTGGTGCAGGCGCAGTCCAGCGGCGCCAAGGTGCTGGGGCTGGCCAATGCCGGCGGCGACACGGTCAACTCGATCAAGCAGGCGGCCGAGTTCGGCCTCAACAAGTCGATGAAGCTCGCCGCGCTGCTGATGTTCATCACCGACGTGCATGCACTGGGCCTGGATGTCGCCGGCGGCCTGAACCTGACCGAGAGCTTTTACTGGGACCTGAACGACAAGACCCGTGCGTTCACCAAACGGGTCCTGCCGAAGACGCCGAATAACTACCCGAACATGATCCATGCCGGCTGCTATTCGGCCACGCTGCACTACCTGAAGACCGTCGCCGACATGGGCGCGGCGGAAGCGAAGAAGGACGGTGTGGCGACCGTCAACCGCATGAAGGCGATGCCGGTCGACGATGATTGCTTCGGCAAGAGCCATATCCGTGAAGACGGCCGCAACCTGGTCCCAGCCTACCTCTTTGAGGTAAAGACCCCGGCGCAAAGCAAGGGACCCTGGGACTACTACAATCTGAAGGTGACCACGCCCGGCGACGAAGCCTATCGTCCGCTGGCCGAGGGCCACTGTTCTTTCATCAAGGCATAGAGAAAACGAGGGAAACGGCGTGGCCGGGAAACAACAATGATCACGATTTTCGGCATTCCCGGTCCGCTGTTGTTCGGACAGCTTTTGCTCGGGCTGATCAACGGCGCCTTCTACGCGATGCTGTCGCTAGGGCTCGCCGTGATCTTCGGCATGCTCAACATCATCAACTTCGCGCATGGCGCGCTGTTCATGATGGGCGCCTTCGCGTCCTGGATGCTGCTGAACTATGTCGGCATCGGCTACTTCCCGGCGCTGATCCTGGCGCCGCTGCTGGTCGGCATCTTCGGCATCATCCTGGAAAAGACCATCATCAGCCGGCTGTACAAGCTGGATCACCTGTATGGCCTGCTGCTGACCTTCGGCCTGGCGCTGGTGATCGAGGGCCTGTTCCGCAATGCCTATGGCAGCTCCGGCATGCCATATCGCATCCCGAATATCCTGCAGGGCGCCACCAACCTGGGCTTCATGTACATGCCCAATTATCGCGGCTGGGTGGTGGTGGCGGCACTGGTTGTCTGCCTGGCGACCTGGGCGATCATCGAGAAGACCTCCCTCGGTGCCACGTTGCGCGCCGCGACCGAGAATGCGCCCCTGGTGCAGGCCTTTGGCGTCGATGTGCCTCGGCTGATCACTCTGACCTATGGCGGCGGCGTGGCGTTGGCCGCCTTCGCCGGGGTGCTGGCGGCGCCGATCTACTCGGTGAACCCCAACATGGGGACCAACTTCATCAACACCGTGTTCGCCGTCGTGGTGATCGGCGGCATGGGCTCCATCATGGGCTCGATCATCACCGGTTTCGGCCTGGGCGTGGTCGAGGGCCTGACCAAGGTCTTCTACCCGCAGGCCTCCGCGACCGTCGTGTTCGTGGTGATGGTCATCGTTTTGCTCGTCAGGCCGCGCGGCCTCTTTGGAAAGGCGGCCTGATATGTTCGGATTTTCGCGCGCACAGGCCATCGCTTTCCTGGCGATGGTCGTGCTGATCGCGGTCTGCCCCTTCGTGCTGTACCCGGTCTTTCTGATGCGCGTGCTGTGCGCTGCGCTGTTCGCCTGTGCCTTCAACCTGATGATCGGCTATGTCGGGCTGCTGTCTTTCGGCCACGCTGCGTTCTTCGGCATGGGCAGCTATGTCGCCGCCTGGACGATGAAGACCTGGCATGTGGATGCGTCCATCGCGATCATCTTCGGCGGATTGACGGGTGCGGCACTCGGGTTGGTGCTGGGTTACCTGGCGATTCGCCGGTCGGGCATCTACTTCGCCATGATCACGCTCGCGCTGGCGCAGATGGTTTACTTCTTCTGCCTGGAAGCGCCGTTCACCGGCGGTGAGGACGGCATCCAGCAGGTTCCTCGCGGACATCTGTTCGGCTTCATCGACCTGTCGAACGACATGACGATGTACTGGGTCGTGGCAGCGGTTTTCATCGGCGGCTTCCTGCTGGTGCACCGCATCATCCACTCGCCGTTCGGACAGGTGCTGAAAGGCATCCGCGAAAACGAGCCGCGTGCTACCTCACTGGGTTATCGCACCGACGACTACAAGCTGATCGCGTTCGTGCTGTCCTGCATGATTTCCGGCGTGGCTGGTGGCACCAAGGCGCTGGTGTTCGGCATCGCCACGCTGACGGACGTGCATTACTCCACCTCGGGTGAGGTCGTGCTGACCACGCTGCTGGGCGGCCTGGGCACCGTGTTCGGTCCGGCCATGGGGGCGCTGGTGGTGACGTCGATGGAGAACTACCTGGCACAGTTCGGCGCCTGGGTGACGGTGACGCAGGGTGCGATCTTCATGATCTGCGTGCTGGCGTTCCGCCGCGGGATTATCGGCGAGCTGGGCGCTTTCCTGAAGATTTCGCTCTAGTCCGATGCGGCGCCATTCGGGTTGACGTCCTTCGACAACCCGAACGGCGCCGCTCGTCAAGGGGCACCAGGCAGGCCTTGGGCCGCGCCAGGATTTGTGCTCCGCGGCGGTCTATCGCGCGGCACTGCGCGCGCATAACCTGCTATCGGGATCCGGTTTCCCGGCCTCTTGCCGGAAGCGCGAGATAGCCGATGGGAGATCGGAGCGAGTGTCCTGCCCCCGAAGTTCGCCGCATCATTCGGCGGGGTTCGGGGATAAGCAGGTCGCTGAAAATAAAAATCTAGTGTCCCGAGCCGGAGATTTGCCCGCTATGGCGAACTTCGGATGCGGGACGCCAGAGGAGGCCGCCAATGACGACAGCGTCATACGGGGAGAGCTCCAATGGCCAAACCATCGATCTGGTGGTCGGGCAAAGGATTGAAATTCGTCTTCCGGAGAACCCGACCACGGGATTTCGCTGGCAACTGATGACAAATGACGGAGCGGTGTGCGCGGCGATCTCGGACGTGTTCGAGGAACCGGCGGGTCCGCCAGGACGTGGCGGCGAACATAGTTGGATGTTCGCGGCGGCCCAACCTGGTGAATGCGATATCGAGCTTCGCTACAGGCGCCGTTGGGCTGTTTCGGTGGAACACGACCGGACGTTTCGTATCCACATCCGTGTAGAAGGGGCCGGGCACGATGCCCGCGCGTTTCTGGCTTGACGCGAGCCGCAACCGGGAGATGAATGACCTTCGTGAGCTGCCACGAGAGACAGTATTCCCGTTTCTGACGGAGGAATGTCATGCCGAAAACGCCTCACGTACATCCCAAACTCAACAAAGGGTACGGGTGGAAGCCCGGCCTGCCGACGATCAGATATCCATTGTTCAGTGCGAGGGTGGAAGCGGCCGCCCTCCCGGCGCAGGTGGACCTGCGTCCGCAATGCCCTGCCGTTTACGACCAGGGTCAACTGGGCTCCTGCACCGGCAACGGTTGGGCCGGTGCGGCGGAGTTTCTTCTCTTGAAGCAGCAGTCGCCAGACTTCACGCCCTCGCGTTTGTTCATCTACTACAACGAGCGTGTGCTGGATAACGATGTCCCAACGGACGCCGGCGCGTCGATCAGTGATGGGGCGCATGTCGTCAGCACCCAAGGCTGCCCCAACGAAACTCTGTGGCCGTATGACATTACGAAATTCACCGATGCGCCGCCCCAGAGTGCCTATCAGGATGGTTTGCAGCATCTCGCCTTGCAGGTGCAGCAAGTGAGCCAGGATCTCACGTCGATGAAGGAAGTGCTGGCAAGCGGCCTTCCGATCGTGATCGGTTTCACCGTCTTCGAAAGCTTTGAATCCGATCAGGTAACCGCGACCGGCATCGTCCCTATGCCAGGCCACCACGAGCAGCAGGTTGGCGGCCACTGCGTCGTGTTGGTGGGATACGACGACAGCCAGAGCAGGTTCATCGTGCGCAACAGTTGGGGTGCGGCGTGGGGCATCGCGGGCTATTGCCTGATGCCTTATGCGTATCTGACCAACTCGCGTCTTTCCTCCGACTTCTGGATGGCGACCGGGGTTTCGTCCGGCGCTGTCTCCTGAAAGAAGGCGGCCGAGGGCACGGCAAAAGGTGTCGCTGTTTGGCGATCCCACTGGCCCATTGGCGGCAGGCGCCGAGGGTGGGCCGTGAGCGAGGATTGACCGCGGATCGAGTATGATCGGGCTGAACGAGACGTCCGGAGCGCGTTGATCATAGCGGCCGGCGACAAGAGCTACGTACGGCCTTCCCTGCACCGTGACGGCCCGGCGACATTCCGGGCCGGCGCCACGCCGCAACACATGGCCCGGCCATGACGAGCGGCGGAGCGTCACTCGTTCCGACGCTCGGCTTCATACGATCAAACAATGAGCTCGTATCAAGGCGTAGCCACGACGGATCCTCGCCCGCCGCGCTTCACGCTACATCCCCAGCGCGCGGCGGTAGATGTCGAGCATGGTCTCCTGCTCCTCCACCTCGGCCGCTTCCTGCTTGCGGATACGAATCAATTGTTTCAACACCTTGGGGTCGAAACCAGCCGACTTCGCCTCGGCGTAAATGTCCTTGATATCGCTGCCGAGCGCCTTGCGCTCTTCCTCGAGGCGCTCGATGCGCTCCACGAGGCTGCGCAGACGATCGACCGCGACACCGCCGGACTTGATTTCCTCTTCGCTAACCGCCTTAGCCGCCATGGTCTCGTCTCTCCGCACTAGCAGGGCGGGCGGCAATAGCTTTGGGGGGCGCCGCGGTCAATGGGAAACGATCGGGGACCAGGGCAATCGGTTGAACAGGTCTGGATCGCACGTCAGGTATGGGTTGGCAACGGCGTGCGGTGGGCGGCGGTTGGGGCCAGTCAGGGCTGCCCTCCCCTGCCACGGAACCGCGCAGTCCGGGACCGCGCCCGGATTGCTCAGAGGGTGGTTGCTTCAGGTTGAACCGACCACCCTCCAGCCCATTTTGTGAGGGCGATTCACGTCCGAGGTTGATGCAACCTCAGACGATCGCGCGCTAATGCCCCGGATTAGCCTTCGCGAAAGCGGCCTTCTGCTCCGCGGTCGCCTCGACCTGGTATCTGGCCTGCCACTCCTTGTACGGCATGCCGTAGACGATTTCCCGCGCATCCGGATCGGCGATCGTGATCCCCTTGGCCGCGGCTTCCTCCCGGTACCACCGGCTCAGGCAATTCCGGCAAAATCCGGCCAGGTTCATCATGTCGATGTTCTGCACATCGGTGCGCTCGCGCAGATGCGCCACCAGCCGGCGGAAAGCGGCTGCCTCCAGTTCCGTGCGGGTCGCGGTGTCGAGTTCCGGTGCGGACATGCTTGTCTCCTTCTCCTGTTTGCCAAAGATGGCGCGGCTCGCGCGGCTTCGCCATACTCCCCGCGCCGGAAAAAGAGAGGATGCGGCCGATGCCCCAGGATGCGCCCTGGAATGACATGACAGCCCGCGCCGCCTTGCGCACCCTGTTTGACACCGGGGTCGCGGCGGCCGATCCGCGCACCGTGCTGGCAAAGCACCTGCCGCCGAAGCCGGCGTCCGGGCGCTGTATCGTCGTGGGCGGCGGCAAATCGGCTGCGGTGATGGCCGCCGCGCTGGAAGATGCATGGCCCGATGTCGCGCTGGAAGGCACCGTCGTCACCCGCTACGGCCACGCCGTGCCCACCCGGCGGATCGAGGTCATCGAGGCGTCCCACCCCGTCCCCGACGCCAACAGCGAACGCGGGGCGCTGCGGCTGCTGGAGCGGGTCCAGGGCCTCACCAAGGACGACCTCGTGATCGCGCTGATGTCCGGCGGCGCCTCCGCCTTGCTCGCCGCGCCGGTGCCCGGCCTGACACTGGCCGACAAGCAGGCGATCAACCGCGCCCTGCTGGCATGCGGCGCCAATATCACCGAGATGAACGCCGTCCGGAAACATCTGTCCGCCATCAAGGGCGGCCGCCTTGCCGCCGCCGCTGCGCCGGCCCGCGTGGTGACGCTGGCGATCAGCGACGTGCCGGGCGACGATCCCGCCGTGATCGGCTCCGGCCCCACCGTGCCCGACGCCACGACCTTCGCCCAGGCGCGGGCATTGATCGCCCGCTATGGGATCACCCCGCCACCGGCCGTTGCCGCCCGCCTGTCCCAGGACCATGACGAGACGCCGAAACCCGGCAGCCTCACGAACATTGAATTCCGTATGATCGCCACCCCGATGATGGCGCTGGACGCGATGGCCGCCAAAGCCCGAACCCTCGGCCTGACGCCGCTGATCCTGGGCGACGCCCTGGAAGGCGAGGCCAGCCAGATGGGCACGGTCATGGCGGGCATCGCCCGCTCGGCCCGTTCCCATGGCAAGCCGGTGTCCTCGCCCGCCGTGCTGCTCTCGGGCGGGGAAACCACCGTGACCATGACCGGCAAGGCCACAGGCAAAGGCGGCCGCAACACCACGTTTCTGCTTGGCCTCGCCATCGCCCTCGACGGTGCGCCCGATATCTGGGCGACGGCTGGCGACACCGACGGCATCGACGGCATGGATGAGATCGCCGGCGCGCTGCTGACCCCCGACACCCTGGCCCGTGCCCGCGCCTGCGGGCTGGATGCGCGCGCCATGCTGGCCGGCCATGACAGCCATGGCTTCTTCGGCGCGATCGGGGACTTGATCGTGACCGGTCCGACGCTCACCAATGTTAACGATATCAGGGCAATCCTGATCGCCTGAAACAAACAAGGGAACCGTCCATGGCTCTCCGCCCCAAGATGCGCCGCCGCCGCCGTACGAAAATCATCGCCACGCTCGGTCCCGCCAGTTCCACGCTGGAGACCATGACGCGCCTATTCCAGGCCGGCGCCGACGTCTTCCGGCTGAATTTCTCACACGGCACGCATGAGGACCACGCCGCCCGCTTCGCCATGATCCGAGAGCTGGAGGAAAAGTTCGACCGCCCGATCGGCGTCCTCGCCGACGTGCAGGGTCCTAAGCTGCGGGTCGGCCGTTTCGCCGGCGGCCGGGTCCACCTGCAGACTGGCCAGCAATTCCGCCTGGACCTGAACGCCACGCCCGGCAATGCCCAGCGGGTCAACCTGCCGCATCCCGAGATCATCGACGCCGCCGCGATCGGTTCCTCCCTGCTGCTGGACGACGGCAAGCTGCGCCTGCGGGTCGTCCACAAACGGCCCGACGCGCTGGAGACCGAGGTCGTGGTTGGCGGTCCGCTCTCTGACCGGAAAGGCGTCAACGTCCCCGATGTAGTGCTGCCGATTCCCGCGCTGACGGTAAAGGACCGCGAAGACCTGGAGTTCGCCGTCTCCCACGGCGCCAATTATATCGGTTTGTCTTTTGTTCAGCGGCCCGAGGACGTGATCGAGGCGAAGCGCCTGATCGCCGGGCGGGCCTGGGTGATGGTGAAGCTGGAGAAGCCGCAGGCGCTGGATAACCTCGACGAAATCCTGGCGCTGACCGACGCGGTCATGGTCGCGCGCGGCGACCTGGGCGTCGAACTGCCGCCCGAGGAAGTGCCGCTGGCGCAAAAGCGAATCGTCCGCCTCGCCCGCGGCCTGGGCAAGCCGGTGGTGGTCGCGACACAGATGCTGGAGAGCATGATCAGTGCCCCTGCCCCGACCCGCGCCGAGGCTTCCGACGTCGCCACCGCCGTGTTCGACGGCGCCGATGCGGTGATGCTGTCCGGCGAGACGGCGGCCGGCCAGTATCCATACGAGTCGGTCAACATGATGGACCGCATCGTCGCCCGGGTGGAGCAGGACGCCGGCTGGCGCGCGATGATCGATGCCTCCCGCGTCCCGCCCGAGCAGAATGCGGCTGACGCGATCGCCGCCGCGTCGGCCCAGGTGGCTCACACGATCGGCGCCAAGGCCATCGTCGCGTTCACCGCATCCGGCAGCACCGCGCTGCGGGTGGCGCGTGAGCGTCCCGCCCCGCCGGTCATCGGCCTGACTCCGAACCAGCAGACGGCTCGCCTGATGGCCGTGGTCTGGGGCGTGCACGCGGTGATCACGCCGGATGTGCATTCAATGACCGAGGCGGTGAACCGTGCCGGCCGCGTGACGCTGACGGAAGGGTTCACCGAACATGGGGACGAGATCGTGGTGACCGCCGGCATACCGTTCGGTCAGGCGGGCACCACCAACGCTCTGCGCGTGGCGACGGTGAAGTAGCGGGTACGCGGGCGGGGCCGAAACTCAATCGGATCAGCATCAGGATAAGGGGCGGGCGCAAAAAACTCTGGCCGAGCGCACGGTCCCTCCGGCCGTCATCCCCGAGCGAGGTCCAGGCGAACACCCGGCGATGACGAGGGGAGAACGATTGCGCCCGTCCGCCCCTGGTCCCAATGCCCGTGGGGACACACCCGATCATCACAGTAAGTCAACGGTGGGCGGCCCACACCCGCCCGCGACGAGCGGAGAAGGCCGTCCGCCACTCAGACCGTCTTCAGGAAGTCCGTCAGCTTGGTGATCGCGGTCAGCTTGTCGGTCTTGTCCAGCGCGCCCAGTTCCGCGGCAAGGCGATCCATCGCCGCCTCATAGATCTGCCGCTCGGAGAAGCTCTGGTCCGGCTGCCCGGCGTTGCGGTGCAGATCGCGCACGACCTCCGCGATCGCCAGCGGGTCGCCCGAGTTGATCTTCGCCTCGTACTCCTGCGCCCGCCGCGACCACATGGTGCGCTTGATGCGCGCCTTGCCCCGCAGCACGTTCAACGCCTCATCGAACAGCTTGCGAGTCGCCAGCTTGCGCAGCCCGGCGGTGCGGGCCTTGGCGACCGGCACCCGCAAGGTCATGCGGTTTTCCTCGAACGTGATGTGGATCAGCTCCAGCTTGTGACCCGCGATCTCCTCGACCGCGATTCGCTCCACCTTGCCCACGCCATGCGTCGGATAGACGACATGGTCGCCCTCCACGAAGATTTCCGCCTTCGCGATCGCGCGCGGCGTCAGGTTCGGGCCGTTATGCGGCGGTCTCCGTTCGGCGTCCGCCGGACGTGGTGCGGGGCGCGGCTCCGCCGTCGCGTTGTCACTTATCGGCTGTTCGGCCACCTGGTTCGAAACGTCTTCCACTGCCTGCTGCTCACCCTTTGAATTGCTTGTCGTTTTGCTCACCCCCACAGACCGCCTTACAATGGCGCTTCCTGGCCGCTCGCGTTCCGAGTCCTGCTCCTGGTTGATACCGCCACCTGGCGGATATCATCATTCAGCATCCTCATCCGTTGGGCCCGGTGTTCCCGCGCGACGGTGACGGGAGGCATATTGATCCTCAGCTCCGCCGCTGCAACCGATGGAACAAAAAAGAAGCATACCACGAAACGCGCACCACGTCAGCGCCTAAAGCCGAGCTCGGTTCAGCGGCACGGACAGGAAGTGTTAAGGCTCGCCCGGCTCCTCGGACAGCAGAGCTTCCTTGCCAGGCTTGTCCTTCCACTCATCCGCATCCGCCGGCGGTGTGCCCTTTCGGGTGATGTTCGGCCATATCCCGGCATAGGTGCGGTTCTTTTCCGCCCAGGCTGTCGCCCTGTCGTCGCTATCCGGAAGGATCGCTTCCGCGGGGCATTCCGGCTCACACACGCCGCAGTCGATGCATTCTTCCGGATGGATCACCAGCATATTCGCGCCGACGTAGAAGCAATCGACCGGGCAAACCTCGACACAGTCCATGTATTTGCAGCGAATGCAGTTTTCGGTGACCACATAGGTCATTGGGAAACCCCTGAATGTGGGAAAAACGCGGCACGGGGCCGACAATCATGGCGCGCGATATGCCGCTGAATCAGTCGCGACGCAAGATGGTGCTGACACATCGCTGACATCTGCATACAGAAGCCGGGCTTCCGAGGCAGGTCCGCGCCGGGTCGCGAGGCTGACGACGCGCAGCACACGCACCGCGCCATGCACCGGAATCGTCAACACGTCCCCCACCCGCAGCCTGGCGTGCGGCTTGCCGGTGGGCTGGCGGTTGATCCGAATCGACCCCTGAGCCACCAGCTCGGCGCAGCCTGTGCGCGCACGCATGACCCGCGCGCACCATAGCCACTTGTCCAGTCGCTGCCAGTCCCGGTCTTCAGCCTCGGCTATCGTGCGCCTCCCCGCTTTAGTGCCGCCAGCGCGGCGAACGGCCCGCCGCCTATTTTAATCGGCTCCGGCGCTTCTGTCACCGGACGGCGCCGCCGCAATGGGGTCAGCATGGCCGGCGCCGGCGGCCCTTGCTCGCCTGGGGCCAAACCGGCCGCCGGCAATACGCGGAAGCCAAGCTGGCGCAGCACCACCGGCAAAAGGTCGCCCTTGATCGCGAAACGGGACGCCAGACCGGACGGCAGCGCAGTCGGCCCGCGCCGCGACTGGTAGCCCAGCTCGCCGGCGATCTTTTCGGCGATATCCAGGCGCAGCAGGATTGGCCCGGCATCGACCCAGCCCGAGATGGCGGCGAACCCAGCCGGCCAGTCAGGCTGATCGGCCGGCACCGAAACCAGCGCCGGATTCGGCAATACCGGCACGGAAACCCCCCGATGCACCGCCCAAAGCCGCGCCCGCATCGCCGTGGCGCGCGGCTTCATCAATACCGGCATGAACAGCGCGAACCGGCCGGAGCGCACACCCAGTTTCCGCAAGCCCGACCTTAGATCGGGTGCCAGCGTCTCCTCGTCCACGCCAGGGATCAACCCGAGCGACTCCATCAGCCGATGCAACGGCCCGCGCAAAGCCGGATTGTCCCGCGCCAGCGTCTCGGCGGCAAACAGCGGGGCCAGATCGGCCCGGACCTGCCCATCCACCCACGACTGAAGGCGCCCGCGCACCCGTTCCCGCTCCGCCCCATCGAGGAACTCGCTGTCCAGCACCTGCACCCTGGGCCGCAGCGGCACCGCCCCGCGCACCAGCCGAGCGACCGGCACGCCATCCCAGGTTATTCTGTGATCGGCCGTCAGCGCGAAGGCATCGTCCGACGCCTGCTCCAGCATGCCCACCCTGCGCGGCATTTCCGCCCGCAAGGCGCGTCTGGCCGCACGCAGCACCAGCTTCTTCTCGTCGCCCACCGCCGTTGGATCGGGGATGAAGCCGAAGCCTTCGATGTGGCCGACGTCATGGCCCTCGACCACGACCTCGCCCCGCCGGGTAACGGCGGACAGCAGTTCCTGCCCGTCGGCCTCCTCCAGCCGCCGCATCAGGTGGGCCGAACGCCGATCGACGAACCGGCTGGTCAGGCTTTCGTGCAGGGCATCGGACAGCTTGTCCTCGACTTCCCGGGCACGTGCCTGCCAGTGCGGGGAATCCTTTACCCAGTCAGAGCGGGCGGCGATGTAGGACCATACCCGGACACCCGACAGACGCTGCATCAGCGTGTCGATGTCCCCGTCGGCGCGGTCGAGACCGGCGATCTGCGCCGCCAGCCAGTCGGTCGGCAGCGTGGTGTCGGTGGCGACATGGCCGAACACCCGGGCGCAGAGACGCGCATGGGTGTCGTCGGCCAGCTTGCGGAAATCCGGGATCTGGCAGGCGTCCCACAACAGCCGCATCCGCCGGCGTCCGTGCGCCAGCTTGCGGATATCCGGGTCGCGCGACAACGCCGTCAGTGTCTCCAGGTCCGATGCCTCGTTTCCGCGCATCAGGCCCGGTCGCGGCGGCGGCGCGTTCAGGCTGTCCAGGAGCCCGTCGAGCGAGCCAAAATCCAGATCGCTGTTGCGCCAGCACAGCATTTCAAGCGAATCGAAATTGTGCGCCTCGACGGCGGCCACGACGTCCTCGGGGATAGGCGGGCATTCCGTCGTCGTGCCGAACGTCCCATCCTTCATGCCGCGCCCGGCACGCCCCGCGATCTGCCCAACCTCGGACGCCGCCAGGCGGCGTGGCCGGTGGCCGTCGAACTTGCCCAGGCCGGCGAAGGCGACGTGATCGACGTTCATGTTCAGGCCCATGCCGATCGCGTCGGTGGCGACCAGGAAATCCACCTCGCGCTCTTGATACAGTGCCACCTGCGCGTTGCGGGTGCGCGGCGACAACCGGCCCATCACCACGGCGCAACCGCCCTTCCGGCGCCTTATCAGCTCCGCCAATGCGTAGATTTCGGCCGCGCTGAAAGCGACCACCGCGGTACGCGGCGGCAGGCGCACCAGCTTGGCCGGCCCGGCATAGGAGAGCTGCGACAGTCGCGGACGGGTCTCGATCTGCGCCGAAGGCACCAGACGGCGGATCAGCGGCGCAATCGTCTCGGCGCCCAGGAACATCGTCTCCACCATGCCGCGCGCATGCAGCAGCCGATCAGTGAATACATGCCCACGGTCCGGATCGGCACAGAGCTGGATCTCGTCCACCGCGACGAATTCGGCCTTGCGGTCCAGCGGCATCGCCTCGACCGTGCAGGAGAACCACCGTGCGTCGGGCGGGATGATCTTCTCCTCACCCGTGATCAGCGCGACGTGGCGGGCGCCCTTCCGGGCCACCATGCGGTCGTAGTTCTCACGCGCCAGCAACCGCAACGGGAAGCCGATGATGCCGGACGCGTGCGCCAGCAACCGTTCGATGGCCAGATGCGTCTTTCCGGTGTTCGTCGGGCCGAGGACAGCCTTGACGCGGGCGGCGAAACCGGAGTCGGAGCCGAACATAGGACGAATGTTTGGATGCTGCGCCGCGGAATGCAAGAGTTGAAGTGTGACGAATGCGACCAAACCCACGCTTGACTTGCCCAACCGGCCAGGGCTTGTGTGCCGCCCCTGACAGGGCCGCCTACTCGAGCGACCGTATTTCGGCAGGATAACCAGACCATGCACGCCTATCGCTCCCATACCTGTGGCGCCCTGCGCGCTGCCGACGCCAGCAAAGACGCCCGCCTTTCGGGCTGGGTGCATGCCAAACGCGACCACGGGGGCCTGCTGTTCATCGACCTGCGGGACCATTACGGCATCACCCAGTGCGTGTTCGCCGCCGGCTCCCCGGCCTTCGCCGCCGCCGACGCGGTGCGCCCGGAAAGCGTGATCACCGTCACCGGCCAGGTGGTGATGCGCGGCGCCGGCACCATCAACCCGAAGCTGCCGACCGGCGAAATCGAGTTGCGCGTCGCCGACCTGGTGGTGCAATCCGCCGCCGAGGTGCTGCCGATGCAGGTTGCCGGCGAGGAACGCTTCCCCGAGGACATCCGCCTCAAATACCGCTTCATCGATCTTCGCCGCGAGAAGCTGCACAAGAACATGATGCTGCGCAGCCAGGTCATCACCTCGGTGCGCCGGCGGATGATCGAGCAGGGCTTCCTGGAGTACCAGACGCCGATCCTGACCGCGTCGTCGCCCGAGGGCGCGCGCGACTTCCTGGTGCCGTCCCGCCTGCATCCGGGCAAGTTCTACGCCCTGCCCCAGGCCCCGCAGCAGTTCAAGCAGTTGCTGATGGTCGCCGGCTTCGACCGCTACTTCCAGATCGCGCCCTGCTTCCGCGACGAAGCCTCGCGCGCCGACCGTTCTCCCGGCGAATTTTACCAGCTCGATTTCGAGATGAGCTACGTCACCCAGGAGGACGTGTTCAACACCATCGAACCCGTCATCGCCGGCGTGTTCGAGGAATTCGCCGACGGCCGGTCGGTGACCAAGCCGCCCTTCCCGCGGATTCCCTACGACCAGGCGATGCTGGAGTTCGGCTCCGACAAGCCCGACCTGCGCAACCCGATCCGCATCGCCGATGTGACCGAGCACTATACTGGCTCCAGCTTCGGCCTGTTCGCCCGCATCGCCGCCTCCGGTGGGGTCGTCCGCGCCATCCCGGCGCCCGGCGCCGGATCGCAGCCGCGCAGTTTCTTCGACAAGCTGAACGACTGGGCCAAGGCGGAAGGTGCGGGCGGCCTGGGCTACATCACCTATGACGCCGAAGGCCCGAAAGGTCCGATCGCCCGCAACCTGGAAGCCGATCGCGCCGAGGCGATCCGCGCCGCCTGCGGCCTTAAAGCCAGCGACGCCGTGTTCTTTGTCGGCGGGAAGAAGGACACCGCGCCGAAATTCGCCGGCGCCGTCCGCACCCGGCTATGCGACGAACTCGGGTTGCTGGAAAAGGGCACCTTCCGCTTCTGCTGGGTCACTGATTTCCCGATGTTCGAACTGAACGAGGAGACCGGTCTGGTCGATTTCAGCCACAACCCGTTCAGCATGCCGCAGGGCGGGCTGGAGGCGTTGAACACGCAGGACCCGCTGACCATCAAGGCCTATCAGTACGACATCGTCTGCAACGGCGTCGAACTGTCGTCCGGCGCCATCCGCAACCATCGGCCGGACATCATGATCCGCGCCTTCGAGATCGCCGGCTACACCGCCGCCGATGTTGAGGCCCGTTTCGGCGGCATGCTGAACGCCTTCCGCTACGGCGCACCACCACACGGGGGATCAGCCCCCGGCATCGACCGTATGGTGATGCTGCTGGCCGATGAGCCGAACATCCGCGAAGTCATCCTGTTCCCGTTGAACCAGCAAGGCGAGGACCTCATGATGGGCGCCCCCGCGGAAATCCCCGCCGCCCGGCTGAAAGAACTATCTCTGAAGATCGACATGCCGCCGCCCAAGCCGCGGGTCACGGGTGGCTGAACTTGCGCCGAACCGCCTGTTGAGCGATGGCGGGATCCCGCCTCGTGTGACTATCCTCCCGCACCCTTTCGCGGCGACCCATCCAGCGGAGTTCTTCATGCGCCTTCCCGCCGCCCTCGGCGCGCTGCTCCTGACGGTCACGATCGCAGGCCAGCCAGCTTTCTCAGCGAATGCCCCGGCGCCGGCCGGCGTGCCGAACCAAGGCGCGCTGCTGGCTCACCGGGCGCTCTACACCTTGACGCTGGATAGCACGAAGGGCGGCGACGTGATCGCGGCCCACGGCACCATGGGCTACGAGGTCACCGACGTCTGCGATGGCTGGGCGGTCCGTCAGCGGCTGCGTATGACCATCACCAATACCGACGGCCAGGAAATCGAGATGGCCTCGGACTATGCCACCTGGGAAGCCAAGGATGGCCTGCGGTTCCGCTATCACATGCGGCAGACGACCGACACGGCGGTCACCAGCCAGACCGACGGAGAGGCTGTCCTGCAGAAAATCGGCGGCCCGGGCGAAGCCCATTATACCACCCCGCGCAACAGTACCAGCGCATTGCCGGCAGGGACGGTGTTCCCGATGATGCATACCGCCTCGATCATCGCCGCGGCCCGTGAGAAGAAGCATTTCGTCACCTTGCCGCTGTTCGACGGGACGGATGAAAACGGCGTGGAGGACAGCTTCATCGTCGTTCTCGACTGGAAGTCACCCCAGCAAAACAAATGGCCGACGCTGTCGCCGCTACCCAGCACGCGGGTCCATATCGCGTTCTTCGACCATCAGCCGGCCGCGATGCTGCCGACCTACGAGGTCGGCATGCGCTACTGGGAAAACGGCGTGGCCGACGACATGCAAATGGACTTCGGCGATTTCGTCATGAGTGCGAAGATGAAGGAGTTCACCCCGCAACCGCGACGCTGCTAGACTTTTTGTCCCGAGCGGAAAGTCAGGTCAGGCGGCCGGCATATTTTTCCAACGCCGCCCAGCCGGCTTCACCGATTTTCGTGCGCCACGCGGCATAATAGCCGGACTTGCGAAGCGTCGCGCGGAAGCTTTCCGGATCAACCGCGTTGAATTTCATTCCCGTGGCTTCCAGTTCCTTGCGGATCTTCGTATCGGCCGTCATCGTGTCCTGCCGTTGATTCAACGCGCTTTCGTTCAGCGCCCCGGCAACCACCTGTTGCAACTTCGGTGGCAGCTTCGACCAGGATTTCGCGCTGACGCACATCCATTGACCGTCCCAGACATGGTTTGTCAGCGCGCAGACGGATTGCACCTTGAATAGTCCGGCGCCCTTGACCAACGGCAGCACGCTTTCCTGCGCTTGTATCGAACCGGACCGCAACGTGGCTTCCAGCGCGCTCAAGGGCATCGCGACGGGGAGCGCTTTCAGCGCCTGGAATAAAGCGATGAAATCCGCCTCCGCCACCGTGCGCAGCCGCAGCCCCTCCATATCCCCAGCCGTATCGATCGTCTTTCCGCCCGTCGTGATCTGGCGAAAACCGAAATCCCAGCACCGGTCCATCGCCACCAGGCCAAGCCGTTCCTTGATCTGGTCACGCAGGAAGCCACCCACATCGCCGTCCATCGCGGGCCAGAGCCGGTCGTAACCCGCGAATGCGAAACCCAGCATCGGCAGTGCGGCGACGGCCAGGCTGGAGGACAACAATTGGCTGGTCAGCGGTACGGCATCGATCGTGCCGGCACGCAATTGCGCCAGCAGTCCCACCGGGCCGCCTAATTCGCTGTTGGGGTAGACCTGCACTTCCATCTGGCCGTCGGAGTGGGTCGCGATCGTACCGGCCGCCTCAACGAGGCGAAGTTGCAGTGAAAAGTCGGACGGTGCGCTATGGGCGATCCGCCACGTGAACTGCGCCGCCCGGGCAAAACGCGGCAGGAACGGTGCAGCGAGCGCACCCGATGCGGCGGCCAGCACGCCGCGCCTGGGCAGTCGCCGAACCCGCGTCGGTGAAAGCCTGTGTGGCCCGCGAGATTCTTCGGCGCAATGCATGGGATCGTGCCTCCTTCAAGCGGCCGACTCTTCCACACATTCCACCCTGAAATCTATCCTTATATCAAAATATAATCACCGATTTCGCTTCGGCGACGGCTCCACCTCATGCTCCCATTGATGCGCGGTTTCCGTGGCGTGGCGGTCCGAGGTCGGCGTTCCGGTCGGACGCTCGTCGATGGCGCGCTGATGCGGCGGCCTGTCAGGCCTTCCAGGACCCGTGATTCCGGCGGTGGCCGGCGGACCGCTGGCGGGGAGACCGTCTTCCAGAGACTTGTCACGGTGACGCTCGGAGCGAACACGCGTTGACATGGCGCCTCCTTTCAGCGGGCGCGGATGCCGGTCGCGGCTGAACCGTCCCGGAAGACCGGCGGTTCATCTCTCGTCTTCACGCGCCCCAGTATGCGAAACTGTCGCGATGAACCCACCCATCCGTCTTGGCATGCTAACCCCGTCCTCCAACACCACGCTGGAGCCGGTCACTTCCGCGATGCTGGCTGGCCTGCCCGCGGTTTCCGTGCATTTCTCCCGCTTCCGGGTAACCGAGATCGCGCTGACCGGCGACGCGTTGGCGCAGTTCGACGACCGCCCGATCCTGGCAGCAGCGGAGCTTCTGGCCCACGCCAAGGTCGATGTCATCGCCTGGAACGGAACCTCATCCGGCTGGCTGGGCTTCGACGCGGATCAACGCCTGTGCGAGCGGATCGAGGCGTCAACAGGCATCCGTGCCGCCACCTCGATGTTGGCGCTGAACGAGATCCTGGCGAGAACCGGCGTGAAGCGCTTTGGCCTGGTCACCCCTTATATCGAGGCTGTCCAGCAACGGATTGTCGCGAACTACGCCGCGATGGGGATCACCTGCGACGCCGAACGGCATCTGGGCATCCAGGATAACTTCGCCTTCGCCGAGGTCTCGGGCGACACGCTGACCGCCATGATCCGGGCCGTCGCGGCCGAGAAACCGGATGCGATCGGCATCATCTGCACGAACCTGAACGCGGCGCCCCTGGTGGCGGCGCTGGAGAAGGAAACCGGCATCCCGATTTACGACTCGATCGCCACCGTGGTGGGGAAAAGCCTGAAGCTCGCCGGGATCGATCCGGCGCGGGTGACTGGGTGGGGCCGGGTGTTCGGGGTCTGATCAGGGCCGGCGCTCGGCCCGCAGCGCCATCGACATCGCGGCCTGGCCCAGCAGCGCCGAACCCAGCAGCACGGCGGCGACCGGATACACCGCGCCGGGATGCCATGTCTCCACCACCACGGTGCACAGCATTCCGTAACCCATCTGGATGAACCCGTACATGCCCGATGCCGCCCCGATCGCCTGCGGGTTGACGCTGACCGACCCCGCCAGAGCGAACGGGCTGGCCATGCCGGCCCCCACCATGAACAGGCTGACCGGCGCCACCACGGTCGCCACGGTGAGCATGTTCCCCGCATCCGCCAAGGCGAACAGCGACGCGCCCAAAATCCCCAGGCCATTGGCGATGCGCAGCGCCGTGCGCAGCGGCAGCCGTCCGGCGACGCGGTTGGCACCAAAGCTGCCAGCCGCCACGCCGAGCATCAGCAGCAGATAATACAGCCCGACCCTTTGGGTTGGCTGGTGCAATTGCGACTCGAAGATGAACGGCGACGCCGACATGAACCCATAGAACGCGGTGGTTGAGCAGGCACCGCCGACCGCGTAGCCCAGGAACCGCGGCGAGCGCAGCAGCCGCACATAGGCGGTGACCATCGACCGCCTGGAGGTGCTCGGCTGCGACAGCGTCTCGGGCATCAGGAGAGCGCAGGCGAGCAGGGTCGAGCCCCCGAACAGCGCCAGCAACACATAGCTCGCCCGCCAGTCGATATACGCGGTGATGTATCCGCCGATCGCCGGCGCGATGGCCGGCACCATCGCCATCACCAGCGTCAGCAACGCGAGTTGGCCGGCCGCTTTCTCGGCCGTGGCGCCATCGCGGACGGCGGCCCTGCCCAGCACCAGCCCGGCACAGCCGCCGATCGATTGCAGGATGCGGGCACCGATCAGGATGGTCGCGTTCGGGGCCAGCGCGGTCACCACGCTCGCGCCCGTGAACAATGAGAGCCCGACCAGCAGAACGGGCCTTCGGCCGAACCGGTCAGACACCGGTCCATATAGCAATTGCCCGATCGCGAGGCCGATCAGATACAAGGTGATGGTGAGCTGGGCGGTCCCGATCGACATGCCCAGTGCACGCGCCGTCGCGGGCAGTGCGGGGATGATGACATGCATACCGAGAGTGCCGCAGGCGGTCATCGCGACCAGCAATAGGAAAGGCGCCTGCGCGCGGCGGCGACGCAGCGAGATACTCAACAATGGCATGGTTCGTTCCGGTGTCTGCCACCACCATGCCCCCACATCACACGGCCGGCAACATCGGGACCACAGCGGCAGCCATCGTTTCCGAAACGGCCTGTGTGCGGTCGCGGTTCAGCTTGGGGCTTTGCCGGGTCGCCGCTTCGGCGGCAAGGCCGAGGTGACAGCGGTCAGCCAGGCGATCGCCCCTTCGGTGCGACGCCAGGCTGGGCCGAACATAAGCACATAATCCGCTGCCTCATCGGGGCCGCCCACCGTTATGAAGCCGCTCGGGCTTAACAGCGCCGGCTTCTTGCCGGCCAGGATCCCGGGCACGTGCTCGTTCGAGTGCCAGGCCAGTTGTGCCAGCTTCAGCGCTTCTTCACCCGACGCACCACCATCGCGGAAGGCGAGCAATGCCCGCGTATAACACCACACGGCCGAACCGTCCTCTTCATAGGCGGCAAGCAATTCCTTGAGCGCCGCAACATCGTCACGCCCGAGCAACAGGGCGGCGAGGACATACCGAATACCCTGATTGTCGTTTGGATTCAGCTTCAACATCTCACGGTAATGGCCGATAGCTGCCCCCTCGTCACCGAGACGTTGGAGCGCACCCGCAAGGCCGGCCAGGGCCCGCATGTACGGACGGGTTTCGAGAAATCCCCAGAAGTGGCCCGCGAATTCCTCGAACCCTTCGGGGCCAAGCGCCAAGGCGCCTGCTTCGACGCCCCTGGCGTACAGATCCCGAGCTTCTTCGGCGGACTTCGCCTCTTCAGCCAGAAGATTATAGGCGTCGGCGCAAAGCGGCGAAATGGAAAGCGCCTTTCGCGCCAATGCGACCCGCACGCGGGACGAATCCCGGTTCCATGCCTCGTACATCACATCCTGGGCTTTGGCGATCGCCTCGTCTCGCGGCCGCCCGGCCAGGCCGGCGAGGAACTTCTCCATTGCGCTCGAATCGGGGAGCGCAACGGCCGCCTTCGCCTTACCCGCGGCCTTAGGTGTGGCCTTTTTCCGCCGGCTTTTCGAGACTGGCATCGCGCATCCCTCCCGCCTGCTTTGTATCGGTCATCCAGTCGATAGGATCGACGATGCGTCAACAGCTGGCGAGCAGCAATGCTTTGGCAGGGAGAGGCTGGGACAGGGAGAGGCTGGACAGCGCCGCGATGAGAGCGACGCCTAATGCAGGGTCACGGAAGGCGGTGCCGCCCGGCCGGAGCAAAACGCCAGCCGGATGCGGAGCGCGCCCAGAACGTCGTTCAATGACGCGAAGACCCCAACCTCGGTCAGCGTATCCCAATGCACCTGATCCAGCCTGAAACCATAGGTCTCCCGGCTGATCACGAAGCTAGGTCCTGTCGCGTCGTCACCATCCTCGGGCAACAGAACCAAGGTCGCCTCGTCAGCGCAGATGCCCTGCAATTCGACCGACCAGTCTGGTGCGACTTCAGCGATCGCCTGCTGCATCATAGCCAGTTCGGTATAGCCAAGCGGCCGGGCTCGCACCGCGAAGGCCCCGTTTTGGCTGATCTGATCGCCGGGCCGTTTGATGGACATTGCAATCTCCAGATGTGCGACCGGATCGCACCGAAGCCGAAGCAAGAGCAACACCCTTTTTGCATACCAAATGGGGAAAACAAAGTATCATTTATCTATAACTGAACAAATAAAGATATGCGTTATCTCAGGTCTCAGTCATCGTCTCATCGATCGGGACGCTGCCGCCGAACGCCGCGCCAGGGTCAGCACGGCATTGCGGCACAGCGCCTGGTCCGGCCAGCCGGTGCGCTTACAGCCACGCTCAGCCTCGGCCAGCGCAGCCATCGCCGCGGTCAGCGTCGCCGCCGGCCAGAGGCCAAGCGAACGGGTGAAGGCGCCGACCTTCTGGTAGAACACCGGCGGCCGCAGGCCCTTCACCGCATCGGCCGCGGTCACGCCCTGTTCGTCCATCACCAGCCGCGCCCGGTGCAGCCGTTGCAGGTGCCCGAGCGCCGCCCGCAAGACCTGCACCGGCGCAGCGCCCTCCGCCACAGCCGCTTCCAGCGCGCGGTCGGCGGTTGCGACGTCGCCGGTGGTCGCCGCGAACAGCGCGTCGTCCAGCGACAGACCGGCGAGGTCGCCCACGCAGGTCATCGCCGCGTCCAGATCGACCCGGTTGCCGGGTCCCACATACAATGCCAGCTTCTCCAGTTCCGCCCGCGTGGAGGCCCGGTCGGCACCGAGCTGCTGCGACAGCCAGGACAGGGCATCGGGCTCGATACCGGCGCCGGCCGTACGGAGCGTGTCGCGGATCGTCTCTTCCAGCGCCCGCCCCTCCTCGGGGTAGCAACCGATCGCGACGCCATCGGTCGCAGCTTCCAAAGCGGTGCGCAGGCGGGACCGCGACTGGATCGAAGGGCCTTCCAGCACGACCAGTGCCGGTGCGCGGCCTTTCAGCAGGGTCTGGACCGGGTCGGTCGCCGCATCGGTCACGTCCCGCACCCGCACCACGCGCCGGCCACCCATCAGCGACAACCCGGCTGCCTCGTCGGGCAGCCGGCGAATGTCCTCGCGTGCCAGTTCCGTCACATGAAAAGGATCGTCCAGGGAGCCGGCGACGACGCGCACCAACGTTTCGGCGCGCTCTCGGATCATGCCGGCGTCTTCCCCGTACAGCAGCACAACCCGACATGTCCCGGGGTCGCGCAGGAAGTTCCGGACCCCGGCCGCGGCCAGCTTCATCGGCCCTATCCGGTCTTTTTCGCCGCCTGCTCGCGGAACCAGACGGCAAGCTGGGTCGCGATCTGTGTGGCGATGTTCTCGGCGATCCGCTTCTGCTCCGCCTCGACCTCCAGGTCGGCTGCGAAATACTGCGAGTCGAATATGTTCACGCCATCGATCGCGCGGGCGTTTCCCGTGGTCAGGGCGGTACGCTTCGGATCGTGGGCAAGGAGGATCCAGGAGGCATTCCCGGTCAGCCTGATCCTGGTGGCGAGGTTGCTCGTCTCGATCGCGATTCCCTCACCAGCGATCCCGAACGAAACCTGCAGGTCATAGGCCGATGGCGTGCCGGAGTCGTTGCCGAACCGCTCCTGCAACGCCTGTCGCAGAAGCTGCCCGGGCCGCTCGGGGATGATCCCGACATAGACCGAAGCCAGTTCGCGCTGCGCCACGCCAGCCTTACCGGAGGCTGTCGGCATATAGACCGGCTGGAAGCCGCAGCCTCCCAACGTGGCCAGGGAGCCGAGACACAACCAGCGGCGGCTGACGTTGGGCTTCATCCGGTCACCACGAAGTTGACGATGCGGTTGGGGACATGCACGCGCTTGACGATGCGCTTGCCTTCCAGAGCCTTGGCCACGTTCGGATCGGCTTCCGCCGCCGCCAGCACCAGATCGGCCGGCGCGTTCGGCGCCACCTCGATCGTGCCGCGCAGCTTGCCCATCACCTGCACCGCGATGGTCACGCTTTCCGCCACCAGCAGCGCCGGATCGGCCTCCGGCCACGCCAGTTCAGCGACCAGATGGCGGTCGTTCGGGAACAGGCGGGCGTACACTTCCTCGGCCAGATGCGGCATCATCGGACTGCTCAGGCGGGCCAGCATCTCCACGGCTTCGCGCCGAGCCCAGACCAGCCCAACTTCCGGCGCGGCGCGTTCGGCGTCGGTGATGGCATTGGCCAGTTCGTACAGACGCGCCACCGCGACGTTGAACGCGAAACCCTCCAGCGCCTCGGTCACCGCGGCAATGCAGCGATGGGTCGCCCGCCGCAAGGTCCGGCCAGCGGGACCAAACGAGTCGGGCATCATCTCGGCCCGGGCCCCGTCCAACGCTTCGGCGAGACGGAACACGCGCTGGGTGAAGCGGAACGCGCCGGCGGCGCCGGATTCGGTCCACTCCATGTCCCGGTCGGGCGGGTTGTCGGACAGGATGAACCAGCGTGCGGTGTCGGCGCCGTAGCGGGCGATGATGGCGCCCGGGTCGATGGTGTTGCGCTTGGACTTGCTCATCGCCTCGACGCGGCCCACCGTCACCGGCTCACCCGTTTTGCGATGCACGGCGGTGCCGTCGGAGCGCTTCTCGATCTCCTCCGGGTACAGCCAGCGGTTGTCGGCACCGCGATAGGACTCGTGGTTCACCATCCCCTGTGTGAACAGGCCGGCGAACGGCTCCTCGACCGAGATGTGGCCGGTGTCCTTCATCGCCCGGGTGAAGAAGCGCGAATAGAGCAGATGCAGGATCGCGTGCTCGATGCCGCCGATATACTGATCGACCGGCATCCAGTGATCCACCGCCTCCTTCACCAGCGGCACATCGGCGGTCGGGCTGCAATAGCGGGCGAAATACCAGGAGCTATCGACGAAGGTGTCGAACGTATCGGTCTCCCGCCGCGCCGGCTTGCCGCACACCGGGCAGTTGACATGCTTCCAGGTCGGGTGGTGGTCCAGCGGATTGCCCGGCCGGTCGAACGTCACGTCGTCCGGCAGCAGGACGGGCAACTGATCGTCGGGCACCGGCACCACGCCGCAGTCATCGCAGTGGATAATCGGAATTGGACAGCCCCAGTAGCGCTGGCGCGACATGCCCCAGTCCCGCAGCCGCCAGTTGGTGACGCCCTGCCCGACGCCCTTGGCCGCCAACGCATCGATGGCCGCTCGTTTCGCCGCGTCAACGTCGAGGCCGTTCAGGAACGCCGAGTTGAACGCAATGCCGGGACCGACATAGGCCTCTTTGCCGATGGCGAACGTTGCCGGGTCGGCGCCCAGCGGCAAAACCACCGGGATAACCTCCAATCGATACTTCCGCGCGAATTCCAAATCTCGCTGATCGTGTCCTGGACAACCGAAAATCGCGCCGGTGCCGTATTCCATCAACACGAAATTGGCGATCCAGACCGGGTAGGTCG
>JARLIN010000280.1 GCA_031291715.1 Rhodopila sp. | reverse complement strand
TCTACGGCGACAACGGTTCGGGCATGCACACCCATATCTCGATCTGGAAGGCCGGCAAGCCGCTGTTCGCCGGCAACGGTTATGCCGATCTGTCGGAGATGTGCCTGTACGCCATCGGCGGCATCATCAAGCATGCCAAGGCGATCAATGCGTTCAGCAACCCCTCGACCAACAGCTACAAGCGGCTGATCCCAGGCTTCGAGGCCCCCGTACTTCTCGCTTACTCGGCCCGCAACCGTTCGGCGTCGTGCCGCATCCCGTACACGACCAGCCCGAAGGCGAAGCGCGTCGAGGTCCGCTTCCCCGACCCGAGCTGCAACCCGTACCTTTCCTATTCCGCGATCACGATGGCGGCGCTGGACGGGATCAAGAACAAGATCCATCCGGGCGACCCGATGGACAAGGACCTGTACGACCTGCCGCCGGAAGAGCTGAAGGGCATCCCGACGGTGTGCGGCAGCCTGCGTGAAGCGCTGGGCGCGCTGGCAGCCGACCACGACTTCCTGCTGGAAGGCGGCGTGTTCAGCACCGATCAGATCGAAAGCTATATCGAGCTGAAGTGGAACGAGGTTTATCGTTTCGAGCACACCCCGCATCCGGTTGAGTTCGAGATGTACTACTCGGTCTGATTTTCCCAACAGGCCCGGGAATACGCCCCGCCGCATCATGCGGCGGGGTTTTTTATTGCGGACGACGAGAGGGACGGCCGGACGGGTCACGTTCCGCATTCACCGTCATGGCCCGCGTCCCTTCACCGCCAAGGCCCGGCACGTCATTCCTTTCGGCGATTCGTATCACTCGGTCGTGAATATTCCGGCCAGATACGCGTGCGCATTCCCATAGCATTTCATCAGCGATTTGTTCCGACCATATAGCTCCGTTTTCGGAGCAGTGCGGAAAACACGCTGGCTCTGCCATCGCGCGCTTGTGGTCACAACGGGCAACTGCCTGATTAATGTGCAACATTACAGGTTGGAGCCGTCTGACCAGAACAAAAACCGCGCCGAAGTGCGCAATATCAAGTTGGCACGATTGTTGATTCTACAGGAGCCACGTCTGGCCGTTCCTTATCGTGGCGGCGCGGCGGAACGGCAAGACAGGATCCGACAATGCAGGTTTCCCCTAACCACATCGACAGACCGGAGGATCGGCCGACATGAAACTCATCATGGCCATTATCAAACCCTTCAAACTTGACGACGTCCGCGAGGCCTTGACCCCGCTTGGGGTGCAGGGGCTGACCGTGTCGGAAGTAAAGGGCTTCGGCCGGCAAAAGGGCCAGACTGAAATCTATCGGGGCGCGGAATATCACGTGAGCTTCCTGCCCAAGATCAAGATCGAGGTCGTGGTTCCGGACGACCTGACCGACCAGGTCATGGAAGCGATCTCGAAGGCGGCCCACACCGGCAAGATCGGCGACGGCAAGATCTTCGTTATGGACATCGAGCGCGCCATGCGGATTCGCACCGGCGAAGTCGATTCCGAAGCACTGTAAACAAGAAGCATAGGGAAACAGGACTATGAAGAAACCCCGCTATTCCTGGGGACTGAGCGCACTTATGCTCACCCTGTTATTCGCGTTGCCGGCGTTCGCCGACGATGCGCCCGCCGCCGCGGCGGCGGCTGCCGCGGCCGGCCCGCCGAAGATCGATACCGGCGACACCGCCTGGATGCTGACCAGCACCGCGCTGGTGCTGCTGATGACCGTTCCGGGTCTGGCGCTTTTCTATGCGGGCATGGTGCGTAAGAAGAACGTGCTGGCGACCATGATGCAGTCGTTCACGATCTGCTGCATCGTAACGATCGTATGGATGGTGGCGGGCTACAGCATCGCCTTCACCAACGGCAACGCCTACATGGGCGACTTCTCCCGCGTGCTGCTGAACGGCATCGGGGCGAACATCTCCAAAGGCGCTGATATCGCCTTCACCCTGGGCGCGGGCACCGATGCGGCCGCGGTTCAGACCGTTCCCGAGACGGTCTATATGATGTTCCAGATGACCTTCGCGATCATCACCCCGGCACTCATCGCCGGCGCCTTTGCTGATCGGATGAAGTTCTCGGCCATGTGCATCTTCATGACGCTGTGGTCCCTGCTGGTCTATTCACCGATCGCCCATTGGGTGTGGGCGCCGACCGGCTGGGTCTCTCAGCTTGGTGTGCTCGATTTCGCCGGCGGCACCGTCGTGCATATCAACGCTGGCATCGCCGGCCTGATGTGCGCCCTGGTCCTCGGCAAGCGGGTCGGCTACGGCAGCGACAACATGGCGCCCTACAATGTGGGCTACGCCGTGATCGGCGCGTCCTTGCTGTGGGTGGGCTGGTTCGGCTTCAACGCGGGCTCCGCGGTGGGTGCCAACGGCCGTGCCGGCATGGCGATGACGGTCACGCAGATCGCCACCGCGGCGGCTGCGCTTGGCTGGATGTTCGCGGAGTGGATCACCAAGGGTAAGCCTTCGGTCCTCGGCGCGATCTCCGGCGCGGTCGCCGGCCTGGTCGCGATCACCCCGGCTTCGGGCTTCGTGCTGCCGGGTGGAGCCATCGTGATCGGCATTGCCGCTGGCGTGGTCTGCTTCTGGGCCGCGACGAGCCTGAAGCACATGCTGGGCTACGATGACAGCCTGGACGCGTTCGGTGTGCACGGCATCGGCGGTATCATCGGTGCGCTGCTGACCGGCGTGTTCTCCTACGGCCCGCTGTCGGCCACCGATGCGTCGCCCGATGGCAGCCCCGGCGGGCTGGCTCAGCTGAAGCTGCAGGCGATCGGCGTCGTATCGACCCTGGTCTATAGCGGCGTCATGACGCTGATTATCCTGATGATCACCAAGGCCCTCGTCGGACTGCGGGTTGGTCAGGAAGAAGAGCGGGAAGGTCTGGATATCGTTCTTCACGGCGAACAGATTTTCTGATGCAGAGAAGGGGCGCCCTGGTCATCCAGGGCGTCTTTTTTTTGTCTGTGTTGCCGGATGAGCACCCTTACGCAACAGATTACACTTAATATGATGGCTCAGGGCCACTGAGAACATCCACATCACACGAGGATGGAAACCAACAAATGAATACAACAAAACTCTGGCATGGCGCGTGGCTTGCCGCTGCGGCTACAATGGCCACGACAGTCGTAACGGCATCAGCACAAACCCCTCCTCCCGCCGCGACGACCGAAGCCGCACCGCCCGCCGCCGCCGATGCACCGCCGCCGGGCTACTGGATCAACGGCATCCACCTGTCGGCGCAGCTTGACGCGGGATTCTCTCTTAATCCGATGCGGCCAAGCACCGGCCTGAACTGGGGGCAGTTGTTCACAGATCACGCCAATCAGGCGCAGCTCAACCAGCTTCTGCTGACCGCCAACAAGCCCTTGGATCCAAAGGATCCGGACTATCAATGGGGCTTCAAGCTGCAGTTCATGTATGGGTCGGATGCGCGGTACACCCAGTTCCTGGGCGAACTCAACAATGTAGCGCCAGGCGACCGATACCAGCTCGACGTCGTGGAGGCGAACGTACTCGCCCACCTCCCCATCCTCACCGAAGGCGGAGTGGACTTGAAGGCCGGCCAGTATTCGACCCCGCTGGGTTATGAGACGATCGATCCGTCCACCAACCCGTTCTACTCACACTCCTACATCTTTCAATTCGGCCTGCCGTTCAAGCACACCGGCCTGTTGACGACCACACATGTGAACAGTCTGGTGGACGTCTACGCGGGCGTTGATACCGGCACGAACACGACGTTCGGGCCATTGGGTGATAACAACGGCGCGATCGGCGGTATCGGCGGCTTTGGGCTGAACCTGATGGGTGGCAACCTGACCATCCTGGCACTCAGCCATGTTGGCCCCGAGCAGGCCACCCGGGTGCTGTCGCCTCAAGGCTTCAATGCCAACGGAGAATGGCGCTCCTACAACGACATAACGATCACCTACAAGGCCAGCGATCTTCTGACCCTGGTGACCGAGCTGAACTGGGTGCGTGACGCCTACGGGTTTGCGAACAAGCCGGTGAACGGGTTTGGCGGGGCCGAGTACGCCGCGTACACCTTGACCGACACCCTCACCCTGAATGGCCGGGTCGAAGTTTGGCGTGATGATCATAACTTTTTCGTCGCCTCATACTCTGGCAACAATGATCCGGTGCGCGTCGAGCAGGGGCTGTCGCCGATCTCCAACGTCTATGCCGCGCCAGGCGGCAGCACCACCTACGGCGCTTTGACCCTCGGCGTGACGTATAAGCCGACGCTACCTGCCCCGGTCACCGGCCTGGCGATCCGGCCGGAAGTGCGGTGGGATCATGCCTTCACATCCAACAACCCGTTCAATCAGAATCCGCCGGCGTTCAACAAAGGGGGAGCAAACAGCTTTACCTTCGGTGCGGATGCCGTGCTGACATTCTAAGGACGGCAGACCAGGGGACAGCAAGCCCCTGGTCTACGCCTTATACCAACGGCCCGAAGTACCGACTCTTCAGGCGAATGACGGGCCGCTGGTATCTTTTTGATTTCGCGCGCGGCCGCGCAGCCTTGCTCCTTTTTGCAACCCCGCGCGCATACCAGTCGACCCTTCGGGCCGCTGGTATTAGCTGATCCCCGTTCGTCGGGGCTTGTCCTACAGCGTCAAACCACCGTCCACGGTGATCGTCTGCCCCGTCACCATCGCCGCGCCGAAGCCCAGGAACAGAATCACCTCGGCAAGATCCTCCGGCTGGCAGCGACGTTTCAGCAAGGCCCGCTCGATGGATTGCTGCCTTTCCTCATTGGTCCATTCCACCATCCACGAACTGTCCACCGCCCCAGGTGCGATGGCATTGACCCGCACCTCCG
>JARLIN010000279.1 GCA_031291715.1 Rhodopila sp. | reverse complement strand
TGGCCGATGAGGGCGCGAAGGCCGGCATCAAGACGGTGGCGATCCTGTATTCCACCAACGATTTCACCGGCACCCAGGCTGCCGCCCTGAAAGGCTTCTTTGAGCGGGACGGCAAAGTCAAGGTCATCTATTACCAGGGCGTGCCGACGACGACGTCGAACTATACGGTGCTGATCAACAACATCGCGGCACTCAACCCTGACGCGGTCATCGAGCTTGGTTACGTCGGCAACGATATTGCCTTCCTGCGCAATCTGCAGGACAGCGGCAACCAATTCCGGTTCGTGTTCTCGATCTACGCCGGCACCGAGAAGGAAGAGATCGAGAAAAACGTCGGTGTCTCGGCGCTCACCAACATCTTCAGCTACGTTCCGGCCTCGAACTACGAGTACAAGCCGGACGTCGGCATGACCCAGAAGGAATTCCGCGCCGCCTGGGACAAGAAATACCCACCCGGAGCGGGCGTCGCCTTCGGCGCCAACGCGATCTATGGCTACATGACCGGGCTGGTGGTGGAGCAGACGCTCGCCACGACGAAAAGCCTGGACCAGATGGACATCCACGACGCGGTGTTCGCCCTGTCCGGCAAGCTGAAGACGCTGGACGGCACGTTCACCCTGCGCAAGGACGGTGCCCAGATCGGCGAAGTAACGCCGCTGGGTCAGTTGCACCCGGCCGGCAAGGATGAGCTGGACCTGGTCGCCGTCTATCCGCCGGAACTGGCGAACGGCAAGGCAGTCCTCGGCAAGTGACTCCCGGCCTGTCTCAGCGCCCATCGCCGTGCTCACCGTCATGGCCCGGCTTGTCCGGGCCATCTGACCCGGTACGGTGCCGCCGCAAGGGGCACGAATCGCGCCAGGCCATGATGGAAAAGGCAACCTCCCGCGCATGCTGACCGGTGCCATCATCGCCGGCATCGTGTTCGGCCTTTACTACACCCTGGTCGGGCTTGGCCTGAACCTGGTGTTCGGCGTCATGCGCATCGTCAACCTCGCGCATGGCGACTTCCTGATGCTCGGCGGCATCGCCGCCTGGTGGCTGTTCTCCAGCTTCGGCCTGCACCCGCTGGTGTCGGCCGCACTGGTGATCGTCGTTTTCGTGCTGGTCGGCCTGCCGATCTACTATCTGGTGGTGCCGCGCCTGCTGCGATCGCGCGATTCCGAGATGCTGTCGCTGATCCTGTTCTTCGGCCTGTCGCAGATGATCGAGGCGGTGACGACGATCGGCCTGGGCGCCACCGAGCGGTCCCTGCCGCCTCGTTTGCTGGGTGTGGGGCCGATGGTCCTTCTGGGCACGCGGTTGCCGAAAGCCTGGATCTTCAGCGCCGTCGCCAGCGCCGTCGCGGTGCTGCTGGTCTACCTTTATCTCTACCGCACCCGGCTCGGCACGCTGACCCGGGCGGTGATGGTCAGTCGCGATGAAGCCCTCGCCACCGGCATCGACGTCAATTTCGTCTCCGCCGTGGCGTTCGGCATCAGCATCGCCCTCGCGGGAGTCGCCGGGGTTTTCGCGCCCTTCATTCTCGGCAGCATCACACCGAACATGGGCGTCGCCATCAACATCACCGCCTTCGCCGTTATCGTCGTCGGCACGCTGGGCAATCCACTCGGCACCCTGCTGGGCGGGATTATCTATGGCGTGTCGCTGATGCTGATGCAGACCTACCTCAGTTCCTGGGCCAATCTGTTGCCGAACCTCCTGCTCATCGCCGTGCTGCTGATCCGCCCTGAGGGGATATTCGGAAGGAAGGTGCGGCGTGCCTGACGTTGCCGCGACCATTCGGGCGGACGCCCGCAACCGCCTGATCAAGCGGGTCGTGCTGGACACGTCGATCGCCGCCGCCGTGGTGATCGGCATGGGCGTGATGCGCGGCGTCTATTCCAACGAGCTGATGCTGTTCAACTTCGTCGTCTTCCTGGCCTTGGCGCAGGGGTTGAACATCATCTACGGATTCACCGGCTACCTGCCGTTCGGCTACGTCGGCTTCTACGGGGCAGGGGCCTATGGGTTCTCGCTGGTGGTCATGCACCTGCATGCACCAGCCTTGGTCGGCATGGCCGCCGCCGCCGCTGCCGCCCTGGTCCTGGCGGTGATCCTGCTGCCATTGCTGCGCCTGTCCGGCGCCTATTTCGCCATCGCCAGCATGGCCGCCGCCCAGGCCGTGTATGAGATCATCGCCAACCCCGGCCTGGAGGACATCACCAAGGGCCCGTACGGCGTCTCTCTGTCCGATGTGTTCGCGCCGGCATTCTCCTACTACACGGCCCTGGCGATCCTGGGCGCCACGCTGCTGCTGGTCGTGTGGCTGCGGAACTCCCGCTTCGGCATGTCGCTGCAAGCGATCCGCGACGATTCCGTCAGCGCCGCGATGTCCGGCGTGTCGGTGGTCCGCGGCCGCACCATCGCCTGGCTGCTGTCGGCCCTCGTGGCCGGGCTGGTGGGCGGGGTGTTCGCCTGGCACATCTCGGTGTTCTACCCGGACACAGCGTTCGACCTGAGCGTGTCGATCTTCTCCACCGTGTTCCTGCTGTTCGGTGGTGCCACGACCCTGTGCGGCCCACTGCTGGGCGTGTTCATCCTGTATGGCATCTACAACGTCATCGGTATCGCGGTGCCGCAGTATTTCCAGTTCACCTACGGCGCCCTGATCGTGCTGCTGGTGCTGTTCCTGCCGAATGGCCTTGTGTCCCTGCTGACCAACCGAGGCATCCGTGTCCCCTGAACCGCTGCTCAATGTCGAGGGACTGGTCAAGCGCTTTGGCGGCTTCCGCGCGCTGGACGGGGTCAGCTTCCATTTGAACCCGGGCGAGGTTCTGGGCCTTGTTGGTCCCAACGGGTCGGGCAAGACCACCTGCATCAACGTCATCTGCGGCCTTTACACGCCCGATGGCGGTTCGATCAGCTATGACGGCCGCTCGATCGGCGGCGAGAAATCGCACCGGCTGGTGAAGGCGGGGATCAACCGCACCTTCCAGTCGCCGCGGCCTTTCCTGTCGCTGACCGTCCGCGAAAACGTGGAAGTCGCCGCCCATTACGGCGACCCGAAGCCCGGCTTCGACGTCGATGCGCTGCTGGCCCTGCTGGAACTCGACCGCTTCGCCCAGCGCCCGGCGGCGGAGTTGAACAGCGCGCAGCAGAAGACACTCGATCTGGCGCGCGCGATGGCGACCGAACCGAGGCTGCTGCTGGTGGACGAACTCGCGGCCGGCCTGAACCCGGCGGAGCTGTCACGCATGGCCGATCGGCTGCGCGTGTTGGCGGATGGCGGCATGGCGCTGCTGGTGGTGGAGCACCTGATGGGGTTCATCGACAAGGTCACCGACCGGGTGGTGGTGATGGCCGCCGGCAAGGAATTCTTCGGCGGTACGCTGGCCGACGCGACCAAAGACCCCGAGGTGATCCGGGTTTTCCTGGGTGGTGGTCACCATGGTTGATTTCGCGGACACGGTCAGCCCCCCGTGCCATGGTCTGCCCCCCGTGTCATGGCCGGGCTTTGCCGTCGGCGCGCTGGCCACACGCCCGCCGACAACGGCTCAGCATCCGACATCCCGCCCCACATCCCATCCGGGTCCCCGCCATGACTGACCCTGTCTCCGTCATGCGCGCCACCGGCATTGAGGCCGGTTACGGCCGGGTCCAGGTCCTTTGGGGCGCCGGCCTGGACGTGAAGGAAAAGGAAAGCGTCGTGCTGCTCGGCGCGAACGGCGCCGGCAAAACGACCCTGCTGAAGGTGATCGTCGGCCTGCTGCCGGCGTGGCGCGGTTCCGTGCGGCTCGACCCCGACGACGTGACCACGTGGCGCACCGACAAGCGCGTCCGCCGCGGCATGGCGTATATGTCGGAGATCGGCGTCTTCCCCGGCCTTTCGATCGACGAGAACATGCGCGTCGGCGGCCAGTTCATCGAGAAAGCCGCGCTGAAGATCCGCATGGAGGAGCTTTACAGCTACTTCCCCGATCTGGCGCATCGCCGCGGTGCGCTGGCCGGCAGCCTGTCCGGCGGGCAGCGCAAGATGCTGGGGATCGCCAAGGCGCTGGCATCCTCACCGCGGCTGCTGGTGATGGACGAGCCCTCGGCCGGCCTGTCGCCGCTGTTTGTTGGGCAGGTGATCGAGGTACTCAGCCGCTTCCGGGACTCCGGCCTGGCGATGCTGATCGCCGAGCAGAATATCGCGTTCCTGGACCTGGCGGACCGGGTGTTCACCCTGGAAGGTGGGCGGATCCGGTTCGAGGGGACCGTGGCGGAGCTTGAGGCCGACGACAGCCTGCACCGGACGTATTTCGGGCTGGCTTGACCGGTAGGGGGACGGAGGTTCGGACGACGCCGTTTGGATGGACGGTGTTAGCGAGATGCACGGGAAGCAGAAGACACTTGAGTTTCGCGGACGGGAAGTCCGTTCTCGACACATTTTGGACTTAAGCACGTTCGCTGCCCTCACCCAAGAGCCGACATTTCTTGCTCGGCTTGATGCGGGACACTCTACAGATCCCTCCCTCGGCGACAGCAATGCCGACGGTCCGGGCATATGGCACGGGAGCCGCGTCCCTGAGGCTTGACCAAATGTTGTCCAGAGCCGTAACCGCTGCTATGATGTTCTCGTCACCAGAGCGTTTCGTATGGCACCTGAGTATAGTGAGCCTCAAAAAAACCTGGCTCGTCAGCAGGTGGTCGAGAGTGCGATAAGCGCACTGACGAAAAACCGTACCCGTGCTACCCTGTGTCGTCGAACTTATGTGCGTGAGGTTCGGGACACTCTGGTTGATCGCGGGGGGTATGACGCCGCCATTGCCGTACAGCTAACCGATGAGACGATCGACCGTTGGGAGGCGTTCTACGACTCCATTGCACAGAGGAGAGACCCAAAGAACCTTAAGGTAGCTTATCTCTGCGGCCCCAACCCTGAAAATGATCTTCGTGTTTTCTGCGCCGCTGGCATTCTTCCAGAAAATATCTGGGCCTTCGAATCTGATGCAGACGTACACCACAATGCTGTGACCTCGGCGCTCGCATCGGAGTTTCCTTACGTCAAAATTATTAACGGCGGAATCGACACGTTTCTCGAGGCTTCGCCGATGCGGTTCGACATAGTATATCTCGATTTCTGCGGGCCCCTACCCAGTCGCAACAAGAAGCAGAAGACCCTTCTCGCGATCT
>JARLIN010000278.1 GCA_031291715.1 Rhodopila sp. | reverse complement strand
GCAGATCCGGCCGCCGACGGTCCCGGCCCGCTCGACCTCCATGCCGCCGGCCGCGAGGTAGATCGCCCGCACGCCATAGCTGCGGGGATCGAGCATCAGGGCCAGATAGCGCTCCTCGCCCCGGGCCGCCTGTTCGACCAGAACGGCGTCCACGGCGAGGCCCTTCAGGCGGGTGCCGAGCATCGCGGCGGTGGCAGAGGTGACGGCTTCCTGCGTGTCGCAGCGGCGGATGCCACCGGCCTTGCCGCGGCCGCCGACGGGGATCTGCGCTTTCACCATCCAGGGGCCGGTGCCCGGCAGGCGCTCCGCCCTCTCGCCGGCCGTCAGGACGCGGCCGGGGGGGACCGGGATGCCGTAGGCCGCGAACAGGGCCTTGCCGTCCGCTTCGACCAGCAGCATCAGTAGATGTCCAGGCCGGCGATGCCCTGGGCCGGGTCCATGTCCCCGACGATCTTCTTGCCGATGAGGTCGCGCAGTGTTTCCGTGGCACCGCCGCCGAGCGAGCCGTAGCGGGCGCCGCGATACAGGCGGGAGACGGCATACTCGTCGGTGAAGCCGTAGCCGCCGTGCAGCTGAACCGCCTCGCTGGTGACGCGCAGGGCCATTTCATTGTTGAACACCTTCGCCGTTGCCGACAGAAACGGATCGGGGAAAGGATTGGCGGTCATGCAGGCGCGGTAGAGCAGGCCTCGGCCGGCCTCGATGTCCTTGAACATGTCGGCGAGTTTCCAGCGCACGCCCTGCTTGTCCGATATGGGTGAGCCGAACACGGTACGGTCGCGCACATAGTTCACCGCCTCGTCGAAGGCGCCTTCGGCAAGGCCAAGGGAGATGGAGGGATTCAGGCAGCGCTGGGTGTTGAAGGCGGTCAGCAGTTTCCGAAATCCGTCCTCGCGAAGGACCAAATTTTCCAATGGCAGTTCGCAGTCGTCGAACTGGATTTCGTGCAGGCTCTCCCCGCCCATGGTGTGGTAGGTGCCGGTGACGGCAAAGCCTGGGGTGCCGGCTTCGAGCAGCACGCAGCCGATGCCCTCGCGGCCCGGGCGTCCGTCTATGCGGGTGAAGACGACGAACATGCCGGCCTCCGGCGCGCGGCTGATCAGGGTTTTGGTGCCCTTGAGGATGACGCGGTCGCCGGCGATGCGGGCATTGGTGCGGAAATTCGTCACATCCGTGCCGGCATGCGGCTCGGTCATGCAGATCGCCAGGATGCAGTCGCCGGAAACCACCCGGGGCAGGATGCGTTCCTTGATGCTGTCCGGCGCGTAGCGGGCGATCACGCGGGTCTGCACCCCGGCCTCGCCGAGCACCGCCATCGCGGTCGGGTAGCAGACCTTGGCGATCTCCTCGAGGATCAGCGCCGTATCGAACACTGGCAGGCCGAGGCCGCCATATTCCTCCGGCACGGTCATGCCGAGCACGCCGAGGGCGGCGAGCTTGCGCATGTTGTCCCAGGGGAAGGTGCCGTTCATGTAGCGCCCGGCATTGGGTTTGAACTCGTTCTGCGCGAGGTCGCGGACAGCGGCGACCATTTCACGCTGCTCGGTGCCGATCCTGAAATCCATGAAGCCATTTCCCCCTTCGCCTTGTGGGGGCAGATTGCCCCGGCTTGGCCGGGGCGTCGAGACAGGGGCGTCCCCGGGTTCCATCGGGCTGCCAGCACCAGACGCAACGCCGGCAAGGTGTCACGCTGCGCTGCCATCGGCAGCCGGCCGCTTGGCCCTCCAGGCAATCCTGCGTAGCCTTGCCCGCAGAAATGAGGAAACACGCCGATGAGCGAACAGATGGCGGCGTTTGCCCGCGAGCATGTGGCGGACCGGGCACTGTGGCGGGCGGAGGCGTTCCCGCTCGATCTCTGGCGAACGATGGGCCGGGCGGGATTGTTCCGGATTGGCCTGCCGGAGGAACATGGCGGCGCCGGTGGCGGCTATGCGGCGATCGCGGCGGCGGATGCGGCGTTGGTGGAGTTCGGCGGCGCGCCTGGCTTCGGCGGCGCCTGGGCTGTGCACCAGATGGTCGCGCGGTACATGGTGCTGGGGTTCGGATCGGACGCGCAAAAGGCCGGCCTGCTGCCGGGGTTGGCATCGGGCGAGCTGACCATCGGTGTGTCGATCTCCGAACCGGGCGCCGGGGCGCATCCGAAGCATCTGATCAGCACAGCCGTGCGGTCCGGCGGCGGCTTCGTGCTGAATGGGGTGAAATCCTATGCCAGCAATGGGCCAATCGCGGATTTCTTCCTGGTGTTCGCCATCACCGAGCAGGGCGGGGCGATGAAGCGGTTTTCCGCTTTCCTGATCCCGCGGGGGACGGCCGGGGTGGAGCAAATCCCCTCCCCGCCGCTCGAATTCCTACGGCCATCGCAGCATTGCGGCCTGCGCATGACGGATTGTTCTGTTCCGGCTTCGGCTATGGTGGGACCCGAGGGCGGTGCGTTCGAAGCGATGGCGATGCCGTTCCGCGATATCGAGGATGCCGTCGGCAGCGCCGGCATGGTCGCGGCGCTGAGCCGGCTTTTGCGCCTGTTGGCGCGCGCGACCGGGGCGGAAAGCGCGGAAAAGGCGGCGGCTTTGCTTGGCGGGATGACTGCGTCGGCGGCAGTCGCACGGCACGCGGCGGCGGCTTTGGTGGCCGAACTCGACGAAGGCGCCTGGCGGCCGGGCTCGCCGCCGGCGAGCCTGACGGGCATACGGCTGCTCTGCGCGGACATACTGGAGCGTATTAAGGCCTACCGATCGGACTTCTCCCCCGCGCCGGACGATGCTATCGACGCTGTGGTCGGGGATGCCTCGACCCTGCTGGCGATCGCCAGGGGACCGCGCATGGTGAAACAGAGCAGGCTCGGGATCACTCTTTTGAGGCAAGAACAAACCGCATGACCGGAAACGTCGACGTACTGCTGGGATCTATCGACGCCATCGAGAACGGCCTCGGCCAGTTCGGCTATATCGCCAATCGGCAGATCTCCACCGCGGTGTATCTCTCGCACCATCTGAAGAAACCCATCCTGGTGGAAGGTCCGGCCGGCGTCGGCAAGACCGAGCTGGCCAAATCGGTCGCCGCCTATGTCGGCATGCCGCTGATCCGCATGCAATGCTATGAGGGGCTGGACGAGTCCAAGGCATTGTATGAGTGGAAATACGGCAAGCAGCTGCTGTACACCCAAATCCTCAAGGACAAACTGGGCCAGCTGTTCGGCCTGACCGAGACGATCGAGGAGGCGCTGGAGAAGCTGCATGGTTTCTCGGATGTGTTCTTCTCGCACCACTTCCTGGAACCCCGGCCACTGCTGCGCGCCTTGCAGCAGGAAAACGGCGCGGTGCTGCTGATCGACGAGATCGACAAATCCGACCAGGAGTTCGAGGCGTTCCTGCTGGAAATCCTGTCGGACTATCAGGTGACGATCCCGGAAATCGGCGTGGTGGAAGCGATCACGCCGCCGATCGTATTTTTGACCTCCAACTCCATGCGCGACCTGGGCGATGCCCTGAAACGCCGCTGCCTGCATCTGCATATCGGCTTCCCCGACGCCAAGCTGGAGGCCCGCATCATCGATACGCGGGTGCCGGGGATCGACGAGAAACTGCGCAAGCAGCTGGTCAGCTTCGTGCAGCAATTGCGCGCACTGGAACTGAAGAAGCTGCCCTCGGTCAGCGAGACCATCGACTGGGCGCGGGTGCTGGTGTTGCTGCATGCCAACATGCTGCAATCGGACATGGTGCGCGACACGCTGAACGTGCTGCTGAAATTCGAGAGCGACATCGAAGCGGCGGGCAAGCAGATCGACAGCATGACCCACAAGGCGCGCCAGGAGGCGGGGTTTGCCGACTGACGTTCAAGTACACGGCATAGCGCCCGTGCAGACCGGGCCGACGATGAGCGAGCCGCTGCGGCGGTTCCTGGCGGCGGCGCGGTCGGCCGGGGTGCGGATATCCTCGGCCGAGAGCATCGATGCGATGCGGGCAATTGAGGTTGTCGGGTTTTCCGACAGGACCGTGCTGCGCGACAGCCTGTCTTTGCTGGTGGCGAAGTCGGTGGAGGAGAAGCATATCTTCGAGGACTGCTTCGAGCTCTATTTCCAACGCAACGATTTTGCCAAGCCGAACGAGCCGGGCTGGCGGACGCCGCAGGCCGAGGACGAGGACGACGAAGACGGCGGCAACCAGGGCGGCGGGCCTGGCGGCACCGGCAGCGCCCAGGGCATGGGCGGCGGACAGGGGCAAGGAAAGGCCGCCGGAGACAAGCTGGCGCAAATGCTGCTGGCAGACGACCGGGCGGGGCTGGCCCAGGCGATGGAACAGGCGGCAGAGCAGATCGGCCTGAACAAGATCAGCTTCTTCACCCAGACCAACCTGTATACCCGCCGGATCATGGAGCGGATGGGCATCCGCCCGGTGGAGCGCGAGATCGAGGCGCTGCGGCGCGCCAACAACGACGCCAGCAACAGCCGCGCGGATGCGCTGGAAACCGGGCGCGAGCGGTTGCGTGACCGGGTGCGCGATTTCGTCGAGCGGAATTTGCTGCTGTTCGCCAAGGGCGAGAACGAAAAGTTCCGCGAAGAACTGCTGAAATCGTCCAAGCTGACCAACATGGAACGCCGCGACATGGACCGGATGCGCGTGATCGTGCGCGCCATCGCCAAGAAGCTGGCGGAGAAATACGGCCGCAACCGCAAGAAGAAGAACCGCGGGCAGTTGGACACGCGCAAGACGATCCGGCGCAACATGGCCTGGGAGTCGATCCCGTTCATCACCGTCTGGAAACAGAAGAAGATCGACAAGCCGAAGGTGATGGTGCTGTGCGACGTGTCGGGGTCCGTGGCGGCGATGGCGCAGTTCCTGCTGCTGTTCCTGTACACGCTGAACGAGGCGCTATCGAACATCCGCAGCTTCGCCTTCGCCGGCAATCTGATCGAGGTCAGCGAGATCCTGGAGAAGAAGCCGATCGAGGAGGCGATCTCCGAGATCATGATGACGGTGGGGTTCGGCTCCTCCAATTACGGCAACGCGCTGCTGGATTTCGAGGAAGGCTTCTTCTCCGCCGTGGACAGCAAGACGACCGTGATCATCCTGGGCGATGCGCGCGGCAACTATAACGATCCGCGCACCGACATCGTGCAGCGTCTGTCCGAGCGGGCCAAGCGGCTGATCTGGCTGAACCCGGAATACCGGTCATCCTGGGGGACGGGGGATTCCGACATGTTCCGCTATGGACCGTACTGCCACATCCTGACCGTGTGTAACACGATCCGGCATCTGGAGAATATCGTTACCGATATGCTGAAGGGCTCGCGGTAGGCGGTTTCAGGTGGCGCGAAGTTTCTGCCGGGCGCGTCCCGCCAGATGCGTGAGTATCCGTCGCAGGCCGGACGGGCGGAATGGGTTGGCGATGATCAGGCCGATGCGCTGGCGGCGCTTTCCGACCCATTGGCGCTTGTAGGGATCGTCGCCACGGCCGAAATCGAGTTCCGTCACGCCGTCATCTTCCAGCAGGGAGCGGATCATCAGCGCGGTGAGCACGGTGCCGGGCGAGATCGGCTTGAATGTCTCGTCATGCGCCAGTTTCAGCACCGAGCCGGTTTTGCCGGTAATCACCCAGTACTGCGCGGCAATCGGCTGTCCGGCGAGGCGCATCACGCCGAGGCGCAAGATGCCCATCGCGGCTGCCGCGCGCATGAAGCCGGCGTTGAAGTTGAGAAAGGGCTCCGGCTCCTTCCAGCTTCTTGCATAGACATCCTCGAACGCGGCGATGCCTGCTTCCAGTTCCGGGCCGCCGGTGATCGGGTCGAAACGGATGTCCTTGTCGCGTAGGGCCTTGCCGAGCTTGCGCCGTACCGTTTCGCGCAGCGCGCCGTCGCGGCTGCGCAAATAAGAATCCCAGGTTTCGCCAGGGATGGGTTCGTGCCAGTTGCCGAAATGGTCGAAGCGCAGCGGGACCAGGCCGGCTGAGCGCAGGCCGTGGAGCAGCGGTTGCAGGCCGGGCCAATCCCGGTCCAGCGCCTCGATCCGGATGGCGCCGCGCGAGCGGCAGAAGCGGGCGAAGCTGCGTCCGATCTGGAACAGGGCGTCGGCATGGGCGCCGGCGGCGATGAGCGGTTGATACAGGCAGGTATAGGGGGTGGTGAGGCTTTGCAGCATGCCATCGGTGTGGCGTTCCATTGGGAACAGCGCACGGGGCTGGCCGTCCTGTTGGCACAGGACGAAGCAGGGCCGCGCTGCTTCGGGCAGGGCGGTGTCGATAATGCAGCGATACCAGTCGCGGGTGGCGAACAGGCTGCCGGTGGACGGGTCCGCGAACAATGCCTCCGCTGCCGGCGGCAGCTCCGCCAGATGATCGAACGCCGCCACGCTCCAGGCCATGCAACCTCCGTCCGTTGGGGCGGCAGAGGAGGCCAAGCCCGCGCCCGGGTCAAGCCGGATTGCCGGTATCCGGCGGAAGGGGCAAGCTGACCGCAACAGAACGGTACGGCATATCGGTGCCCGCCGCGAACAGGGAGTTTTGGCCATGCAGCTTGGTGCGCTCGTGCCATTTGGCGATATCGGTGGCGATCCGCAGACCGTGCGGGACTACGCGCAGGGCATGGAGGCGATGGGTTACGACTTTCTGGAGGCGCCTGACCATGTGCTGGGCGCCAATGCCGCCTCGCGGCCGGACTGGGAGGCCGGGCGGAATACCTCCGAGGACCTGTTCCATGATCCGTTCGTGCTGCTGAGCTATTTGTCCGGCGTGGCGCCGAGGCTCGGCTTCTCCACCGGTGTGCTGATCGTCGCACAGCGTCAGACCGCTTTGGTGGCCAAGCAGGCAGCGTGCCTGGACGTGCTGTGCAAGGGGCGGTTCCGGCTCGGCATCGGCGTCGGTTGGAACGAGGTGGAGTTCGTCGGGCTGAACGAGAACTTCCACAATCGCGGCCGCCGCTCCGAGGAGCAGGTGCAGGTCATGCAGGCGCTGTGGAAGCAGGATCACGTGATTTTCAAAGGCAAGTACCACACGATCGACGATGCCGGCATCAATCCGCGCCCGGCATCCGGCCGGGTCCCGGTCTGGTATGGCGGGCATCACGAAAAGACCTTGCCGCGCATTGCCAAATGGGGCGATGGCTGGATGCCCAACGCCTATCCGCCGGACCAGACGGCGCTGAACATCTTTGGTGATCTGCACCGGTTGACCGAGGCCGAGGGGCGCGATCCGTAATCGATCGGCTTCGAGGTCGGGACAACCGGCGGCGCGGGGACCGCGGCGGATTGGCGCAAGCAGGCGGCGTTCTGGAAGG
>JARLIN010000277.1 GCA_031291715.1 Rhodopila sp. | reverse complement strand
CTCAAGCCCAGTCCCGTTGAACATGGGCATGGATGACGAGCCCACTGCTGCTGCGGTTGCTGCTGCGGCCGATGGACCGGCCGCTGCCGGCGATGCTGAAACCGCGGCTGGCTTCTTGGACGAACAAGAAACCAGGGCCAAGGTGAACAATGCCGCTGTCACCATCGCGAAACATACGTTCGTGATTCTATTCATTGCCATTTCCTCCGGAATTTCCATTGTCGGAGCCGGCTTGACCAGCTGAATTCGCCCAGGATTTTCATTTTGGCTTCCTGGTCACGATCGATTGTACATCCAGTTTTCCCCCTTTGCTGGCCCGATCGACCCGGCGGCGCTCTGCCGTTCGTTGCAGAGTTGTGGAACGGGCAGGCTTGCCCCGACGCCCCGGTCACGCGAACCGCGCCGGCATCCAAAACCCTGGGCGGTGGTATCCTTCGTGGCATGACAGCCATTGACAATCTGTTCGGGACCAGTCCACTGAGCTCTACCCGGGCCGAGACCATCAGGAAAACGTACATGCTGCTGGGCCTTAGTCTGGCCGGCGCCCTCTGCGGCGGGTACGTCGGCGCGCAATCGGACACCCTGGCTAACCTTTTCACGGGCTGGATAGGTTGGATCCTGGCGATGGTATTGCTCAATGTCATCCCGCGAGTAGCCATCGCGGCCCGTCACGATCCGGTTTTGGGCGTCACCGCGCTCTTGGGCGACGGGTTCGTTTCGGGACTGGTGCTGGCTCCCATTCTCCGGTTTGCGAGCCTCTACGCGCCCGGAACGATTCAGATCGCGATGCTGATGACGCTGATCGTGTTTGGCGCCGTGACACTGTTCGTGATGTCATCGAGGCGGACGTTTTCCGCGCCGCGAGGACTGATGCTGGGAATCTCGATCAGCATCATCGCCGCCATCGTGCTCAACGCGTTTCTCAATATCGGTCTGCTGGGGATGCTGATTGCCGCCGGAATCGGCATCTTGGGCGTTTGCATCCTGGTATATGCCACCAGCGATGTCCTCAACAATCCCTATGCCGACAGCCCCATTCCCGGCGCGCTGTTTCTGTTTGCGGGCCTCTTCAATGTGTTCGTGGCGATTCTGAACATTGTCTTGCGGCTGGACCGCAGGCGTTGAGGAGAAAGACCACTGTCCGGATAAGACCGTCCGAGTCGCGCCACCAGCCGTCAAACGTTCTGCCGCCGATGTGTCCGGCGCATAGCCGATGCCACTCCTCGTCGGGTGCCTGCAAGAAATCCTGCGGAGACGCGTTTACCGCGCGTGTGTCCGACCGAAGCCCGCAGCGCAATGCTTTCAGAGTGCTTTCCTTGGCGCTCCACAGCAGCGTTACCATCCGGTCCCGGTCTGAGGGAGGCGTTCGTTCGATCAAATCCAGCTCCTCGGAAGTGAAGTAATCGGAGCGAAACGCCGGACTGCGGGGCTCGATCGCTTCGAGATCGCACCCCACCTCGGCGCTGGCCGGCGCGATGGTGCACAATCCGGTGCCGCGGCTGTGGCTGAGCGAAAGAGCCACAGGCGCGGGCTCCCCGTGCAAGAAAATTTCGGGCGCGCCGGAGATGGCCGGGCGCACTTCGACAGCCGCCAGCGCCTCGGGATCGCCGGGGAGGTGCAAATACCCGGCGACACCGCATTTTGCCGTCCAGCGTCCCAAGCGCCAGTCGGCACGTCGTTTGGGGACGCGCAGCGTATCGAGGCGCGCACGTTCGCTCCCGCTCAGCCACTCATCCCCAAACGGCACATCGCTCTCGCTCTGTTCAAACCAATAGATACACATGCGCTACGCCATCATCCGCCTTCCGCTGCCGGGAACACCTGCGCATCCACATCGCGGAACACGACCGTCCGGTATCCGCTCACATGCAGGTATTTGGTGCCGGCGCCGTCGACTACGTCGGCGTCGAAGCTCCCCGCCACAGCGTTGAATGTGACAACGGAAAACAGGGAACCCGCCGTCGCCTCCGGCGCGCGATAGAGCAGCAGGCGATCAACGTGCCGCGGCAAGCCCATAAGATGTTGGACGCCCATCTCCCATATGCCGGCCGTCTGGAAGCACAGCTCGATCAGCCGCGGCGCTATGGCGAGCGGCTGGTCGCTCGGATAATGATTGGAGGTGAGGCCGGCCGCCATCTCGCCAACGGCGCCGTTCTCATCCCACCACGCCCGCTTCAGCACCTGGTAGGCAGGACCGTGGAAATAGACGCGGTAGATGTCCTTGGCCTCGATCACCGATGCGCGTGACACGTCCCTAGCGGCGCCGTTCTGCATCGCGGGACGATCCTTGGCCAGGCGGACGCGGCCGGTGAAGTGCGTTTCGACCCGCGGTTCGACCTGATTGGCGAGGATGCGCTGGCCGGTTAACCGGCAATCCGCTACCAAACCGCCGTCTTCCGGATGGAACCGTTCCGCGATCGTGACCGTGCGCGGCTCACTGCGGTAAAACTTGAACGGCCCCAGGAACTCGACGTCGTTGACTTCCGCGACCTCCCAGCCGGGCATGAGGGACAACGCCGCTTCCGCGAAACCCTCGATTCCCATTACGCCCGGCAGCACCGGGGTGCCGTCGATGCGGTGGTCGGAGAGGAATGGCTGGACCACGGGATCGAGCCGTGTCGCGACCGTCAAATTACCGTCGACGTCGATTCGCGCCGTATCGCCGAGCATCGGGCCCGGCGGCACGGCGGATGAATCGACCCCGCCCGTTTCGTCCCATTCCTTCAGAAATGCGCCGAGCCGCCCGGCCGCTACCACCTCGCCGCGCCAGGCGCCCGCCGTCAGTTCGCGCCGGATCCACCCAACGCCCGTCTCCGGGGGCAGCATCTCGATCCCGGCCATCTCCATCATTTTCGGGATTGAGCCGCGTGTGGCCATCCCGATGCCGCCCCACGCGGTCCAGTCGATCACGATGGCTCGCGTCGCCGGGTGTGTGTTGCGGAAGCTCGAGGCGATCTTGCACAGAAGGTCGTTGGCGGAGCTGTAATCCGCCTGCCCCGCGTTGCCGAACCGGCCGGCGATTGAACTGAACCCGATCAGCGCCCCCAGCGGCATGTCGCCGATGGCGTGTAACAGGTGGAAGAGCCCATCGCACTTGACGTCGAAAACTAAGTCAAATTCGCGCGGGTCCTTGTCCGGCAGCATATGGCTGCGTTCGGTCCCGGCAGCGTGCAGCAACACGTCAATGTGCCCGCTGCGTTCGCGGATATCCGCAACTACCTTCGCCACGGCATCGCCGTCCGTGAGATTGACGCTATAGTAATGCGCGTTGCCGCCGGCCGCGCGCACTGCGTCTATGGCTGCATGGGCCGCCTGCGCCCGCTCGAGCGTGGCCAACTCTCTCTCGACCATGGCCGGAGTGGCTCGCTCGCCGCGCGCCTGAATGCGCGCGAACAGGTCCCGTTTCAGCGCTTCTTTGTCGATGACGAAGCGCTTGAGGTCTGGATTGAATGGGTCGGGCTCCGGCACCAGATCCAGCAGGTAGAACGTGCCGCCGGAGGTTGCCAGATCGGCGGTGATGGCGGACACAATACTGCCCGCCGCGCCAGTGACGAGGAACACCGTGTTCTTGTCCAGGGTCATGCCGGGGCGCCCATCGGCGGCGGAGCGCTCCTCCAGCCCAATCGTCCACCGATGATGGTCCCGGTAACCGATTTCGACCGCGCCGGGGTCTCGCAGCGTCTCGCCAATCAGCAATTCGGCGATCGCGTCCGCGCTGCAACCGGCCTCGAAATCCACGGCTTTCACCAGCGCGTCCGGCCGCTCGCGCTTATAGGTTTTCGTGAAACCGGTCACGGCTCCGCCCAGGGGTGAAGTCGCTCCGTCCGCGTCGTAGCCGTGCTGCCCACCGAGACGCGTGGCGGACACCAGGAACGTGCCCGGCCCCGCTATCTGGTCATAGAGAGCGCGCATGGTCCGGTACAACGACTTGACCCGGATGTCCACGGCCTCGCGCCATAGGGCGAGGGTCATATTGGCCAGGTCGCCCTCGTGGTCCAGAGCAGGCAGCCAATAGACGCCGTCGACCGCCCCGGCGTTGGTTGCAGCGTCAGGGCCGACCACTTCGACGCCCAGCGCCCGCAGCCTGGCAGCCAACGCGTCGCCCACTCCGGAACGGTCGGGCATGACGAACACGCGCCGGCCGGATCCGAACGATACGCCAGTTGCCTTACACAACCGGAGAGGCGGGCGGATCAACGGAGTTGGCACGCGGCGCGGAATGCCGTCGGCCGCCTCAAACGTGGGGAGTTCGCGGAGCGGTTCCTCAGTTGATGCAGGAACCGCCGGCGCGTTCGCCAGCGCCGCCGCTGGCAGAGCCGTAACCCGCAGATCGGGGCGCCGGTCATAGACGAACTGGATCACGCGCGCCAGCGTCGAAAAATCGCGCAGCTTCATGTTAGGGTCGCGCGGGATGTCATAGGTCTCGCGGATAGAGGCAAACAGCTCCGCCTGTTTGACGGTATCGATTCCCAGGTCGGCCTCCAGGTCGAGATCCAGATCCAACATGTCCTTGGGGTAGCCGGTCTTTTCGGCGACGAGATCGAGGACCTTTTGCCGCACTAGGTCT
>JARLIN010000276.1 GCA_031291715.1 Rhodopila sp. | reverse complement strand
CGTAGATGCAGGAAACCGAGGCGACGATGATGACGTCGTTGCGTTCGAGCAGCGCCTGGGTGGCGGCGTGACGCATCCGGTCGATCTGTTCGTTGATCTGCGCGTCCTTCTCGATATACGTGTCGGTGCGCGGAACGTAGGCTTCGGGCTGGTAGTAGTCGTAATAGCTGACGAAATACTCGACCGCGTTGTCCGGGAAGAACGCCTTCATTTCCCCGTAGAGCTGGGCGGCGAGCGTCTTGTTCGGCGCCAGGATCAGCGCCGGCTTCTGCACCGCCTCGATCACCTTCGCCATGGTGAAGGTCTTGCCGGATCCGGTGACGCCCAGCAGCACCTGGTCCTGCTCGCCGGCTTCGATGCCGGCGACGAGGTCGCGGATGGCGGTCGGCTGGTCGCCGCTCGGCTCGAAGTCGCTGACCACCCGCAGCCGGTTGGTGACCGGCCTGGCCGCCTGTTTCTGCGGCAGGAAGGTGACGGCGGGGGGCCGGGTCACGACCTGGGACATCGGGGCACACTCCTCGCCGCGCAGGGGACGGCGCGGGGCCGGAACGCCCAGGGATCGCCGATCCTCGGCCCCGCGTCGGGTTCGCTACTTGGTGGTCGGGGGAGCCTTCTGCGGCAACGGCCGCTCCGGCCGCAACGTGCCGAAGCCAGGCGGTGCGGCTGACGTGGTGGCCAACTTCGAGGCTTTCGGCTTCTTCGGTTCCCGTCCGCTGCGTTTCTGACCTTTCGCCATGGCGATGCTCCTCCTGGGTGGAATGCCCGCTACAAAAGGGGGCCAATCCGCCCACCCGCGTCAAGCAAAAGAAGACCGGGGACGCCGCTAATTCCGTCCGCGCCCCGCCCGACAGGGTGGCGCGCGGCGGCAAAGGAAAGGCGTTCGCTCTCTGCTCTCCCCGCCCTTGGGGGAGGGGGGATTGTCCTCTAGCTCCAGATTTCCATCTCTCGGGGTCGGCGCGCATAGACCCCCTGGCCGGCCGGCAGCGGGCCGGGGTGGCCGAACAGCCAGCCCTGCCCGTAGTGCACGCCGAGCAGCCGCAAAGCTTCCGCCTCGGCTTCGATTTCGACCCTTTCGGCGACGATCTCGGCCCCGGCCGCGCGGACGATCTCGACCATCCCGGCGACGAAGGCGCGTTCCCGTCCGTCCTCCGCGATGCCGGGAATGTAGGACCCATCCAGCTTGACGATATCGGGACTGAGCGCGCGCAGCAGCCGGATGTCGGCGGCTCCGGCGCCGAAATCGTCGAGACAGAACGCGATGCCGAGGGATCGCAGCGCTTTCGCGGTGAGGTCGGCTTCCTCGACCGCCTCGATCTCCTCGGTTTCCGTCATTTCGACGATGATCAGGCCGGCCTGGCGCGCCGGGCTGGCTGTCAGCAGCTTGACCAGGCGATCGCGGAAGCCGGCGTTCTGCACCGACTGGCCTGACAGGTTGAAGGCCACCGGGGACCCGGCCTTGCCGGCCGCCTCGCAGGCGAGCCGGGCGACCGCCAGGTCGAGTTCGTCGGCGAGCCCGAGCGCCTCCACCAGGGTGACGAACTCCTGCGGCCCCGAGAACGCGCAGTCCGGGATCGGTTTCGGGCGGATCAGCGCCTCGAAATGGTGTGCCTCCCCGGTGCCGAGCGCGGCGATGGGTTGGAACGCCAGGCTGAAGTTGGTGCTCCGGATCGCCTTCCTGAGGCTGGCGACCTGGGTGCCCGCGCGGCGGATGTAGCCGGCCAGCCCGCCATTGAACCCGGCGCGGCCGAGGCCGCCCGCCCCTTCGCGGGCGAAGACGTTCAACGCCTGCCGCAGCGCCCGCGCGGTTTGCACCGGGGTCAGTTCCCCGCTGGCCAGGGGCAGCGGGTGGGCGGCGACGGAGACGTCGACGCCCTGCGTTCGCAACGCCCCCTCCAGCAGGGCGGCGATCGCCAACAGGTCGGTGCTGCCGGAGCCGAGCAGGCCGAACCGGCCGGGCGCGATCTCGCTGGTGAGCGAGTTGGGGGCCACCGCCTCGATCGCTTGCCCGATCGCCTCGCTCGACGAAATCACCACGCTCCCTTTGCCCTCGATCTCGACCAGGCCGAAATCGCATGGCGTACCCGCCCGCAATCGTGCCTCCGTCGCACGGGCCAGTGCGTGCGGCGTGCTGCCGGCATGCCGCACGCTGGCCAGCGGCGCCGGTGGCCGGGCCAGGCTCAGGCACAGGCGCCGTTGATCACCCGGAGCGGGCAACGCCATGCCGGCAAGGGCAAGGGGTGTCCGCAAGGTGTCGGACAGCCGGATCATGAGCGGCAGCAGGCGGCCGCGCTCCACCAGCAGCGCGAGCGCGGTATCCAGCGCCTCGTGGTCCACCGGGGCCACGAGATCGCGCACCGCATGCCCGAAGAACGCCTCGGGCGGGCGCCCGAACTTGCTGCGGAAAGCGCCGGCCGCATAGGTCACGGTGCCGCTCGCATCGGTCTCGACCACCATGTCCGCGCCGGCGAAGGCGAAGGCAACGAAGCGCTCGTTGTTGTCGGGGCGGCGTGCGGGCGCCGGTTCCCGCGGCTGTGGCGCATGCGACGAATGATGGTCAGCGACGTCCAACATTGACTGCACCTTGTCCCGCCGGCCGGATAGTTCCTCGACATCGCATGACAGGACCGCGAATAGTGGTGGCACACTGGGGTTAATGGAAGGCAAAGCGCGGGGCTGTCCGGGCTGCTTCCTCAGCCTTCATGCTTGCCTTTCCCGCCGGCCTGCGGCATATCCCGCCCGCCGGTGGCGATGCTGCCGGTAATTCACACGCAGGGCGCCTTCCGGCCTCGACCCCGAGGCCCGGATCCGGTGTCGCTTTGGCATTCTGGCCCTGCGGAGGCTCAACCGGACGGAAAGGAAGGTCACGCTCATGGCGATGCCCGAATTCACGTTGCGCCAGCTTCTCGAAGCCGGCGTTCATTTTGGCCACCACACCCGGCGCTGGAACCCGCGCATGGGGCCGTATCTGTTTGGCATACGCAATCAGATCCATATCATCGACCTGCAGCAGACCGTGCCCATGCTCGACCGTGCGCTGCGCGCCGTGCGCGACGTGGTCGCCGCCGGCGGGCGCGTGCTGTTCGTCGGCACCAAGCGCGCCGCCGCCGAATATGTCGCCGAAAGCGCCAAGCGCTGCGGCCAGTACTACGTCAACCACCGCTGGCTCGGCGGCATGCTGACCAACTGGAAAACGATCACCGGCAGCATCAAGCGGCTGCGCCAGATCGACGACATGCTCTCCGGCGACACCCAGGGCCTCACCAAGAAAGAGGTGCTGGACATCACCCGCGACCGCGAGAAGCTGGAGCGCGCGCTCGGCGGCATCAAGGACATGGGCGGGCTGCCCGACATCCTGTTCATCATCGACACCAACAAGGAAAAGCTGGCGGTCGAGGAAGCCACCAAGCTCGGCATCCCGGTGGTCGCCGTGCTCGACAGCAACTCCGATCCGTTGGGCGTCACCT
>JARLIN010000275.1 GCA_031291715.1 Rhodopila sp. | reverse complement strand
CTGCGCTGCACCCCGTGCCTGAGACACGAAATAAGGCACACATCGATTCTGCCTCCGGTTCCGGGTCATCGCAAGCGGCCAACGCGACCCACCGGGGTGAGGTGAAGCTTTCCACGTTCGCGCACCGGTAACCGCACGCCACGTTTTCTGGTTCGGTCGGAGCGCCGTTTTCTCGTCCCGGCCGTGACATGTCCGGGCAGTGGGCGCCGCCGCGGTCAAGGATGGCCTCGTTCTTCCGAGGCCACCGCGCGCTCGCGCGGCGCGAAGCGTCCTTGAGGGCGGCGGCGTTCACTGCCAGGCTCGGACTTCCGGGGGCGCCACAGCGGGCGGGCGGCCATCCCCAGCTCACGAACCAAATGTCACCGTCAGTATCTCTGTCCTATCATAAAGAAAGAGTTTCGACCGAAGCCGGGGACATCGTTTCACCACCAGCCACGGAAGCCGCCAGGGCCGGTGGCGGGTGCCGCGTCGCCTCGAACTCCTCCGGTGCCAGATAAGCCAGCGCCGAATGCAGCCGCCGCCGGTTGTAGACCGTCTCGATGAACACCCCGATCGAGGCTTCCGCCTCGGCGCGGTCGCGATACGCCTGTCCATCCACCTCCTCTCGTTTCAACGTCCTCATGAAACTCTCCGCCATCGCGTTGTCCCACGGACATCCCGGCCGGCTCATGCTGGGCTGAATGCCGGCGTGCTGAAGTCGCGCGATGTAATCGCCACAGGCATACTGAACGCCCTGATCGGAGTGATGCACCAACGATCCCGGCACGATTTCCCGATCAGCAAGGGCCATCCGCAGCGCGGACAAGGCGAGTTCCGCGCGCAAATGGTCGGCCATCGCCCAGCCCACCACGCGGCGGCTGAACGCGTCCAGAATGACCGCCAGATAAACGAACTCCTCGGCCAGTCTTATATAAGTAATGTCCGCCACCCAGAGCTGGTTGATCGCCATCGGCCTGATGTGCCGCGCGAGGTTGGGCCAGATCGGAAAGCCATGCCGCGAGTCCGTCGTCGGTGGGCGAAACGCCTGTTTCGGCACGCACAGCAGATTGTCCTCGCGGATGATCCGAAGCACGCGCTTGCGGTTCACCATCCAGCCGTCCCGTCGCAACAAAACGGTGATCCGCCGGTGACCGTAATGAAGCTTCCGGTTGGCCAGCACCAGACACTGAATCTTATCGCGGAGCGCGGTTTCTTCCTGGCGTGGCTTCGACGCCAGCCAGTGCCGATAGTATCCGGCCCGGCTCACCCCGGCCAACCCGCACATCCGCTCGATCCCGATATCATCGCCTTGCGAGCGCGTCGTCGCGTGGATCACCGCGAAGACGCTGTTCCGCCAGAGCCGCCCTTCTTCAGGCGTGCTTCCCTGACATGCCGCAAGGCCGCGCGAAAAAAATCCAGTTCCAGTTGTTGCTGGCCAATTTTCCGCTCCAGTTCCGCGATCCGCCGTTGCGGGGTGTCGGTGACCGGGGACGAACCAGGCGCCGCTTCATCGAACGGGCTCGACGGCTGCGACGGGCGCCCGATCGCGTTCAACGCCTCGGGTCCGCCGGCGAGATACTTACGCCGCCATTTGTAGAGAAGTTCCCGGCGAACACCGAGTTCTGTCGCAAGGGCCGTGACGTCCGGCGCGTTGTCCATGCGCGACAGGGCCTTCAGCTTGAATTCCCGGGTCCAGCGCGTCTTGGGCCTGCACTTTGGCCGGGGCCGGGCGGGCGTATTGGTCTTTGGCACACTCGTTCTCCTTGTTGAACAGTGTGCCTCATTTCAGTGTCTCAGTTCAGGGGGGCATTCCACACCGCTGACAGCATGAACGCCACAGCGAGGGAATGCCCAGTGGTCCATTGTACCCCTGGGGCGAGTTGATTGCCACTTCCTGGAAACGTGCGCACCGACTCAACGATTTGAATGAAAGCTTCGTGCCCTTGGTGTGCTTTGAGCCCTTCGTGACATCGCGGACGTTCCAGCAAAACCTGGCGGTGGGGTCTTATCCCGGTCATCTTGGGGATGGCTCACGCATACATGCGTGCGGAACGGCCAAGATAATCACGAAGTTCTCAAAGCACACCAAGGTCACGAAGCTTCCTTGCGAACTTCGGAACGCGCGGCGCACGGATTCAAACCGAACTGAGTTCGTTACCTCATCCGCGATTGCCCGGAATGGCTGACCCGCCGAATTACCGACTGAGCTCCCTTGTCATTTCATCGATACCATTCACCGTCAGAGGGAACATCCGCCCTTCCATCAGATCGTTGATCATGGTGATCGAACGCACATGGCCCCACCCCGGCTTCGGAGTCGGATTCAACCATGCGGCCCGCCGATAATGTCCGGTCAGCCGCTCGATCCACACCGTTCCGGCTTCTTCGTTCCAATGTTCCACTGAGCCGCCGGGCATGGTGATCTCATACGGGCTCATCGCGCCATCGCCAACGAAGATCAGCTTGTAATCCGGGCCATAGGTCCGCAGCACCTGCCAGGTCGGGATCTGTTCCTCATGCCGGCGGCGGTTGTTTTTCCATACGCGCTCGTAGGGGAAATTGTGGAAGTAGTAATACTCCAGATGTTTGAATTCGGAACGCGCCGCCGAGAACAGCTCCTCGGTCAGTTTCACGTAATCGTCCATTGAGCCGCCGATATCCAGGAACAGCAGCACCTTCACCGTATTGTGCCGCTCCGGCACCAGCTTCAGATCCAGCATGCCGGCGTTGTTGGCGGTCGATTTGATGGTATCCGGCAAGTCCAGCTCGGTCGCCGCGCCCTGCCTGGCGAAGCGCCGCAACCGGCGCAGCGCCAGCTTCATGCCGCGGGTACCGAGTTCGACGGTGTCATCCAGGTCCTTAAAGTCGCGCTTGTCCCAGACCTTGACCGCGCTCCGATTGCGCGACTTGTCCTGCCCGATCCGTACGCCTTCCGGATTGTAGCCATAGGCGCCGAACGGCGAGGTCCCCGCCGTGCCGATCCACTTCGATCCGCCCTGGTGACGTTCCTTCTGTTCCGCCAGCAATTCCTTCAACCGTTGCATGATGGCGTCAAAACCGCCGAGCGCCTCGATCTTCTTCATTTCCTCGGGGGTCAGCAGTTTTTCCGCCAGCTTCAGCAGCCACTCCTCGGGCAGCTCCTGAGGTTTTACTCCTTCCGGCGGTTCCAGTCCCTTGAAACAGGCGCCGAACACCCGATCGAACTTGTCCAGATGCCGCTCGTCCTTCACCAAAGTAGCGCGCGACAAATAGTAAAAATCCTCCACGCTATACTCCGCGACGCCGGCCTTCATCGCCGCCATCAGCGTCAGATACTCGGTGATCGAGGCCGGCAATCCGGCATTTCGAAGACCCAGGATCAGATGCGAAAACATCAGCCGCGCCGCGCCAGGAACGCCAGGCGCTCGAACAGATGCACGTCCTGCTCGTTCTTCAGCAGCGCGCCGTACAGCGGCGGAATGACCAGTTGCTTCTCGTTGGTGCGCAACGCCTCGACCGGCAGATCCTCGACCATCAGCAGCTTCAGCCAGTCGAGCAACTCGGAGGTCGCCGGCTTCTTTTTCAGACCCGGCACCTCGCGCACCTGAAAGAACACGTTCAATGCCTCACGTGCGAGGTCCTTGCGAATGTCGGGATAATGCGCCTGCACGATCCGTTCCATCGTTTCGCGGTCGGGAAACCGGATATAGTGGAAGAAGCACCGCCGCAGAAATGCATCCGGCAACTCCTTCTCGTTGTTCGAGGTGATGATCACCACCGGCCGATGCTTCGCCGTGATCGTCCGCCGCGTTTCGTACACGAAGAACTGCATCCGATCGAGTTCCAGCAACAGATCGTTGGGAAACTCGATGTCCGCTTTGTCCACCTCATCGATCAGCACGACGACCGGCTCGTCGGCCTCGAAAGCGTCCCACAATTTGCCGCGCACGATGTAGTTGGCGATATCGTGCACCCGCTCATCGCCCAACTGGCCGTCGCGCAGACGGGATACCGCGTCGTATTCGTAAAGTCCCTGCTGCGCCTTGGTGGTCGACTTGATGTGCCACTCGATCAAGGGATGATCGAGAGCCTCGGCGACCTCATGCGCCAGCACGGTCTTGCCGGTGCCTGGTTCGCCCTTGACCAACAGCGGGCGCTGCAGCGTCACCGACGCGTTGACCGCGACCTCCAGATCGCGGGAGGCAATGTATCGTTCCGTACTTCTGAAACCGGCCACCGTCGGCGCTCCATGCTCGTTCGGCATGGAGTGTGTTGCGATCCCGCGCCGACCGCAAGGCCGAAGTCGGGCCGAAGTCGGGGCTCCGCCGCAGCCTCGGCTCAGTGCGTGGCGGTGATCGGCTCCACGTTCACGGTCACGGTCACCGGCGGCGCATGCTCGAACCGCAGTGTCAGCGGGAAATTGTCGCCAGCCTTCAGCGGCGCCTTCAGCCCCATCAGCATCACGTGATAGCCACCCGGAGCCAGCGCCACCGGCTTGCCAGGCTCCAGCGCGATGCCCGTCGTCGCGCGCATCGTCATCATGCCCATGTTGGCCATCGTTTCGTGCACCTCGGCGGTGGCCGCGACCGGCGTGCTGGCGCCGATCAGTTTATCGGGCTGGCCCTGATCGGTGATCGTCAGATAGGCCGCGCCGGTCTTCGCGTCGCCCGCCGAGGCGCGCGCCCAGGGATGGTCAACCTGGATTTGCGCGGCGTTGCCGGCGGCGACCAGGACCAGCAGTGCGGGCAACAAAAGAATGCGCATGATATTCTCCCACCAATGGAGTTTCCTGACCTGGCTTGCGTCTACGTCCGGGCCTGGCATAACCAGGATCGCCATGAATGAAAACCCTCGTGTGACCAACGTCCCCTCCGGCTGGCCCGCCGATCGCCCGCTGGCCGTCTCGGTGGCCGTGATGCTGGAAGGTTGGGCCGCGCCCGACGCGCCGGGGATCGGCCCCATGGGCAACCCGCTCAAACCCGGCACCGTCGATCTGCAGGCCCGCTCCTGGGCCGAATACGGGTCGAAGGTCGGCGCGTGGCGGCTGCTCGATCTGCTGGACCGGCAGCGAGTGCGCGCGGTGTTCTACACCTCCGGCGTGGTGGCCGAGCATTACCCGTACCTCGTCGCCGCCATCGCCCAACGTGGCCATGTCGTGGCGGCGCACGGCTGGTCGCAAGGCACCCTGCCCGCCTATCAGTCCGAGGCCGCGGAAGCCGCCGACATCGATCGCTGCGTCAGCGTGTTGCGGCAAACCGCCGGATCGCATCCCGCCGGCTGGCTCAGCCCGCGCTGCACGCCGAGCGCGCATACCTCGCGCCTGTTGGCCGGCGCCGGGTTCCGCTGGCACGCCGACCAGTTCGACAGCGACCTGCCCTATCCGATCGCGACCGCGGCCGGATCGTTACTTGGCGTGCCATTCACCATGGAAGTGAACGACATGCCGCTTTATGTGCGTTACGGCAACGAGCCCGACGCGTTCACCCGCACGCTGGAAAAAATCGTTTCGGGTTGGCCGCGGCTGGGTTCGCCGTTCGGATGTCTCGACATCACGGTTCACGCGCACGTGTTTGGCCGGCCGTACGGGGCCCTGGCATTGCTCGACTCACTCGCCGTCGTGCGCCGGCATGGCTGGTGCTGGCTGACCGATCATGCAACGCTGGCCGAGGTGTTCGGCCAGGATCCTGCCTCACCGCCGGCGGCCTGATCATCGCGCTCGAGCGTCCGTGTCATCGCGACGGGATCATTCCCGATCCAAATCGATGGCAACGCACGCTAATGCCGGCGCAGGCTGAGGATGTAAGTCGCCATCGCGTCCGCCTCGTCCTTCGGCCGCCGATCGTTCAGCATGTTCATGTGCGGCTTCTGCGCGACGGCGCTGAGCTGCGCCGCCGTGACGCCCGGGCGATTGGCGATCGCGGCGAAAGTGGGCGCGTCGGTCCAGCCTTTGGTGGCGGAGGGCGTGATGACGTGGCAGGTCACGCAGTATTGTTCCGCCAGTTTCTTGCCGGCCTCGGCGGTATTCGGCACCGGTTGCGCCACGACGCTTCGCGGCAAGCCAATGACGGCGAGCACCGTCAGCATGGTCCAGACCGCGGGCATGGCGCGTGGCAAAAGGGGCATGGCGAGAAACTTTCTGCTTGTCGTGGTCAGTCTGGCAGAACCGGCCGGAGTCCGCCAATCGTCCAACCGGCGTGAGGCATCACTTCCGCCGCGTCTCCAACGACATCGCGGTCGCGGCGATGCGCGCGCCGCGGGGCCCCCCCCCCCCCCCCCCCCCCCCCCCCCCCCACAATGTTGCGCCCCCGCCCCCGCCCCCACCCCCCCCACCTCCGCGCAACCCCAACCCCCGTCGCGGGGCGCGCGCGCGCGCCGGCCGCCCCG
>JARLIN010000274.1 GCA_031291715.1 Rhodopila sp. | reverse complement strand
GGCCGCAAACTGCAGATGCCGATCCTGGTGCTGTGGGGGAAGGCCAGCAGCGTGGGCAAGCGGTTCGCCGATCCGCTCGGCCTCTGGCGGCAGCGGGCGGAGGACGTGCGCGGCGAAGCACTGCCGAGCGGGCATTACGTGAACGAGGAAGCGCCGGAACAGGTGCTCGACTGGTTCCTGCGCTTCTTTGGTGGCTAGAGCGGTTTCACGGCGGCTGAAACCGCGCCCTGGGCCGGCCCCATCATGGTCCGGCGTGTTCCTGCCGGGTTCACGCATCGTCGGACGGATGCGTCAGGCCTGCCCGGTTCCTTTGGCCCGACGGATCTCAAGCAAGCAAGATTTTACCACGGAGGACGCGGAGAACCACGGAGCACCACGGAGAAGGGCAGAACGGCGCTGCGCGCGAAGCGCCAACGGGCCGCGCCGGCCGAAGAACCATGACCGCAAGCGCCTGTGATACCAGGTGACGTTGACACCGGTGGTCTTTCGACATTGGGTCCGGGACCCGGCGCCAGTTCCTGCTCTCCGCCGCTTTCGTCCACGTCAGGCCGGGACTTGATCCGGGCACCCGTTGCACCTCGGTAAGGGGTTAAACCAACTCGCGTTGGCGCCGACTCTCAATCCTCGTCATGGCCGGCGACAGCCCGGGCCATCTGCCAGAGCACGGTCCTGGCTCAGATGGCCAGGGCTGTCGCCGGGCCATGACGGTTGGGGCATACCCGAGAGCTAATCTCTCCAACACTTGGTATTATTCATCAATGATCTGGACCGGCACGGCTGGCCCGATCAGGTCCGGCCAGGATGACCACGCAACAGCGGCTGGCCCGTCAGTCTTTGCGCGAGCTAGCGCCGCCGATGCACGGCCGGGAACCGGAGGGGGGGGCGATGCGGTTGATCCACACCCGCTTCTCCGTGGTGCTCCGTGGTTCTCCGCGTCCTCCGTGGTAAAATCTTGCTCGCCGCGATACCCCTCGGCCAGGCGTGATTGCGCTCAAAAGCCCATCCACCCGGACACATAACCTGTGTCCGGCCACCAATCCCGACCCCCGCCAGAACGGAACAACCGAGCCCTAACTAGGCTCACGTGTTCATAACCGCGACGCCGATCCAAGATCGGCAAAACCACGCCCTACAACGGCCCAGCCGCCTCCGACAGCGCGACCTTCCGGCGGCATTTCGCCTCCGGAAGGCAGCGGTCCGACCACAACCCTGCCGTGTATTTTGTTCTTGCTTTATCCCACATCCTGCGGTAAGAACAAAATACATACAAACGCCCGGACCCACCGCCAATGTCAGCGCCCACGCCCCCCGAAGCCAGCCCCTTCCTGGACCGTATGATCCTCTTCCTGATGCCGTACTTCCTCAAAATCACCCCGGATTTCGATGTGGCGCGCGCGGAAATCCTCGAAACCCTGGCGTCCTACGGCGCCCGCACGCGGTCGGAAGTGCTGAACGCCGTGCAGATCATCGCTTTCGGCTTCTCCGCGCTCGACGTGCTGGCGGAAGCCAAGGCGATCGAGATGTCGCCCTCGATGAAGCTGCGTTACCGTGGCTGCGCCAACAGCCTCAATCGCTCCTGCCAGCAGAATGAGAAGACGCTGGCCAAGCGCCTGGCCTGCGATCTGCCTGATGCCGCACCGGCGGCTGAACCGGCGGACGACATCTCGGAAGCCGAGGTTCAGGAAGTGCTCCAGCAGACCCGCGCCAAGATCGAGACCTACCGCAACCGCCTGTCGGGTGCCCGTCCCGCCACCGGGCCGCACGCAATACCGGCCTCGCAGCCGGAACGGCACAACCGGCTGTGGAGTGGGGCGATGATGGATGCCCTGGCCGGAACGGGGGCACCGGTCCAGTCCGCTGCCGCCACGTGATAGCAACCCCTCTACCCTCGTCATGGGCGACAGCCCCGGCCATCTGCCACGACACTGGATCAGGTGGCCCCGACTTGTCGCCGGGCCATGACGGATGGGCAATGACTGATGGTTAATCTTTTCGCCGCTCGGTATGACACCCTCGGCTCATCTGGTGTCCGACGGCGTACAGCAAAAAGGCCGGCATGATACCGGCCTTCGTGTGGTCGTTCGGAAAGCGGATTAGCCGCCGCCGCCTTCCATGAAGTTAAAGTTATTGCCCTGCTGGATCGGGGCATGGTTGGTCGTGGTGGCCGCATGGGCGATGCCAAAGGTCAGGCTCAACGCAGTGAATGCGGCGCGGATCAGCATTTTCATCGGAGTTCTCCAACAACTGTCGGGCGAAATGTCCGGCTTGGTTGGAACCTAGATAGGCTGGCGCACGGCCGCTGATAATCTGGTCTTTGGGCATTGGATTTATGCGCAACACGGTGAAGTAATAGGGGCCGGCCGATGGCGGCCGAGCCCAAGGGCGCGGCGCTTTACCCCGCCGCCACCGCGATCAACCCCAGCTTCGCCCGAGCCTCCTGCGGGATCGGCACCGGCTTCTGCACCCCGCGCTCCACGAACACGTGGACAAAATACCCCTCCGCCGCGGCGACATCCTCATCGTTGCGGAAAATCCCGATCTCATACCGCACCGAGCTGCGTCCGATCGTCGCCACCCGGATTCCCACATTCACCCGGTCCGGGAATGCCAGCGAGGAATGGTACCGGCACGCCACCTCCGCCACCACGCAATGCACCGGCCCGTCCAGCAGGCCGACCACCTTCTCGGTCATCTCGTAGTAGGTGACGGCGGTGTCGAAGAACGAGAAGTAGTTGACGTTATTCACATGCTGGAACACGTCGTTGTCCATCCACCGCGTGGTGATGGCATGGAACCAGCGGTAATCGGCGCGTTTTCCGGGCGGTTGGCGGCTCATCGCATCCTGCATCCTGTGAAATGACCTTTGTCCTCCCTTACCCGAGAGGCGATCCATTGGACAGCGCCGCCCCCAGGCGCTACACGGCCCGCCGCTCCGCAGACCGTGAGAAAGGGATCGCCTTGCCATATCGCCTGAAGACCTGGTCGCTGACTTTGCTGGCCACCGTGATGTTGCCGGCCCTGGCCAACGCCCATGCGATCCTCGAGGAAAGCACCCCGGCCATCGACGGGTCCGTCAAGGCGGGACCGGTCGATCTGACACTCCGCTACAACAGCCGGATCGATCGCGGCCGCTCGCGCCTCACCCTGACCCGGCCGGACCACACGAAAGACGCCATCGCCATCGCGCCGGACGGTCCGCCCGACATCATCCGCAGCCACCTGGACCTGACGCCCGGCGCCTATGTCATCCGCTGGCAGGTGCTGGCGGTGGACGGGCACATCACCCGCGGCGACGTCCCCTTCACCGTGACCGGCCCCTGATCGATGGAACTGCTGGTCGATCTGTTCGGCTACCTCTCGATCGTTGTCCACGGCCTGACGATCCTCTCGCAGTCCGCGGCCCTGGGCGGCGTGCTGTTCCTGGTGTTGCTGGCCCGCCCGCTGACGCCCCGCCTCGGCCGGGTGGATATCGCCACCGGCACCGCCCGGATCGCCGGATACGCCGCGATCGCCCTGTTGCTGTCCGAGGCCGCGACGGTCGCGTTGCAGACCGCCGTGCTGGTTGACACCGTCGATCTGACCGTCCGTGACGTGCTGCACGCCGAGTTTGCCGTCGCCGGCCTGGTCAAGACCGTGGCCGCCGCCGTGATGGCCGCCTTGCTGCTGGGGATGCGGGCCAGGGCGCCGGCAATCCCGCTGCTGGCACTGACCGCGATCGAGCTGGCCGCGGCGACCCTGACGACTCACGCCGCCGCCCGCCTGGAGAGTCGAGGCGGCCTGCTGGTGGTCGAGGGTCTGCACCAGCTCGGCGCCGCGATCTGGATCGGCGGCATTCCCTGCTTCCTGCTGGCGCTCGCCCGCATCCGCGACGGCGCTGGCTGGCGGCTGGTGGGCTCACGCTTCTCCCGCATGTCGATGGTCGGCGTCGCCTGCATCCTGGTCAGCGGCATCACCATGAGCCTGCTGTATATCGGCGACCTGCAAGGCTTCTACGGCACCGCCTTCGGCGTCATGGTCGGCGCCAAGATCGTCATGTTCCTGATGCTTCTAGGCTTGGGCGGCATGAACTTCCTGCTGGTCGAGCGCCTTCGCGCCAACCCCGCCACCTCCGTCAACCGCCTGCGCCGCTTCGCGGAGGTGGAGTTCGGCATCGGCATCGCCATCTTCTTCGCCGCCGCCTCCCTGACCTCGGTGCCGCCCGCCGTCGATCTGACCCAGGATCGTGTGACCTGGCAGGAGATATTGGACCGCAACACCCCCGTCTGGCCGCGTCTGAGCAGCCCCGATCACGATGCCCTCGCCTTGCCAGCCTTGCAGGCGCAACTGGACATTGAGGCGGCGAAGAAGAAAGCCGCCCCACAGGCGGCGTTCACGCCGGGGGCAGGGGATCTGCCGCCGCGCAATGCCGCCGACATCGCCTGGTCCGAATACAACCACCATTGGGCCGGCCTGATCGTCGTCGCCGTCGGCCTGCTTGCCCTGCTCAACCGCGCGGGCCTCCGCTGGGCGCGGCATTGGCCACTGGCCTTCCTGGGACTGGCCGTCTTCCTGTTCTTCCGGTCGGACCCCGAGACGTGGCCGATGGGCGATATCGGCTTTCTGGAAAGCTTTCGCGATGTGGAGGTGTTGCAGCACCGATCGTTCGTGGTGCTGATCGTCGTGTTCACCTTCTTCGAGTGGCGGGTGCGGGCGACGAACTGGACCAATCGGACCGCGGCTCTGGTCTTCCCCTTGCTATGTGCCGCCGGCGGGACGCTGCTGCTCACGCACAGCCACGCGATCGCCAACGTGAAGGACCAGATGCTGATCGAGTTGACTCACACCCCGCTGGCCTTGGCTGGCATCGCGGCTGGCTGGGCGCGCTGGCTGGAGATTCGGCTCAACCCGCGTGAGAACCCCGTCGCCTGGCAGATCGCGAGCTGGGTCTGGCCGGTGTGCATCCTGTTCGCCGGTCTGCTGCTGCTGCTCTACCGGGAGGCTTGATCCCGGTCCGTCCTTCCCCCGAGGTCATAGACGTTCGTCTCGCCAAACCCGTGCGTGACGAACGCCTCGGGCGGGAGGCCGGCCGCCTCTCGCGCCGCGTGCAAGTCCCGAAGCGGCGCGTCAATAGGCTCGTCGGTGAGTTGGAACGTGCCGAAATGCATGCCGATCGAGCGATGCGCCCGCAACGCCAGATGCGCTTGGACGGCTTCGGCCGGGTTCATGTGCGCGGCAGCCATGAACCAGCGCGGCTCATAGGCGCCGATCGGCAGCAAGGCGAGATCGGGCGCGCCCAGCCGGGTCTGGATGTCGTGCCAGTGCGGTCCGGCGCCCGAGTCGCCCGCGAACAGAACCTGCCCCGCGGCGGTCTTGACCATGAACCCGCCCCAGAGGGTGCGGTTGTGGTCGAACGGTGAGCGGGCCGAGAAATGCCGTGTGGGTGTCACGGTGATGCGAAGCGCGCCCAAGGTGACATCTTGCCACCAGTCCAGTTCGGTCGCCATGATACCAAGCCTGGCCAGCGCGTGGGCATTGCCGAGCGTCGTCAGGAAGCGCGGCGCGTGGCGCCTCTGCAACGCCCGCAGGCTGGGCAGATCCATGTGGTCGTAGTGATTGTGGGAGAGCAGGACGACATCGGGGCGCGGCAGGTCCGCCAGATCGATGCCCGGTGGCCGCACCCGGGTCGGCCCCGCCCAGGACACCGGCGAGCAGCGCTGGCTGAAGATGGGGTCGGTCAGCACCACGGCCTCGGGAAGACGGATCAGGAAACTGGCGTGGTTGATGAAGGTGATCGCGACGCTACCCGGCCTCACGCTGGCGGGCGGCGGCGCGAAGACCGGATTGGGCAACGCACTCGGCCACGCCACACGCTCCCCTTGCAGGCGCCAGCGAAGCACCTGGAGCAGGCCGCGCGACGACGGGCGTACGCCTGGGTTGAAGAAGCGCCGCCCATCGTAGTGGTCGGAGAGCGGAAAGCGTTTGTTCATCAATGACGATCTAAACCGCGTCCTCCAGGATATCGGTAATCGCCCGCTCCAAATGTCGCAACGTGTTGCATACTGTCACCAGGTTGCAGAACGGCGCATATCGATACATGTCCGAATCGCCGGTTCCCCAGGCGGATCGGTACTCCGGGTTCAGCCAGATGATCCGCTTCGACCGCTGCGATAACCTGGCAATGATTTCCGTGCGTGGATCGGTCCGGTTCCCGCGCGCATCGCCCAGGATGATGACGGTCGTCTTGTTGGTTACGAACCGCATCCACCCATCCTCGAAATCGGCGAACGAGTTGCCGTAGTTCGAGGACCCGAACCCGATCAGCGACATGATCTTGGTGATCGCTTCCTCGACCGGTTCCTTTTCCAGGATTTCCGACACCTCGATCAGCGACCCGGCGAACGCGAAGGACCTGATATCCGACAGCGCCTCATTCAATGCATAGAGGAACATCAGCAGAAACTGCGCCATCGCCGCGACCGAGCCGGACACGTCGCACAGGACCATCACCCGCGGCTTCTCGATCCGCTTCTGCTTCCAAACGGTAATGAACGGGATGCCGCCCCATCCCATGTTCCGCCGCAGCGTGCGCCGCGTATCGAGCTGCCCCCGCAACCGCCGCCGCCGCGTCTTCGCGTAGCGCGCCGCCAGCTTCTTCGCCATCTGCCGCACCAGGACACGCATCCGGTCCAGGTCCCGCCGTTCCAGGTTCGAAAGCCGCGCCGACTTCAGCAGTTCCTCACGGAACTTCTCGGTGTCGCCCTTGGCGAACAGAAGCAGGTTCCGTTCGACAAAGTCACGAACCGAGTCCCTCAGTGCCTCGACCTTGCCGTCCAGGAACTGTGCGCGGCCGAGGCCTTCGGGCGTGCCGGTCTGCCGCATCGCCTCCATGTCGCGTTCCAGCGCGCGCAGTCCCATGCGATCCAGGATGCGGCGGGCATACAGATTCTTCTGTGTGAAGAACCGGATGTTCTCGATACCCGCTTCCCGCGCGGCCTGTTCCATCGCGGTCGCCAGCGCCGCCCGGTCATCGCTGGCCAATAGCGCGCCAAGCGATTGGCCGCCCTGGCCGCCCATCCCGTCGCCGCCCGGCCCGCCCGCCGGGTTTGAAGCCGGGTCCTGATCGGATGCGGGGGCGTTGTCATCGTCGCCCGGATCGTCCTTGCCGGCGAATTCATCCCGCTTGAAGTAGAGGTCGAACGCCTCGTCGTACAGCGCCTTTTCGTCCGGAGTCTTCGCCAGTACCAGCCCGAGCGTGTCCTTCAGCACCGCCCGGTCTTCATAGCCGATGAGATCGACCGCCCTTGCGGCATCGATCCCCTCGGCCGCCGACACCCGCAGGCCAGCGCCCCGCGCCACCTGCAGGAAGCGCCGTAACGGTTCGGTGGCGGGCGCGACAGTCGCCACTATGCGACCCCCGCGTCCTGCCTCGCCTTATGCGTCAATCCGGCGAGCTGCTTGCCGGCCACTTCGATATCCGCCTCGAACTTCAGCAGCACGTTCAGCGTATCGCGCACCAGATCGACCTCCAGCACCGAGGTGTGCAGCAGCAGCATCACCTTCGCCCAGTCGATCGTTTCACTGACCGACGGCACCTTCTTCAGGTCCATCGCCCGGAGTTGTTGCGCGAAACTGACCAGTTGCTTCAGCAGGCGCGCATCGATCCCCGGGACGCGTGAGGCGATGATCTTGGCTTCGAGTTTGTCGTCCGGGAAACCGATATGCAGATGCAGGCAGCGCCGTTTCAGCGCATCGCCCAGATCGCGCGTGCTGTTCGAGGTCAGCAGCACGATCGGCGGCACGATCGCCCCCACCGTGCCGATCTCCGGAATCGTCACCTGGTAGTCCGACAGGATCTCCAGCAGGAACGCCTCGAACTCCTGGTCCGATTTGTCGATTTCATCGATCAGCAGCACCGACCCGCCCGGCTCCTGCAACGATCGCAGCAGCGGCCGCGGCTCCAGGAACTGGTGCGAGAAGAAAACATCGCCGAACGAATGCAGCTTGTTCAACGCAGTGGCCAGATCGTCCGCATCGCCGATGACCGAGTTGATCTTGTCCTTCAGGATCTGGGTGTAAAGAAGCTGCTTGCCGTATTTCCACTCGTACAATGCCTTGGACTCGTCCAGACCCTCGTAGCACTGCATCCGGATCAGCGGCAGCTTCAGCCAGGACGCGACCGACTTCGCCAGTTCGGTCTTGCCGACGCCGGCCGGGCCTTCCACCAGGATCGGCTTCTGCAGATGGTGCGCCATGTAGATCGCGGTCGAGATCTGGCGATTGGCGATATATCCGGCCTCGCCCAGGCCTTGTTCGACATCATCGATCGATCGCAGGGGTGAGTCCCCCAGCGGCAGCGCGTCGTTCACATCCCGCTCCAGCTACTGTTCAGTATCTCGGATCGCATCGCTGTGGGGGAATGTCAAACGAAGGCAGCGCGGGACGTTGCCCTACCCCTCCTGGCTCGCGCCGGACTTTGGTCGCGGAGGCCATGTCAGTCGAAATCTCCGGGAAATTGGAACAGAAATCTCCTGCCGTACCCGGCCGGAGAAAATAAAACCTTTTGCGATCAATAAGTTGAATAATGAAGAAAAATTACCTCCTTATGGGGCGCCTTCCTGACCACAAGAGGTTGCAATGTCCCGTCTGCCATTGAGAACAATCGACGACGCGCCGGCCGAAGCCAAGGCGGCTCTTGCCGCCGCTGAAAAGAATAATGGGTTCCTGCCTAACCTGCTGCGCGTGCTGGCCAACGCGCCGGTGGCGCTGGAAACCTATCTGACGGTGTCAGGCATCAATGCCCGCTCCAGCCTGACCCTGGCGGAACGGGAGGTGGTGCAAATCACGGCGGCGGCCACGCATGGTTGTGGCTTCTGCGTCGCCGGCCATACCGCGGTTGCCACCAAGAAGGCCCGCATGGACGCGTCGACGGTCAGCAATCTGCGCGGGTTGGTGCCCGTTGCCGATGACCGTCTGGCCGCCGTCGCGACCTTCACCAAGGCCGTGATCGCGGGCCGCGGCCGGGTCGCCGACGCAGAGCTGGATGCGTTCCGCGCCGCCGGCTTCACGGATGGCAACGCGCTGGAAGTCGTGCTCGGGGTCAGCCTCGCGACGCTGTGCAACTTCGCCAACAACCTCGGCCAACCGCCCCTGAACCCAGAGCTGGAGGCGTTTCGCTGGGATGGACCAAGCGCCGCGGCGGCCGAATAGCCCGGTCAACCCCGTCAACGCGATCAGGAAGGCGTTCATGCCGGCGACAATTGATTTCGGACTGGCTGCGTGGTTGGACCACGCGGCCCTCGCCCTCGACACCGGGACAGGCGATGGCAACGGGGCGGAAGCGCAAAGCCTTCTGCCGCGACTGGCCGAGGCCGGGATCTTTCGTGCCGGCGTGCCCGCTTCCCTGGGCGGCGCGGGCGGTGATGTGACGCAGGCGGTCGAGGCGATCGCCGCTGTCTCCGAACGTTCCATGGCAGCGGGGTTTGTGCTCTGGGGGCAGCGGACTTTCATCGATTACCTGCTGCAGAGCCCCAACCGGGCCCTTTGCGAACGCCTGCTACCTGACCTGCTCGCCGGGCGCGTGGCCGGCGCCACGGGTTTGTCCAACGCGATGAAGTTCCTCTCCGGGCTGGAAGAACTGCAAATAACGGCGCAGCGGGACGGCGAGGGCTTCCGCCTCGACGGCAAACTTCCCTGGGTCACCAATCTGCGGGTCCAGGGGTTTCATGTCGCCGCGGCCGTAGGACAAGCGAACGGGCCGAATGCCTTCGTCGCCAGCCTGTCCCACGATAGCGCCGGTCTGACGCGAAGCCGCGACCTCGACCTCATGGCGATGCGTGGCACCAGCACCGCGGCGATCCGCTTGGAGCACGTGCACATCGGACCGGGGGACATCCTGCATCCGCATGCCGCGACATGGCTGCCACAGGTTCGCCCAGCATTTCTGGGCATGCAATGCGGCATGTCCATCGGCCTGGCGCGGCGTGCCCTGGCGGAAGCACAGGCCTATGCCGGCCCGACGCGTCAGGTGCTGTGCGACCCGATCGCCGAACTGACGGATACCCTGGCGGCGCAGGAGCGGGCCTTGACCGACGGCCTGCGTGCCGCGCGCTTCCATGCAGCACCGGCAAGACTGTTCGAACTGCGGATCGGCCTGGCGGAAACCGCCGCGCAGGCCGTGTCGCTGGAACTGCAGGCGAGCGGCGGGCGTGCCTATCTGGCGCCGCATGGCGACGGCTTCGCGCGCCGCTGGCGGGAAGCCGCCTTCGTGCCCGTGGTCACGCCGAGCCTCGTGCAGCTCAAGGCCGCTTTGGCCAGCCAGGGTGAATGCGGCCAGACGACCGGACAGGCTGCATGAGTTTCGCGGCCGTCCTCGCGGACCCTGGCACGGCTCCTCCGAGGGGGACGCCTGCTTTACGGGCGCAGGATATCGCGCTGCGCTATCCCGGCGCCGCGCGGGCGGTGCTGACCGAACTGGCATTGGACGTATATCCAGGTGAGATCGTCAGCATCCTGGGCCCTAGCGGCGTTGGAAAATCCAGCCTGCTGCGCGTGCTCGCAGGGCTGGAGACGCCGAATGCCGGCGAGGTTCGCATGGACGGCGCGGTGCTTGACGCCGTGCATCCGGAAGTCGCGATCGCCTTCCAGAATCCCAGCCTGCTGCCCTGGCTGACCCTGGAGAAGAACGTCGCCTTCGGCCTTGGCTTCAAGCACCAGAAGCAGATGAACGCGGCGCAACGCCGGGCACGGGTTGACGCGGCGATCAGTGCGG
>JARLIN010000273.1 GCA_031291715.1 Rhodopila sp. | reverse complement strand
GGGGTGCTGCACGGGCTGGGCAGCACCGATATGAAGGGGCCGGTCGCGGCGGCGATCGTCGCCGGGCGTGGATTGCCGGAGACGGTGCCGGTGACGTTCCTGCTCACCACCGACGAGGAGACTACCAAGCAGGGCGCGCGCGTCATCGCCGAACAGTCTGCTCTGGTGCGGGCTGTGCGGCCTCGGGGGATTCTGGTGGTGGAGCCGACGCAGCTGCGGCCGGTGCGCGGGCATCGCAGCCATATCCTGTTCACCTGCGTGGCGCACGGCGTGCAGGCGCATAGCTCGACCGGCACGGGGCGGAATGCCAACTGGGCGCTGATCCCGTTCCTGGCCGACATGAAGGTGGTGTTCGAACGGCTGCTGACGGACCGGTCGCTGCAGGATGACGCCTATGACCCGCCATTCAGCGATTTCAACCTGGTGATCGACAACCACGGCACAGCGATCAACGTCACCGTCCCGGTTGCAACGGCGCGCATCAAATTCCGCTATTCGGCGAAGATCGACCCGACCCCGATCCGCGAGGCGGTGCATGACGCCGCGGCGCGACATGGCGTGACGGTCGTCGAAGCAGAGGAGGGGGCGCCGCCCGAACTGCCGATCGGCGATCCGTTCGTCATGCAGTGCGTGGATGTCAGCGGTCAGACAGCGACGACGGCGCCGTTCGGCACCGATGCGTCGATCTTGCAGGCGATCGCGCCGTGCGTGGTGATGGGACCGGGCAATATCGGGGTGGCGCACAAGCCGGGCGAAGCGGTCCGTATCGCTGAGCTCGTCGCGGCGGTGCCGGTGTTCCGGACCCTGGCGATGCGGCTGGCGTCCTGAACGCTTGGGACCAACGTTAGCGTTAGGCCATTGACGCGGTTGGCATACTGCTGCGTGGGGTCCGCGTAAGTTCCGATTCGGGTGGACCGCCGGTCAACCGGATGGGCTCTGCGATCAACGCTTAATGCATAGGCACTATGCATAGACACTGCGCGGCTATTGCGTCATGGACGGCACATCTTGGAGATGTATATGAAGCGCCTGTTAGCTTAGGCGCGTTAGCCGCTTGGCGTATCGTCGATTTGAAAACCGGCCGCACGGACGGAAGAGTAGCGGTGATCGCGGGAAGGCTGCCGACCGACCAATGGACTTGATCAACGGACTGCACACGTTCATCCGCGTCGTCGAAACCGGCTCTTTCTCCGCCGTCGCGCGAGAGTCGAATTCCAGCCAGTCGGCGGTCACCCGACAGGTCGCGCAATTGGAGGAGCATTTTGGCGTTCGCCTGTTCCACCGCACCACCCGCAAGCTGAGTCTGACCGACGAAGGCCAGGATCTCGTTACCCGCGCTCGGCATCTGCTGGAAGAAGCCGAGGACCTGGAAGATACGTTCGGCAAGAACGGTGGATCGCCAACCGGATTGGTCCGTCTGGGCATTCCCGTGGGGGCCGCGCTCCTGCTCGTGCCCGATTTCACTGCCCTGTTGCTGCGCCATCCCGGCCTGTCGGTGGAAATAATCGTCAGCGAGACGATCGACGACCTGGTGGCCGAGCGGCTGGATCTGGCGCTGGTGTTCGGGCGGTCGCCGGACACGTCGCTGGTGTCTCGGGCGCTCGCGACGCTGGGGTCGGTACCCGTCGCGGCGCCAGCGTATCTGGAGCGGTATGGCGCGCCGGACCACCCATCCGACTTGCTGAACCACACCTGCATCATTCATGACACCGGCCCGGACAGCACGCATTGGGTATTCGGCGGCCCGAACGGGTCGGTGGACGTGGAAGTCGCCGGTGCGTTCCGGTCGAACAACAGCCTGGTGGTGCGGCAGGCGGCGCTGTCCGGCTATGGCATCGCCTTGTTGGGCGATGCGCTGGCGATCACCGATATCCAAGCGGGACGGTTGTATCGTTTGCTGCCGAAGTATGCGGCCCGCCGCCGTCAGGCGTTCATCGTCTATCCGTCGCGCAGGCATCTGGCCCAACGGACACGCGTCGTGATCGACTTCATCGTCGAGCAGTTCCGCCTGTTGGAGGTTCGGCTGCGCGATGGGCGGGCGTGGGGCGAGAACGACGCCACCTGGCTGGTGTGACCCGTTCTACTCGATCGGGATAAAGATCGAGTGCCGCATCTTGCCGCCGATCGACTGGGACAAATGGCCCTTGCCATGGATGTCTTCCACCAGGATGATTTCGCCGGCGCCGATTTCGCGGCCTTCGCCGTCACTGGCGGTGATCTTTACCCCGGCATCCAGGTTGATGATGTACTGGCGGCGCGGCGCGGGGTGCCAGCTCAGGTCGTAGCTGCCGGCGGTTTCACGGAAGATGATCCCGTTGGCGGGCAGGCGCGCGGACAGCTTGCTGCCGTTGCGTTCCTCCACCCATTGGATCTCGATATCGCGCCAATGCGTTTCACCGGCGTCATCGACATAGATGTTGTGGATACGCATGTCTTGTTCCTCCCGTTATTCGACCGGCACGAAGATCGAGTGCCGCATCTGGTTGTTGACCGATTTCGACAGATGACCCTTGCCGGTGATGTCTTCGACCAGGATGACTTCGCCGGCACCGATCACGCGTGGCTCGCCGTCGCTGGCAGTGAGTTCCACGCCGGCATCGAGGTTGATGATGTATTGCCGGCGCGGCGCAGGATGCCATGGTCGGTCATGTTCCGCCTGGGTCTGGCGGAAGATGACGCCCGTCGCGGGAAGGCGGACGGAGGTTTTGCCCTCTGGCCCTTCCTGTGCCCATTCGATCTGGATGTCGCGCCAGTGCGATTCGCCGTTGGCATCGCAGTAAAGATTGTGGATTCGGATGCCCATCACGCTTTCCTTATGTAGCCGTAGCGCAGGTTGCTGGGGTCGGTACCGTTGCGAATATAATCATCTTTGATCGCGGCGAAACGATCGGGCGTTGCTAATTCGGTGTGGCGGTCGTAGCCGAAAATACGAAATCCGTTGTTGGCGAAGATGCCGCGCTTGACCGGACCGTCGGCGGGGCCGAGCGGAGAGAAGCCGTATTTCTTTTGCATATCCTCGGGGATTTCAAGGCGGCGCAGGCCCTCGATCTGCCATTGCGGCGCTCCGGTCCACACGGCGTCGGTGCCCCATATGACGTGATCGACACCGAGGCCTTTTACCAGCGTGCCCATCAGCGCCGCCGCCAGGCGTGGTTCGGCGATACTGGTATAGGCGAACAATTGGCCGAGATCGCCGTACACATTGGTCACGCCATATTTCGCCGGAATATCCGCGAGGTCGCTGACCCAGGAACTGCGGCCGGTCTGATCCCACTCGGCCATCGCGTCGGCGGGGGAGCCGCCGACATGGCGATAAGCCGAGTGGTAGATGACGAAATTGAGCTGCGGCCAGTCTTTCGCCGCCTTTCCGACGTCGCTGACATCGGCATAGGCACGCAGGTTCGGGACCTGCTTTTCAACGGATGGCGCGAACAGGCCTTTGTGGATGCAGACGTTCTTGATGCCGCCCCGGGCGAACCGTTCATAGGCCGGATACATCAGCTTCTCGTCGTCCAGACGCCAGGGGTAGTGGCTGGTGTCCTTGTGCGTGTTGTCGCCGACGGTATAGCCTTTCCACCCGTCGGGCCGCAGTTTCTCGATGGCGTGGTCGATGCCATCGAGCCATCCTGGCTGGCCCGGTGTGATGGTGTAGTGCGCCAGCAGCCGGCGGGAACCGGCCTGTTGGTTCACCCGGTCGCGTGTCTGGAAGACCATCTCGTTGGTCAGGAACCAATCTTCCGGGATATCGGACGGCGAATTGGTCAGCAGCGCCACCTTCGTATCGCTGTCGAGAAACACTTCCTTGAAGTAATTATCGAATTTCAGATCCGCGATGGTCTGTTCCTTACCGCCGAGCTCTGCGTTCCAGCCCGCTTTGCCGACGGCGGCGCGCATCGCGACAAAGTTGGTCAGGCGGGTGTCGTCGCGCAGGAAATGGGTGTGGGCGTCGAAGACGTCCTGGCCTTGCAGCGAGACGGCGCGTTGGTTCGCCATTTCCGGCGTGGCGGCTTCGGCCTCGGTGACGGAGAACAACTTGCCGTACACTTGGTTCATCGCCAGGAATGCGGCGGCCATGCCGGACGCGGTCTGGAAGAAACGGCGCCGGCTGACGCCTTGCCGCTTGGCGAGGCGGTCGCCCATCTCGGCCAGCCGGTCCTCCACCTGCTTCTGTTTGGCGGTTTGCGGTTCGGGGAAATACTCGTCGCTGGAGACGATCTGGGTGGGGATCGGGAAGCGGTGCGGCAGGTCCTCGGCCGGCAGGAGTTGCGCGCGCTCTTGGTCGCTGAGGAAACCCATGTCCGTTGCTCCCCGGTTATGACTTGGCCGCCTGGGGCATGGTAAGGAATTCGTGCATCACATGCCAGAGGCCGGCGCGGGCGTAGCTCATGGCGACCGAGTGCGCGGCGCCTGCGATGACGGCGTATTGCTTGTCCTGGACGGGGAGTTTGGCAAAGAAGTCGAGCAGGTCCGCGTCGGTGGAGATTCCGTCGTATTCGCCGCGCACCATCAGCACAGGGGATTCCACCTTGGTGGGATCGACCAGCGGCAGGTTTGCGGTCATGTCGAGATAGGTGCCGGTGGGGACGGTGTCGCCGTTGGGCATCTCGGCCTTCGCCATGGCTTCCGGCACGCGTGGGTCGGAGGTGCCGGGTTTGTCGCGCGTGAAGATGCTCAGGATCATGTCCTTGCCGCGCGGGCGCCGGTTGTGGGTGCGGTAGAATTCGGTCTGCTCGCCGCGCTTGGCGAGGGTAGGGGAACCTTTGCCCGTGTAAGTGAAGGCTTCCAGCACGAGGCGATCGACGCGGGCTGGCTCTGCCACGGCGAAGGCACCGGCCCGGATGGCACCGCTGCTTTCGCCCATGAAATGGAATTTTGTCTGCCCGGTCTCGTGTTCGACGATGGGCATCGCGGCTTTCAGGTCGGCGACGCCGGAGGCGATGTCGGAGTTGCCGGATGTGACGGTGGATTTGCCGTAGCCCTCGAAGTCCATAGTCCAGACGTCGAAGCCGTAGCGGGCGAAGACGTTCATCAGGGAGTATTCGCCGGCGCCCGGCACCGTCAGGTCGAAGCTGGGCAGGGCGGAGACGGAGGACCCGTGGACGAGGAACAGGACCGGTAGCGTGGGGCCCCCGGGGCGGGGGGCATGGAGGCGCTTCCGGTACATCGCCAGTGTGACGTCGCCCTTTTTGGCCTGGTACCGTGCGGTCCAGAAGGGTTCGGCCGCGGCCGCGGGTCGGGAAACGGCAGCGGCTGCAAGAGGCGCACCGATCAGGACTCCGCGCCGGGAGGTGGCGGTGATCTGGTTGTTCCCTGCCATGGTTCACCTTTTCTGGTTTGCTTCTTGGTGGAGGTATTGGGGACGGTTTTGAGGGGTTCGTCCAGAGCCTATCAGGAATCTTGTGTGAGGGGGCATAGTGAAGCCCGGTGACGGGCTTGGAGAGACCCATGAGCATCCGGAACGAGTTGATAGACGAGTTGCTGGCCGGGCAGGACCCGGCATCGGTGATGCGCCAGGACGGCTTGCTGGGCGAGCCGAAGCAGGCGCTGTTCGGGTGGCGGATTTGGCGCAGAAGGCGACGACGGATGCGAGGCCGGGGGGAGGCAGCGAAGCGGATGACAGTCAGCCGAGAGAGCCTGCGTATGTGGCGCATTTGGCGTGGGACACCACCCGGATGGTGGTAGATGGGCATGAGGACGCGCTGTCGCCCGGCATGGCGGTAACGGCCGAGATAAAGACGAGGCGGCGGAGCATGATCAGCTATCTGCGGTCACCGCTGCGGCGGTATGCGCACGAAGGAATACGGGAAAGATGACATTACTCCACCCATTTCGGGGTAGCTTGGTGGTGGTATCCAATTGTCGGAGCGTAGCCTCCCAAAAGGAGAGTGGTGACACAACGGCTAAGCTTGGATGGCGCCTGGGATTGCGTCTCCTGGCCTGTGCATCACCTCTCGCTCTATCCACCATTGGCCATGCCGAAACAGCTATTCAGAGTCTGGCCAACGAAGTCTCGGGAGCTTGGCGTAAAACCACGACTGGATGTGATGTTTGGTCATTTAGCGCTAGAGAAGATTTGGTTATCACGTGGTCGGGGCAGTGTGTCGACGGCCGTACCGCTGGAAGCGGCATCTCTGAGGCTCAATCTCGGGGTCAGCACGAAATCTATGAAGGCGAGATGCGAGATGGCAAAGCGGAAGGTCACGGCATCGATCGCAAACCTGATGGTAAGACGATTGAGGGTAACTTCCACAAGGGGTTAGTTGGCGGTGTCGTCAAATACACGGAGTCGACCGGCTACCGTTACGAGGGAGGCTGGGCCAATGGCCGACAAGAAGGGCATGGAATCGCGGTTTGGCCGGATGGCTCGCGTTATGAGGGCGAGTGGCTCTCAGGGATGAGAGATGGGAATGGAAGCTACGTATGGCTGGATGGCACGCGCTACGACGGCGAATGGAAGGCAGGCAAGAGCGACGGTCAGGGCAAGTTGGTTGAAGCGGGTGGGGTGATCTACGAGGGCGAATTTCGCAATGGCCTTCCGAATGGCCATGGAACATTGACTAGAACAGCCGATGGCAGTCGATCTGAAGGTGAATGGAAAGACGGAAAACAGAATGGTTCGACAACGATCACTGACGCCGCTGGGAATCGCTTTATAGGTAATGTTTGCAACTGGTCTAAATGTGGGAAAGGGACCTACATTCTCAAGAATGGGAACCGCTATGAAGGCGAATGGGCGAACAACGCTGTGGATGGTCGGGGTGTATATGTTTGGGCAAACGGCGACCGTTACGATGGAGAATGGAAAGCCTGGCGGCCTAATGGTCAAGGAGTCCTCACAAAATCCGATGGAGAGACTTACTCAGGGATGTGGAATGGGGGGTGCTTTCAGGATGCCAGTCGTAAAATCTCTCTATTCATTGATGAATCAAAATGTCACTAGCGATTCCAACGAGTCCACCAGGAATCTTGTGTGAGGGGTCATAGTGAAGCCCGGTGACGGGCTTGGAGAGACCCATGAGCATCCGGAACGAGTTGATAGACGAGTTGCTGGCCGGGCAGGACCCCGCATCGGTGATGCGCCAGGACGGATGGCAGTCGCGGCCGCTGGAACCGCTGTATCCGGTCCCGCATTCGGTTGGTGTATGCCAAGCATACCCGAATGCGAAGGTGATGTTCTTCGACGCGATCCGGGTGAAGGTCCGCGACCGGGGCACGGTGTGCAACAAGGCTGTTTAGCTCGGCGCGGGCTATGACGGGGGGCACCGGACGTGGGCGAAGACACGGCTGTACGTCACCCTATTCGCCGTGTGGTATTACACCTCAATATTTCAGCGTATACACGCCCTGGCCATTCCAGGTGGCGTGCAGCTCTGTCTGACCTGCCACGAAACGCAGCCCCTGCCGGAGACAATGATGCCCCCGCAACTCACTCACACAGCCGATGTCACCATCCAGGTCGGCCAGCCCATCACGGTGGGGGAAACACACGAAGGCCTCCGCCGCGTCGTCCCCATCATTGGCGGTCACATCAAAGGGCCTCGCCTAAACGGCACCATCCTGCCAGCCGGTGCCGACTACCAACTGATCCGTCCCGATGGCTACACCACCCTCGACGCCCGCTACGTCGCGCGCCTCGACGACGGTGCGATGGTTTACATCGTCAACACCGGCGTCCGCTTCGGCCCGCCCGAGATCATGGCGCGCATCACCAAGGGCGAACCTGTCGATCCTGCCCAGGTCTATTTCCGCACCACCCCGCGATTCGAAACCGCCTCGGCCGGCTACCAATGGCTGACGCGCCCGATCTTCCTCGCGACCGGCGCCCGCCACCCGGATCGGGTAGAAATCAGCGTGTTCGAGGTGGGGTGACGTCGGCTGGACGGACTGCGCCGTTCGATGCCGCCACGGATGCGCGGATCGGGTCCGCGCATGACGACGGGGGAAAGGAGGCTCGTGCCAACCGGGCCGTTGGTGTCAGTCCAGTGTCTCCAGCAGGCCCGCCATCAACGCCGCCCTCTGTGCCAGGTGCCCCCACAGAATGTGCTCGTGGCTCGCATGTGCCCCGGCACCCGGGCAGCCTAGCCCGTCCAGCGTCGGCACCCCCAGCGCCGCCGAGAAATTCCCGTCCGACCCGCCGCCCCGATGCTGCTTCGGCAACGCCAGCCCAACCTGCTGCGCTATCCCCTGCGCGTGGGCGTAAAGCGCCGATATCGCAGCATTTTCCGTGTAGGGCGGCCGGTTCATCCCGCCTTCCACGACCACCCGGCACCCGGGCGTCTTCGCGGTCAGCCCCAGCAGCCGCGCCTCCATTGCCACGCCATCCGCCACCGAGTTCACCCGCAGGTCGATCTCACACCCCGCATCCGGCGAGATCACGTTCGGCCGCGAGCCACCCCACACCGGCGCCGCGTTCAGCGTGATGCCTCGCTCCAGATCGACCATCCGGTGCAACCCGATGATCTGGTGCGACAACTCCACGACGGCCGAGGCACCATCCTCGAACGCCCCACCCGCATGCGAGCCACGCCCCTCCACCCGCATCACGAATCGCCCGACGCCCTTCCGAGCGGTTACGCATGCGCCGCCCGCACCAGCCGGCTCCGGGATCAACACCATCGCCGCCTGGGCTGCCTCCTGCTCGATCAACCAGCGGCTGGTCGGGCTGCCGACCTCCTCATCCGGCGTCAGCAGCAGCACGATCGGCCGGGGCGTCACAACACCCAGCAACAGGATGGACCGCACCGCATGGAACGCCAGGAAACTGCCGGCCTTCATGTCGTAGATACCCGGTCCGTGCGCCTTTGACCCGTTCACCTCATACGGCATCGAGTCCAGCGTGCCGTGCGACCAAACCGTGTCGAGATGCCCCGCGACCAGCACCGGCTTACCCTCGCCAGGCGTGCGCGCGATCAGGTTGTCGCCGTAGCCGTCGCGCCCCGGAATGCGCGTGATGGCCGCCCCGGCACGGGCCAGCTCGCCCTGGGCGACATCCATCAGCCGGTTTACCGCCGCGCCGTCGGTCGTCGGCGTTTCCAGCTTCACCCACGTCGACAATTCCGCCAGCAGATCCTCGGAGGTTCCAACGTCAGTCGCCGGCATGCGATCCTCGCTTTGTCTATCAATCCCCACGCACCCGATAGCATACAAGCCGCCGAGTTGAACGTGCCGGCAAAACGGGCCAGTTTGGGCACGGGCCCGAACGTGAAGGAGAACGTGGTGATCATCCGCACAACCTGTGTCCTGGTGCAAACGCGCGCCTGATGAGGATCTTTCAGAAATGGCAGGGCCTGCCGCTCGACGCCCGCGGCGCCACGGTCGCGTTGGGTAATTTCGACGGCGTCCATCTGGGCCACGCCAGCGTGATCCGCGCCGCCCACGCCGCCAGGCCCGACGCCCCGCTGGCCGTGCTGACGTTCGAGCCTCATCCGCGCGAGGTCTTCCGTCCCGATGACCCGCCGTTCCGGTTGACGTTATCCGCCGAACGGGCCGACGCCCTGGCCGCACTGGGCGTCCATTTGCTGTACGAACTCCCGTTCAACCACGAATTCAGCCTGATGACCGCCGACGACTTCGTCGTCAAAGTGCTGCACGACGGCGTCGGCGCGCGACATCTGGTGTCCGGCCAGGACTTTGCATTCGGCCACCGGCGCGGCGGTGATACCGGCTTCCTGGCCGCCCGGGCAGAGGCTTTGGGGATGGGCCTGACGCTGGTGCCCCCGGTCACCGATGCGCAGGGACCGTTGTCGTCCAGCCGGATCCGGCGCGCGCTGCAGGATGGCTACCCGGAACGGGCAACCGCCGAACTCGGCCGCCCCTGGGCGATCCGCGGCTTTGTCAGTCACGGCGACAAGCGCGGTCGCACGATCGGGTTCCCCACCGCCAACGTCCCGCTCGGCCGCCATCTGGAGCCGGCGAGGGGCGTCTATGCCGTCACCGTCCGCCTGGCTGATGGAACCATGCATAAAGGGGTCGCGAATATCGGCCGCCGCCCGACGGTGAACGCCGGAACGGAAAGCCGCCTGGAGGTCAACGTGTTCAATTTCAGCGGTGATCTTTATGATTCGGATATCACCGTCGCGCTGCATGCCTATATCCGGGCCGAGATAAAGTTCCCTGGCCTCGATGCGCTCAAAGCCCAGATCGCCACCGACGCGGCCGAGGCTCGCCAATTGTTGGGATAACATCAGGAGGAAACCGTGCCCGTATTGAAACGCCCGGACGGCGTTATTCACTACCAGGTCCATGGCGACGGTTTCCCTGTCCTGCTGTTCGCGCCTGGCGGCCTGCGGTCGCGCATGGAGATGTGGCCCGCGCCGGCGGGCGGGCCGCCAAGGCCGTGGGTCGATTGGATCAAAGCCCTGCCAGAGGCCGGCTTTACCGTGGTCGCCCTGGATCAGCGCAATGCCGGGGCATCCCGCACCGCGATCGAGGCCGATCACGGCTGGCACACCTACGCGGCCGACCACATGGCGCTGATGGACCACCTGGGGTTCGACCGGTTTCATGTTCTGGGCGGCTGCATCGGCGGCAGCTTCTGCCTGAAAGCGGTCGAAACCGCACCGACGCGCGTCACCTCGGCGGTGCTGCAGAATCCGATCGGCCTGCATCCCGAACATCCGGATTACTTCCCCAACAGTCACGCGGAATGGAGCAAGGAACAGCGCGCGGCTCGCCCCCAACTGAATGAGGCCGCGCTCGCCGCGTTCGGCCGCAACATGTGGGACCACGAGTTCGTCTTCTGCGTCGATCGCGAATTCGTTCGCAATTGCCCAGTGCCGACGCTGCTGCTGCCGGGGACGGACATCCCGCATCCGGCCGCGACCAGCGCCGAGCTTGCGGCATTACTGCCGGGGGTGGAGGTGCTGACCGACTGGCGCGGGCCAGACTATCTGGAAGAACAGCACGATCAGGTCGTGGCGTTCCTGAAGGGCCATACACCGCTTGGTTGAGGCGTAATACCAGCGGATGCAAAGATCCACGCATCAGCCGCTGTCCCGTCGTCGTCATGGCCGGACTTGATCCGGCCATCGGTGCCGGACCTATTTATTGATGAACAGCCACTTACCGAGGTGCAACGAGTGCCCGGATCAAGCCCGGTCGGGACGCGGAGGGAAGCGGCGAAGAGTCGCCGTCAGCGCGACCTAATAGAAATTCAGAATCGTTTGTCAGCCAAGGCTGTTGCCTAGCCGCGATGGCCGAAACGCGCCCGGCGGTGGCGGCAAGGGAGAAGCTCTTGCCCCGATTGACCCGCGCTCGGTCGAAACGAATGCCTCGTTGTTGTATCTAGACAATCTAACGACCATATTGACAACATGATGCCGGCGGTTTGTAGTCGTGGCGCT
>JARLIN010000272.1 GCA_031291715.1 Rhodopila sp. | reverse complement strand
GTCCCGTCAGGGTCCCTAGCTTCTGGAAAGATACGAACACCAAGGCGGAGAATTCTGTCCAGACCATGTGGTGACCCATGCTCGATAACTGCGAAGCCTATCGACGTCGTGCCGATATCGAACCCGAATATAAGAGCCATTTCCCACCTTGCTTCGATCTTGCAAGGAGGTTACATTATTTAACGTAGCAAAACGAGAGGCGGTCGCTTTTCGCAAGCAAATCGACCCTTCGAGCGGGCTCGGCATCCCAAGGTCACTTGCCGAACAAAACCCTCACCTAGCGGTGAGGGTTTTGTTTTCGAAGTCACTCCCTCAACGCCGCCAGGATCGCCTTCTGCACCGCCTCCGGCTGGCGCTCCACCGCTCGCGCGATCGCCCGCAATTGGCCGCGCAGCGTATAGACCTGGTCCAGCAGCGACAGCACCAGCGGGATCGTCTCCTCCTGCACCGCCATCGCATGGCGAAAATCGTAGATCAGCCGCACCCGCGCGACGTCGATGTCCTGGAACATCCAGTCCGGATCGGTCCCCTCGGGCCGCACCCAGCCGCGTTCCACCCAGGCGTGAAGCTCAGTCTCCGGCAGGTCGGGGAACAACGCCACCACGGCGGTGAACCGCATCATGATCCGCTCCTCGGGTTGAAGCTTACCTTTGGAGTCCAGGTTTTCAGGAATTCCGCCAATTCCGGCTCATTCCCCGGCGGCACCACGACCTGAAGCTGGACGAACTGGTGCCCGTGACGGATCCCCTTCCCACGCAGCCGCAGCCGTGTGCCGGTCCCCGATCCCGCCGGGATCGACAGTTTCACCGGCCCGTGGATCGTCGGCACCTCCAGCGCGGCGCCCAGCACAGCCTCCTTCAATGTCACCGGCACGTCGGTGACGATGTCGTCGCCATCGCGGTGGAAACGAGGATCGGGCGCGACGGTGATCTCGATCAGCGCATCGCCGGCCGGCGCACCATTGAATCCCGGACCGCCCTGGCCGCGCAGGCGCAGCACATGGCCGTCCTCGGTCCCGGCCGGGATGCGCACGTCCAGCGTCTTGCCATCTGGCAGCGTCAGCCGCCGAGTCGTCCCAACCGCCGCATCGACAAAACTGACCGTCAGCGAATATTGCATATCCCGTCCCGGCATTGGTCGGCCGGTCGCACCCCAGTCGGAGCGCCGGCCGCCCTGGCCGAACGCCTGAGCAAGGAACGCCTCCAGGTCTTCCTGGGAAAACCCGCCGGCGGGCTCGTAGTGCTCGTGACCCGCGGTGTCGCGGTAGTACTGGCGCTGCTGATGGACCTCATTCCCGTCCGCGTCGATCTCCCCGCGGTCGAAGCGGGCACGCTTGTCCTTGTCGGACAGCAGCTCATAGGCCGAACTGATTTCGCCGAATCGCGCCGCCGCGTCCGGCTTGTCCGGGTTGACGTCGGGGTGATGCTTCTTCGCCAGCTTGCGATACGCGGCACGGATGGCCGCTTCATCTGCTGTACGCTGGACGCCAAGGGTTTCGTATGGATCTTTCATCGGTGCCGATCACGTAGAGACGAGGCGGGGTGCGATCAAGTGCCTGTCCATTGCGGTTTGCGTTTGGTCAGGAATGCGTCGATGCCTTCCTCGGCGTCGCGCGCCAGCATGTTCCTTGTCATGACCTCGGATGCATAGTCGTAGGCGGATGCGAGGTCCATTTCCGCCTGACGGTAGAACGCTTCCTTGCCGATCGCCACCGTCAGCGGGCTTTTTGCCGCGATCTGGCGCCCCAGGGACAGCGCGGCTTCATGCAGTTCGGCCTCGGGCACGACGCGGTTGACCAGGCCAAGTTCCCGGGCGCGGGCGGCTGGGACCATGTCGCCCGTCAGCAGCATCTCCATCGCTGCCTTGCGGCCGACGGCGCGGGACAGCGCGACCATCGGGGTGGAGCAGAACAGGCCGATATCGACGCCCGGCGTGGCGAACCGCGCGGTGTCGGCCGCCACCGCCAGATCGGCCGAGGCAACCAACTGGCAGCCGGCGGCGGTCGCGACCCCGTGGACTTGCGCGATCACCGGCTTCGGCAGGCGCACGATGCGCTGCATCAGGCGCGAGCAGAGGGCGAAGACGGCTTCGTAGGCGGCGCGGGTGGGGGTGGCGCGGATTTCGCGCAGGTCGTGGCCGGCGCAGAAGGCCGGGCCGTTGGCGGCGAGGATGACGACCTTGACCGAGCGGTCCTCGGCGATGGCGGCGAGTTGGGCGTCCAAAGCCTCCATCAGGCCCATCGACAGGGCGTTGCGGGCGGCCGGGCGGTTCAGAGTCAGGGTTGCGATATGATCGCTGTCGTGGCGGAGCAGGATTTCGGTCATGATGGGGTCGCTATAGCAGAAAGGAATCGCCATGCCGAACAGCAGTCCTCAACCACGCGGGGAGTTGTCGCTGCGGACCGTCGCGATGCCGGCGGATACCAACCCGGCCGGGGATATCTTCGGCGGCTGGATCATGTCGCTGATGGACCTGGCCGCGGGTGTCTCGGCCGGCAGTCTGGCGAGGGGGCGGGTAGCAACCGCCGCAGTGTCGAATTTGACCTTCCTGCAGCCAGTGAAGGTTGGGGACGTGGTGTGCGTCTATACGGACATCACGAAGACCGGCCGGACGTCGGTGACCGTTGGGGTCGAGGCCTGGGCGCTGCGCCGGAACCTCGGCGAAAGGGTCAGGGTGACCGCGGCGGAGTTCGTACTGGTGGCGGTCGATGAAGTCGGCAAGCCGCGTCCATTGCCGGAGGTTTTTTGAAGGGGGCTCTCGCACCGGCGGGACTCGGTGCCTGACTTTTTGTGTCATGGCCGGGCCAGACGCCAAACGGCGCTGACTAGCCAGGCGCCAAACGGCGCTGACTAAGGGAACGGGCAAGACGCTTTACTGTTGTGTCATGGCCGGGCTTGGCCCGGCCACCCACGTCTTGCGGTCCCGGACCCGAAGCGGTCGGTGACAAGGCTGATCCCCGGCACGACGCCTGGACGTTCGCAACATAGCGGGCGCGGGGGGCGACCCAGCGTCCTACATTCGACGGGCTGCTACGGCTGCGGAGACTCGTTTGGGACGTGGCGCAGCGTCTCGCCAAGGAAGCGCGCAAAGCGCTGCATCAGTTTGCGGGAAGCGTCCGCCAGCGTGGCTGCGATCTGCCGATTGCCCTCTTGGCTCAGCATCTGGGCCTGGCCCAAAGTTTCAAAAATGCTCATGATCTCACTCCTTTCATTCACGGCGGATTGCCAACTGCTGTTGGAGGACGGTCCCACCCGTTGCTCGTGCACGGTTCGGCAACGCTAAACGTCCGCTCCTGTTGCGGGCGAAGCGCACCGTTTCAGGATCAAAGTCATACCGATGGCACGCGTGGGACGTTCCGGGTTGCAACTAGAAGGATGCCGCCTTCGAAACACGGAAAACCATATAGGCAAGCCTATGCTGCACTGCAACATAAAAATTCACGGACGCGTTATCAAGGACGGCAAAGGGCGTCTATGACCGGGCGAGGCGGCTGGATACAGCCGCCAACTGCCGAGCGGCGGGGGCCCAAGCCCGAGCGGGCGTCGGGCGCTATCCGGATGGAGGCGGCGAAGCGAGCGGAAACGTGCGACGGCGCTGAAAATCACCCGCTTGGCGGCGGCGAGCGGGTGGGGCAGTGTGCCGCGCGCGTCGAGAAGAATATCGAGGAAATGGGAATGGCCAGCCTGCCGAACCGCCTGCCGGGGTTGAACTTCGATCTGGGGGAAGCCGCGGATATGCTGCGCGGTCAGGTCGAGGCGTTCGCGGCCGAGGAGATCGCGCCTCGGGCGGCCGCCATCGATCGGGACAACGCGTTTCCGATGGATCTTTGGCCGAAGATGGGCGCGCTGGGCGTCCTCGGGGTGACGGCCTCGGAGGAATATGGCGGCGCCGGGATGGGCTACCTGGAGCATGTGGTGGCGATGGAGGAGATCTCCCGCGCATCCGCCTCGGTGGGTCTGTCGTATGGGGCGCACTCGAACCTGTGCGTGAACCAGATCTCCCGCAATGGAAATGAGGCGCAGAAGCAGCGCTACTTGCCGGGGCTGATCGACGGGTCGAAGGTTGGCGCGCTGGCCATGAGCGAGCCGGGGGCGGGGTCGGATGTCGTCGGCATGCGCACCCGGGCGGACAGGAAGGGCGACCGTTACGTTCTGAACGGCAGCAAGATGTGGATCACCAACGGACCGGATGCGGACGTGCTGGTGATCTACGCCAAGACCGATCCGGCGGCGGGGGCTCGGGGGATTACCGCGTTCCTGGTGGAGAAGGGGTTCAAGGGGTTCTCGACCGCGCAGAAGCTGGACAAGCTGGGGATGCGCGGGTCCAACACGTGCGAGCTGGTGTTCGAGGATTGCGAGGTTCCGGACGAGAACGTTCTTTCCACCGTCGGGCGCGGCGTGAACGTGCTGATGAGCGGGCTGGATTATGAACGGGCCGTGCTGGCGGCGGGTCCGATCGGGATCATGCAAGCGTGCATGGATGTCGTGGTTCCGTACGTGCACGAGCGCAAACAGTTCGGCCAGCCGATCGGCGAGTTCCAGTTGATGCAGGGCAAGCTGGCGGACATGTACACGACGATGAACGCCGCCAAGGCGTATGTATATGCGGTGGCCAAGGCGTGCGACCGGGGGGAAACAACCCGGAAGGATGCCGCCGGGGCGATCCTGTACGCGGCGGAGAAGGCCACATGGATGGCCCTGGAGGCGATCCAGGCCCTGGGCGGGAATGGTTACATCAATGACTATCCCACCGGGCGTTTGCTGCGGGATGCGAAGTTGTACGAGATCGGCGCCGGGACGAGTGAAATACGAAGGATACTGATCGGGCGCGAATTGTTCGCGGAGACCGAGTGATGGCCGCTCTGACCGCGCATCACGGCCTTTCAATGTATCACGGCGTCTCAACGTGTCACGGCGTCTCAACGTGTCACGGCGTCTCAACGTGTCATGGCGTCTCAACGTGTCATGGCGCCCCACCGTGTCATGGCGCCGCAATGTGTCATGGCGTCTCAACGTGTCATGGCGTCTCAATGTGTCATGGCGTCTCAATGTGTCATGGCCGGGGGTGGGGCCGCCCCCCCCCCCCTGGGGGGGGGGGGGGGGGCCCCCCCGGGGGGGGCGGGGCCCCCCCGCGCCCCCCCC
>JARLIN010000271.1 GCA_031291715.1 Rhodopila sp. | reverse complement strand
TAAGGGTGTCCTCGCCCGCGGTCGCGGTGCAGTTGGCGGCGACGAAGCTATACGGGATTAAGGAATTCGCCCGATTCGATTCGGCGACGGTCACCATGTCTCCGGCCGATGCGACGATCGCGCTGCTGACCGGAAGCGGGGACGTCAACTGCGTGGTCGCACTGCCGCCATTCATGCAGCAGCAGTTGGAACACCCGAACATCCACGTGGTGGCGAACTCATTCGATCTGGCCGGAGGGCCAACCACCTATACGGTGGCCTATACGTCCAAACGATTCCACGACCGCAACCCAAAGCTCTACCAGGCGGTGTACGAGGCGCTGGCAGAAGCGACGGAATTGGTCCGCAAGGACATCAGGACGGCATCGCGCTACTGGATCGAGGACAGCGATTCAAAGCTGAGCGTCGATTTCGTTGCTGCTGCGGGGTCTGGGCCGGATACCGAATGGACAGCCGTGCCGCGAGAGACGCTGCGGGCCGCCGCATTCATGGCGGAGGTCGGCACCATTAAGGTCAAGCCGACGTCGTGGAAGGATTACTTCTTCCCGGAAGCCTACGGACTTCCGGGAAGCTGACAGCCCGGCGTGCCCGTCACATGGCCCGACTTGTTCGGGCTACGTGACAGGGAATTGCCGTCCTATTCCTCGGTCTCTTCTTCCTTCGCCTGGACCGGACCGCTGTCCTGGCCCTTGGCGGTGGGATCGCGATCGATCAGCTCAATGATCGCCATGTCGGCGGCATCGCCGTAGCGGACGCCCGCCTTCAGCACGCGCGTGTAGCCACCGGCGCGGGCCTTGTAGCGATCGGCCAGGGTGCTGAACAGCTTGGTGACGATCACGTCGTCACGCAGTTCGGCATAGGCCAGGCGCTTGTTGGCGAGTCCGCCCTTCTTGCCCAGGGTAATCAGCTTCTCCGCCACGGGGCGGAGTTCCTTCGCCTTGGGCAGCGTGGTGGTGATCTGCTCGTGCTTGAGCAGCGCATGCGCCATGTTACGGAACATGGCGAGGCGATGGGTAGAGGTAACGCCGAGCTTCCGGCCGGCAACTCCGTGACGCATTTTCGTATTCCCTATGCCGGCTCAGAACGGCTCTTCGAGCCGCTTGGCCAAGTCCTCGATATTCTCCGGCGGCCAGCCGGCGACGCTCATGCCCAGACCGAGGCCCATGGAGGTCAGAACCTCCTTGATCTCGTTCAGGGACTTCCGGCCGAAGTTCGGCGTGCGGAGCATTTCCTGCTCGCTCTTCTGCACCAGGTCGCCAATGTAAACGATGTTATCGTTCTTCAGGCAATTGGCGCTGCGGACCGAGAGTTCGAGCTCGTCCACCTTGCGGAGCAGGTTGCGATTAAACGGCAGGTCGTCCTGCGGCTCTTCCGTGCGAATCTGCTGCGGCTCATCGAAGTTGATGAAGAGCTGAAGCTGGTCCTGCAGGATCCGGGCGGCCAGCGCCACGGAGTCTTCCGGCGTCACCGCACCGTTGGTTTCCACCGTAAGCAACAGCTTGTCGTAGTCGGTGACCTGGCCCACGCGGGTCGGCGCGACGCTGTAGGACACACGGCGAACCGGCGAGTAGATCGAATCGACCGGGATCAGTCCGATCGGTGCATCTTCCGGGCGGTTGACACTGGACGGTTGGTAGCCCTTGCCCAGGTTGACCGTGAACTCCATGCCCAGCTTCACCCCGTCATCCAGGGTGCAGATCACGAGTTCCGGGTTCATGATGTCGATGTCATGGCCGGACTGGATCTGGCCAGCGCGAACTTCACCGGGGCCGGTGGCCGTCAACGTCATCCGCTTCGGACCTTCGCCGTGCATCCGCAGCGCGAGCTGCTTGATGTTCAGGACGATGTCGGTCACGTCCTCACGGACGCCGGGCACGCTGCTGAATTCGTGCAGGACACCATCGATCTGCACCGCGGTGACCGCTGCGCCTTGCAGCGAAGACAGCAGGATGCGGCGAATGGCGTTGCCCAGTGTCATGCCGAAGCCGCGCTCCAGCGGTTCGGCGACGACGGTGGCAACGCGCGACGGATCGGCGCCTGGCTCCACTTCCAGCTTTTCGGGCTTGATCAGAGACTGCCAATTTCTCTGAATAACTGCGCTCTGCCTCATACTACCAACACCTTTCGAACCGCGTCGGGCGCGGCTGATGTCCTCTGGACAGTGTCAAACCTCGGCCCTCTGGCCCGCCCCTGGCCGGACGGCGCCGGCCGACGCGAACGTAAACTCAGACGCGCCGGCGCTTGCGCGGCCGGCAGCCATTGTGGGGGATCGGGGTCATGTCGCGAATAGTCGAAACCGCGAAGCCGACCGCCTGCAAAGCCCGCAGAGCGCTTTCGCGTCCCGAACCGGGACCGCTAACCTCGATCTCCAAAGTCTCCATGCCATGCTCACGGGCTTTCTTGCCCGCATCCTCGGCCGCCACCTGGGCAGCGTATGGCGTGCTCTTGCGGCTGCCCTTGAAACCCTGGCTACCGGCGGACGACCATGCGATGGCGTTGCCCTGGGCATCCGTGATCGTGATCACCGTGTTGTTGAACGTGGCGGCGACATGCGCCACGCCAGCGATGATGTTCTTGCGCTCCTTGCGGCGAGGCCGGGCGGCGGCGGCGGGTTTCGCCATGGTTCTTTGATCCTGTTTCAACTGCTAACCGCGCCGGAAACCGGCGCGGCATAAAACGGGGAGGTTGGTGGCCCGAAGACCGAAACCTACTTGGTGACCTTCTTCTTGCCGGCGATGGCCACCGCCTTGCCCTTGCGGGTACGGGCGTTGGTGTGGGTCCGCTGACCACGGACCGGCAGGCCGCGGCGATGTCGCAGGCCGCGATAGCAACCCAGGTCCATCAGCCGCTTAATGTTCATCGCGACTTCACGCCGCAGATCCCCTTCCACGCGATATTCACGATCAATCAGTTCGCGGATGTGGAGAACTTCCTCATCCGAAAGCTGGTTGACCCGGCGATCGTCCGGGATACTAAGTTTCTGACAAATCTCGGCCGCCTTGGTCGGGCCGATGCCATAGATATAGCGAAGCCCGATGGTCACTCGCTTGTTCGTCGGGATATTCACGCCGGCAATACGCGCCACGCTCGACTCTCCTGTCGTCCGGCAATTGACCGGACATTAACTGCCCCGAGGGGCTGAAATACGCGCAAGCGGCGCCAAACCCCCATATGGGGTTGCGCCGGAGCGCGGGACTATAGTTTCCGCCGCGCAGGAGTCAACGAAGACTTATCAACTTCGCGCGAACAACTCAACATCCGTGTCCGACCCCTGCCAGCACAGCATCGAGCTCGCGGGCGACATCATCGATATCCGCCATGCCATCGACACTGTGGAATACGCCGGTGGCCGCATAGTGCGGAATGATCGGCGCCGTCTGCCGATGGTACGCCTCCAACCGCGCACCAACCGTTTCACGATTGTCATCGGCGCGTCGGACGAACTCGGTGGCGCCGCAGATGTCGCAGACCCCCGCCTTGGCGGTCGGTTTGAACGTATCGTGATAGCCGGTGCCGCATTTCGCACAGGTGAAGCGGCCGGAGATTCGATCGACCAGGGCTTCGTCGTCCACCTTAAGCTCGACGACGGCATCCAGTTTCAGCCCCTTCTCGGCGAGCATCCGGTCGAGTGCCTGTGCCTGCGGCAAGGTACGCGGGAAGCCATCCAGGATGAATCCGTTGGCTGCGTCCGGTTGGTCAAGGCGGGAGGCAAGCATGCGCACCAGCGTGTCGTCGGAGACGAGCTTCCCCGCCTCCATGACCGCCTTGGCCTCCTTGCCAATAGGGCTGCCAGCGGCGACCTCGGCCCGCAGCATATCGCCGGTGGAGATCTGCACGATCCCGTACCGCTCCTGCAGCCGCTTGGCCTGGGTGCCTTTGCCCGCCCCTGGCGGACCCAAAAGAATGAGTTTCACCGACGTCCCTTCGCCCGTGTCTTACGAATAAGACCTTCGTATTGATGCGCGAGCAGATGCGATTGTATCTGCGTCACGGTGTCCATGGTAACCGACACCACAATCAGAATCGAGGTGCCGCCAAAATAAAACGGCAACCCGTAATCGCTGATCAGGATTTCCGGCAGCAGGCAAATCAGCACCAGGTAGATGCCGCCGACGGTGGTCAGCCGGGTCAGGATCCGGTCGAAATAGTCGGCCGTCGCGCTGCCAGGGCGGATGCCCGGGATAAAGCCGCCGTATTTCTTCAGGTTGTCCGCGGTCTCCTCCGGATTGAACACCACGGCGGTGTAGAAATAGGAGAAGAAGATGATCATGAACGCGTACAGGCCCATGTAGAGCGGCTGACCGTGCGCGAGCTGCGCCGCGATCATCTGCACCCAGGGCGGACCGTTCGTCGCGAATCCGGCGACCGTCGCCGGGATCAGCAGGATCGAACTGGCGAAGATCGGTGGAATGACGCCGGACGTGTTGATCTTCAGCGGAATATGCGTCGAATCGCCGCCGAACATCCGGTTGCCGACCTGACGTTTCGGATACTGCACCGCGATGCGCCGCTGCGCCCGTTCAACGAACACGATGATCGCGATGGTGGCAACGGCGATGACCATGAACAGCAGGATGAAAAATGGCGACAGTGCGCCGGTGCGGCCGAGTTCCAGCATCGAGGCGAACGCGGTCGGCAGGTTGGCGACAATACCGGACATGATGATCAGGCTGGTGCCGTTGCCGATGCCGCGCGCGGTGATCTGCTCACCCAGCCACATCAGAAACATGGTGCCGCCGACCAGGGTGATCATGCAGGAGAATCGGAAGAACCAGCCGGGATCGATCACCGCGGCGCCGAAACTGCCGTGCATCGTCTCAAGCCCCACGGCGATGCCGTAGGACTGGAACATGGCGATCAGCACGGTCAGATACCGAGTGTACTGGTTGAGCTTCTTGCGCCCCTGCTCGCCTTCCTTCTTGAGCGTCTCAAGGGTCGGGATGGCCGCGGACATCAACTGAATGATGATGCTGGCGCTGATGTAAGGCATGATGTTCAGCGCGAAGACGGTCATGCGCCGCAGCGCACCGCCGGTGAACATATCAAACATGCCAAGGATGCCGCCGCCATGCTGCGACAGCATTTCCCCCATGACCGAGGCATCAACCCCAGGAACCGGAATATAGGTGCCAATCCGATAGACGATGAGCGCACCCAGGGTAAACCAGATGCGCTGCTTCAGCTCGGTTGCCTTGGAAAAGACCCCGAGATTCAGGTTGGCCGCGAGCTGTTCGGCAGCGGAAGCCATGGAATTTCCCTTATTAGTCCCGGCCCATTCTCAATCCGGGCGGGGTCAGGTGCAAGCCATTTGCCCATCAAGCAAAAAGCCACGCAGCGGTTGGAACCGCCTGCGTGGCTTTTGTATCATCGCATCGCGTGGCTCAGGCTGCGGCTTCCGGAGCCACTTTCGGGGCGACCGTCGTCGTAACCGTACCACCCGCCTGCTCCACCGCCGCCTTCGCCGTCGCCGAAGCGCCGGAAACGGTGATGTTAATCGCGCGGGCGATCGTGCCTTCCGCCAGCAGCCGGATGCCATCAAGGTTGCCGGACGCTAGGCCCGCCGCGATCAGGACCGCTTCAGTGATCGGCTGCGAACCGTCGATCTTGCCCGCTTCAATCGCCGCGTCCAGCGCGCCCAGGTTCACCGGGGCGTATTCCTTGCGGAAATGATTGTGGAAGCCGCGCTTAGGCAGTCGCCGATAGATCGGGAGCTGACCACCTTCGAAGCCGTTCAGTGCCACGCCTTCGCGCGCCTTCTGGCCCTTGACGCCCTTGCCGGATGTCTTGCCCTTGCCCGAGCCGATACCACGGCCGAGCCGCTTCGACTTCAGGCGCGCGCCGGGGTTGTCGCGCAGTTCATTGAGGTTCATGTCAGGAAAGCTCCTCCACCTTGATCAGGTGGGCGACCTTGCGGATCATGCCACGAATGGAGGGGGTATCCTCCAGTTCGCGGGTGCTCCGCAGTTTGTTCAGGCCGAGACCGACCAGGGTTTCCTTCTGGCCAGGCTTGCGACCGAGAGCGGACGCGGTTTGCGTTACGCGAACCTTAGGCATTGGCTTGTGCCTCCTGGGCCTGCGCTGCCGGCGTCTCACGGCGGCCGAACAGTTCCGGCACCTTCTTGCCACGGCGCGTGGCAACCGAGCGCGGGCTGGCGCATTTCTGCAAAGCCGCGAAAGCCGCCTTCACCATGTTATGCGGGTTCCGGCTGCCGAGGCTCTTGGCCACGACGTCACCGATCCCCAGCGTCTCGAACACGGCGCGGAGCGGACCGCCGGCGATGATACCCGTGCCGGCTGTGGCGGAGCGCAGGATCACGTTACCGGCGCCGAAATGACCTTCGACGTCATGATGCAGCGTGCGGCCTTCCTTCATCGGCACACGGATCATGCCGCGCTTGGCACGTTCCGTCGCCTTGCGGATGGCTTCCGGCACCTCACGCGCCTTGCCGGCGCCGTAGCCGACGCGGCCCTTCTGGTCGCCGACGACGACCAGAGCGGCGAAGGCGAAGCGACGGCCACCCTTCACCACCTTGGCGACGCGGTTGATGGTGACCAGCTTGTCGATGATGCCATCATCGGGTTCACGGTCGCCACCGCGCTCGCGATCCCGGCCCCGGCCGCCACCTTCTCTCGGTTCACGTGCCATTCAATACGATTCCTTTAGAAGTCCAACCCGCCTTCGCGGGCGGCGTCGGCCAGAGTCTTGACCCGGCCGTGATACAGATAGGAGCCGCGGTCGAAGACCACTTCCTTGATGCCGGCGGCCAGCGCCCGTTCGGCGACCAGCTTGCCCACCGCCGCGGCGGCGGCCTTGTCGGCGCCCGTCTTCAGCGAGGCCTTCAGGTTGGCGTCCAGCGTGGAAGCAGCGGCCACGGTGCGGCCCTGCGCGTCGTCGATGACCTGGGCATATATATTCTTGCCCGAGCGGAACACCGACAGGCGCGGACGCCCGTGCGACTTCTGCTTGATCTGATAGCGCAGCCGAACGCGGCGGCGATTGGCGAGATCCTGCTTGGCGCTCATTTCTTCTTGCCTTCCTTGCGCCGAATAGTTTCGTCGGTGTAGCGCGCACCCTTGCCCTTGTACGGTTCGGGCGGACGGAACGCCCGGATTTCCGAGGCCACCTGGCCCACCAGGCGCTTATCCACGCCCTCAACCTTGATCGACGTCGGCCGCTCGCAGGTGATCTTGATGCCTTCCGGCACCGGATAGATCACGGGATGCGAGAAACCGAGGTTGATCTCGAGGTTCTTGCCCTGCACCGCGGCGCGATAGCCGGTGCCGGTGATCTCGAGCGACTTGGTATAGCCGGTGGACACGCCCTGGACCATCGTCGCGATCAACGCCCGCGTCGTGCCCCACATCATCCGCGCCCGCGCTTCATTGCTGGCCGGCTTGACGCTGACTTTGTTGCCATCGACCGTAGCTTCCACCAGCTCAGTCAGCGGCAGCTTCAGCTCCCCGAGCTTACCCTTCGCGGTCACCATGCCCCCGGCGATGGCGACCTGCACACCGGCGGGAATTTCGACCGGATATTTGCCTACGCGTGACATACGCGTTTTCCCCTTAGAACACGCGGCAGAGGACTTCGCCGCCAACATTGGCGGCGCGTGCCTCGGCATCGCTCATCACGCCACGCGGCGTGGACAGGATGGAAATACCCAGGCCGGCATAGACCCGCGGCAGCTCTTTGATCTTCGAGTACACCCGGCGGCCCGGCTTGGAGACACGATGGATCTCCTTGATGACGGGTTCGCCCTCGTTGTACTTCAGCTCGATGCGCAGTTGCGCAACGCCTGGGCGGAGTTCTTCAGCGGCATAACCGCGGATGAAACCCTCACGCTTCAGAACACCCAGCACATTGGCCCGCAGCTTCGACGCAGGCGCCACGCAAACCGAGTGGCGCGCACGCTGTGCATTGCGGATGCGGGTCAGCATATCCCCGACGGGATCGGACATTGACATCGTACCGTCCCCTTACCAGCTCGCCTTGACCATGCCCGGGATCTGCCCGGCACTGGCCAGATCGCGCAGCGCGATACGGCAGAGCTTGAACTTGCGATAATTGCCGCGTGACCGGCCGGTCAGCTCGCAACGCAGACGAACACGCACCGCCGCACCGTTGCGCGGCAATTGTGCCAGCTTCAGCGAGGCGTTGAAGCGGTCCTCTACCGGAAGCGTGCGGTCCATCAGCACGTCCTTCAGAGCGCGACGCTTCGACTTGTCGCGCTTCGCCATCTTCTCACGCATCTTATTGCGGTTGACCTGGGAAGTTTTGGCCATCCTGTTTAGATCCTCCGGAACCTACCGGGCATAACCCCGGGGGTTTTCCAAAAATTCAGTTGGCGAAAGGTAGATCGAAAGCCTTGAGCAGGGCCTTCGCTTCGGCATCGGTCTTCGCGGTGGTCACGAACTGGATGTCCATGCCACGCACCTGGTCAACCCGGTCGTAGTTGATTTCCGGGAAGATGATCTGTTCCTTCAGGCCCATGGCGAAGTTGCCACGACCGTCGAACCCCTTGCCGGTGATACCGCGGAAGTCGCGGACGCGCGGCAAGGCGATGGTGATCAGCCGGTCCATGAACTCATACATGCGCGCCTTGCGGAGCGTGACCTTGCAGCCGATCGGCAGACCCTTGCGGATCTTGAAGCCGGCGATGGCCTTCTTGGCCACCGTCTTCACCGGGCGCTGGCCCGCGATCGCTGTCAGTTCAGCCACCGCGGCGTCCAGCTTCTTCTGGTCGCCCGTCGCCTCACCAACACCCATGTTGATGACGATCTTTTCCAGCTTCGGAACCTGCATCTCGTTCTGGTAGCCGAACTCGGTGCGCAGCTTCGCCCGCACTTCCTCACGGTAGCGCTTCTGCAGGCGGGGCATTTCCGCGGCGGAAGCCGAGGGGTTATCGACGCCGACGAGCTCTACCCGACGCGCGGCGCGCTGGGCTTCCTTACCGGCGGGAGGCCCGCCCGCTCCGCGGGCGCCACCGGCCTTCGCGCTGCCCTTGGGCTGATTCTTCGTTCCGCTCATGGCACTAGCCTTCGATCACTTCGCCGGTCGCTTTTGCGACGCGGACCTTGCGACCGTCCTCCAGGACGCGGAACCCGACCTTGGTGGGTTTCTCGCTCTTCGGGTCGATCAGCATCAGATTGGACAGGTGAATCGTCGCCTCGCGGTCGATGATCCCGCCGGGCTGCCCCATACCGGTCGGCTTCGTGTGGTGACGCGCCATGGCGGCACCCTGCACGATGGCACGCTCGGCGTCCGGGAACACACGCAGCACTTCGCCGCGCTGGCCCTTGCTCTTGCCGGTGGTGACCAGGACGGTATCGCCCTTGCGAATACGCGCGGCCATTATAGCACCTCCGGCGCCAAAGAGATGATCTTCATGAACTTGCGTCCACGCAGCTCACGCACCACCGGCCCAAAGATGCGGGTGCCGATCGGCTCCTGCTGCTTGTTGATCAGCACGGCGGCATTGCGGTCGAAGCGGATGGCGCTGCCATCGGTGCGCCGCACCGGGAATGCGGTGCGCACGATCACCGCCTGGTGCACGTCGCCCTTCTTCACCTTGCCGCGGGGAATCGCTTCCTTCACCGACACGACGATGACATCGCCCACCGACGCGAACTTCCGCTTGGAGCCGCCCAGCACCTTGATGCACTGAACGCGGCGCGCACCGGAGTTATCGGCGACTTCAAGATTGGTCTCGACATGAATCATGGACCGTCTCCCTTAGCTGGCGGACGAGGCGGCAGCGTCCGCGCCACCGACGATCTCGCCGTTCCGCTCGACCAGGGTCCAGGTCTTCCGCTTGCTGATCGGGGCGCACTCGACGATGCGCACCATGTCGCCGATCTTGCACAGGTTCGCCTCGTCGTGCGCCGCGTACTTCTTCGACTTGCGGATGAACTTCTTATACAGCGGGTGCATCACGCGCCGATCGACAAGAACCGTGATGGTCTTGTCCATCTTGTCGCTGGTCACCCGTCCTGTCAGGACGCGCCTTGGCATCGCCCTCTCTCCTTACGACTTCGAGGCGGAACGAGTCTTTTCCGCCTGGATGGTTTTCACGCGAGCGATCTCGCGGCGAACTTCACGCACCCGGCCGGTGCCTTCCTGCTGGCCAGTGGCACGCTGGAAGCGCAGGTTGAACTGCTCCTTCCGCAGGTCCAGCAGCAGGCCGGACAGTTCGTCCGGCGTCTTCGCCCGGACATCGCTGGCCTTGTAGAGCGCATTCTTGGCCATCAGGCGTCTCCGATCCGCGCGATGAACTTGGTCTTGATCGGCAACTTGGCCGCGCCGAGGGTCAGAGCCTCACGCGCCAGTTCCGGCGTCACGCCGTCGATCTCGAACATGATGCGGCCAGGCGCGACGCGGGCCACCCAGAACTCGGGCGAACCTTTGCCGGAGCCCATGCGGACTTCGGCCGGCTTGGTGGAAACCGGCACATCCGGGAAGATCCGGATCCAGACTCGGCCGGCACGACGCATCGCACGGGTGATCGCCCGACGGGCGGATTCGATTTGCCGCGCGGTGATGCGCTCCGGCTCCAGGGCCTTGAGGCCAAAGGTGCCGAAATTCAACGCGGTGCCGCCCTTGGACGCGCCATGAATGCGGCCCTTGTGCTGCTTGCGATATTTGGTGCGCTTCGGAGAGAGCATCTTACTTTACCAATCCATCTACCGCTGCGGTGCCTGCTCGGCGGCCTTGCGATCCTGGGCCATCGGGTCGTGCGCGAGAATCTCGCCCTTGAACACCCAAACCTTCACACCGCAGGTGCCGTAGGTCGTCTTCGCCGTCGCCACGCCGAAATCGATATCCGCGCGAAGCGTATGCAGCGGTACGCGACCTTCACGATACCATTCGACCCGGGCGATTTCCGCCCCACCGAGACGACCGCCGCAATTGATCCGAATGCCCTGGGCGCCGAGACGCATCGCCGACTGAACCGCGCGCTTCATCGCACGACGGAAGGCCACGCGACGCTCGAGCTGCTGAGCGATGTTTTCTGCCACCAGGGTCGCGTCGATTTCCGGCTTCCGGATTTCAACGATGTTCAGCGACACATCGGCCTTGGCCATCTTGCTGAGGTCTTTCTTCAGAACCTCGATGTCCTGGCCCTTCTTGCCGATCACCACACCGGGGCGTGCCGCGTAGATCGTGACGCGCGGCTTCTTCGCCGGACGCTCGATCACCACGCGGGAAACGCCGGCACCGCGCAGCTTGGTGCGCAGATGGTTACGGAGCTTGAAATCCTCGTGCAGCAGCTTGGAATAGTCCGTGCCGGCGAACCAGCGGCTATCCCAGGTGCGGTTGATGCCGAGGCGAAGACCGATCGGATTGACTTTGTGACCCATATTACGCGGCTCCCCCTTCGGTGCCGGCATCGTCCTGTGCACGCTCCGCCACGACGATCTTCAGATGGCTGAACCACTTCTCCACACGCGACGCACGACCGCGGCCACGAGCGTGGAAGCGGCGCATAACGATGGAGCGGCCGACCTCGGCGCGCGCCACGACCAGGCGGTCCACGTCGAGGGAATGGTTGTTCTCGGCATTGGCGATGGCGCTTTCCAACGCCTTCTTTACCTGATGCGCGATGCGCCGCTTGCTGAAGGTCAGCGTCGCGACGGCACGACCGGCCGGCAGGTTGCGGATCATCGCCGCGACCAGGTTCAGCTTACGAGGGCTGATCCGAAGGTTGCTGACGATCACCTGCGCTTCATTGTCCGCGAGACGCCGCGGGGCCTCTGGCTTGCTCATGTCAGCCTCGCTTCGCCTTCTTGTCGGCAGCGTGACCATGGAACGTCCGCGTCGGCG